>JAABSI010000056.1 GCA_011390455.1 Trueperaceae bacterium
TGGGCGTAGGCGACCAGATCGTGCAGCGTGAAACCGTCGTGGGCGGTGACGAAGTTGACCGACGCCCACGGGCGCCGCCCCTGGCGGCCGTACAGGTCCGAGGATCCGGCCACGCGGGTCGCCAGCTCGGCCGCCCGCCCCGGATCGCCGCGCCAGTACCCGCGCACCGCATCGCGGTAGCGCCCGTTCCACTCGAGCCAGTGCCAGGGGAAGTTGCCCACCTGGTACCCGCCCGGTCCGACGTCCCACGGTTCGGCGATCAACTTCACGCGCGACAAGACCGGATCCTGCTGGATCACCTTGAAGAAGCCGGACAGCATGTCGACGTCGTACAGCTCGCGCGCCAACGCCGACGCGAGGTCGAAGCGGAAGCCGTCGACGCCCATCTCGGTCACCCAGTAGCGCAGGCTGTCGGTGATCAGCTGCAGCACGTACGGGTTGCCGGGGTCGAGCGTGTTGCCCGTCCCCGTGTAGTCGATGTAGACGCGCCGGTCGCGGGGCGAGAGCTTGTAATACGCGGCGTTGTCGAGCCCCCGGAACGAGAGGGTGGGTCCGCGCTGGTCGCCCTCGCCGGTGTGGTTGTAGACGACGTCCACGAGGACCTCGAGGCCGGCGCGATGCAGCTCGCGCACCATCGTCTTGAAGTCCGACACCGCCGTGACCGGACCGTTGCTCGAGTACCGCGGTTCGGGGGCGAAGTAGCCGAGCGGGTGGTAACCCCAGTAGTTCGAGAGGCCGAGGTCGAGGAGGCGCGACTCGTCGACCACCGGCGTCACGGGCAACAGCGACACGGTGGTCACGCCCAGGCGGTGCAGGTGCTCGATCACGGCGGGCTGGACGAGCCCCAGGAAGGTGCCCCGGAGCTCTTCGGGCACGTCGGGGTGTTGCATGGTCAGCCCACGGACGTGGGCCTCGTACAGCACCGTGTCCTCCCAGGCGACGTCCGGGCGCCCGACCCCTTGCCAGTCGAAGGCATCGTCGACCACCGCGCCCAACGGGGCGTGCGCGGCGCTGTCGCGCTCGTCGCGCACCTCACCACGCGGTCCGGTGGCCGACCCGATCAGGCTCGGATGCCACCGGTACGGGCGCCCGATGGCCTTGGCGTACGGGTCCAACAGCACCTTGTGCGGGTTGAAGCGGTGGCCCTCCGCCGGCGCCCATGGACCGTCGACCCGGAGGCCGTACCGCCGGCCGACGCCGACCCCGGGGGCGTACCCGTGCCACACCGGCCCGGTCCGCTCCGTGAGTTCGAGGGTGGCGGACGGCTCCGGATCGTACGCGGTGTCGAACAGCACCACGGCGACGCGGGTGGCGTGCTCCGCGTAGACCGCGAAGTTCACGCCGCGGCCGTCCCACGTGGCCCCGAGCGGGAACGGATGGCCGGGCCACACCGCGGGGGACACGCCCGGCGCAGCGACCACGGTGGGGGCGGCGGGCGTGCTCAGAGGTCCCAGAAGCGCAGCTCGCCCGGCTGGAAGGTCGGGTCGACGCGCGCGGCGAAAGCCTCGAGGCCGTCGCGGTCGGGCCGGGTGAGGAAGTAGCGGAAGTTCACGAGGTAGCGCAGGACGACCGCGTCCGAGAGGCCGCGCGCGGCCGCCTCGGCGTGCGCGACGTCGGCCAGGTGGCCCAGGCCGCGCTCGCGCGCGGCGCGCAGTTCGGCCACCAGCCGCGGCGAGGGGGGGCGCGCCGCGTCGGCGGCCCACACGGCGAAGGTGAAGGGCAGCTTGGTGCGCGCGTACCAGGCGTCGCCGAGGTCGGTGGCGATCGGGATCGAGCCGGCGACCGGCCGGCGCGCCACCGCCTCCTCGAGCGCGTCGTCGCCGATGAGCAGCGCGCCGTCGGCCCCGGCGAGCATGGCCTCGAGGTCGGGGGCCACGGGCTCGAACGCCACGTCCATGCCGTCGGCGTCGAACAGCGCCCGCAACAGCGCGACGCTGGTGGCCGACTCGGTGGTCACGGCCACGCGTCCGCCGTGCAGCTCGGCCCACGGCCGACGGTGGAAGAGCGTCACGCTGTGCACCGGACCGAGCGTGGCGATCGAGAAGTCGGGCAGGGCGACCAGCCGATCGCGGTGGCGCACGAACTCCGCGCTCGAGACCAGCGTCAGGTCGAGCTCGCCCGCGAGCAGCCGCGCGTTGAGGTCGGTCGGGACGCCGCGGTGGAAGCGCGCGCCCGGCCAGGGCTCGAGGCCCCAGTGCAGCGGCGCGACGTTCGTGTACGCGACGATCCCGAGGCGCTCGCCGACGGTCGGGGCCCCATCCACGAAGCCCGGGGCGCCGTGCGCGGCGCGCGCGGTTCCGTGGGTCGGTGCGGCCTCGATCGGGTCGGCCCCGCGGCTCACGCGAAGACCTGGAGTTCGTTGTAGAGCGCGTCGCGCCGCACGGGGACGCGCCCCGCGCCCTTGATCAGGGCGACGAGCTGCTCCTCGGTCATGCCGGCCTCGGTGACGGCGCCGGAGGCGTGCGCGATCTTCTCGTCCTTGATCGTGCCGTCGACGTCGGAGACGCCGGCCGCGAGCGCCACCTGGGTGTGCTCGGGGGTGATCATGATCCAGTAGCCCTTCACGTGCGGCACGTTGTCGAGGTACAGGCGCGCCACCGCCAGGTTGCGCAGGTCGTCGACGCCGGTCGTGTGCACCCGCTTGCCCTCGGCTTCCAACTCGGCGGCCAGGGCGTTGTGCTCCGGTTGGTACGCGAGCGGGATGAAGCTCAGGAACCCACCGGTCTCGTCCTGCAGGCGCCGCAGGCGATCCATGTGGTCGAGCCGGTCGTCGAGCGTCTCGACGTGGCCGTAGAGCATCGTCGCGTTCGTCGGGATCTCGAGCTCGTGGGCGGTGCGGTGGACCTCGAGCCAGCCCTCGGCGGTGACCTTGGCGCGCGCGATGCGCCGCCGCACGTCCTCGGCGAAGATCTCGGCCCCGCCGCCGGGCATCGCCACGAGCCCGGCCTGCTTGAGCTGCGACAGCACCTCGCGGTACGTCAGCCGCGGGCGCGTGATCTTGGTGAAGTGGTGGATCTCGGCGGCGGTCCAGGCCTTGACCTGCACGCCGGGGTAGCGCTCGGTCAGGCCGCGCACCAGGTCGAGGTAGTAGTCGAACGAGCGCTTGGGGTGGTGGCCCGAGGCGATGTGGATCTCGGTGAGGTCGGGGTGCCAATGCTGATCGACGTAGGCCCACACGTCCTCGAGGTCGTAATCCCAGACGCCGTCCTCCCCGAAGCGCTTCGCGAACCCGCAGAAGGTGCAGCCCACGTAGCAGACGTTCGTCTGCGACAGCCGCAGCGAGTGGACGAAATAGGCCTTGGCCCCGACCTTGCGCTCGCGCACGACGTCGGCGAGGCGCATGACCGCGGGGAGGTCGGACGTGCGGTACAGGACGCGGCCGTCTTCGAAGGTCAGTCGCTCGCCCGCGAGCACCTTGTCGGCGATGGGCTGCAAACGGGGGTCACGGACGCGCACCTCGACGGCGGCGTCGGCGGTGGCGGTGGGCGGGTTCATCGCCGACACGGTAGCACGCGCTCGGTGCCCGTCCTGGACGCCTACGCGTCACGGTAGCGCGCGCCACAGACGCGCGCCGCGGACGGCGCGGGGGCTTCGCCCCCTGCGCCTGCGGCGCGTTGCGGTCGCTTCGCGACCGCCGCGCTTCGCGACCGCCGCGCTTCGCGACCGCCGCGCTTCGCGACCGCCGCACGTCACACCCTAGGAGTGCAGCGCCCGCCCGTCCACCGCCAGGGCGGCTTCCTTGAGCACCTCGGAGAGGGTGGGGTGGGCGTGGACGACGCGCGCCAGGTCCTCGCTCGAGGCGTGGAAGGTCATCGCCGCCACCGCTTCGGCGATCAGGTCGCCAGCGTGGGCGCCGATCGCGTGGACCCCCAGCACCCGGTCGGTGGCCTCGTGCGCGAGCACCTTGATCTTCCCCTCGGTGCGCCCCATCGCCCGCGCGCGCCCGTTCGCCTGGAAGGGGAACACCCCTTTGCGGTACGGGATCCCTTGC
Source organism: Trueperaceae bacterium (assembly GCA_011390455.1). The sequence goes on from JAABSI010000056.1 coordinate 3,992, forward strand.
GCCTTGAGGTCTTCCTCGGTGCGCCCGACCGAGGCGATCTCGGGGTCGGTGTAGACGACGTTGGGCACCAGGCCGTAGTCGACGTGCCCATGGCCGGTCGCGAGCAGTTCGGCGAGCGCGACCCCGTCCTCCTCGGCCTTGTGCGCGAGCATCGGGCCGTGGATGAGGTCGCCGATCGCGTACACCCCGGGCACGTTCGTCTCGAAGCGCTCGTCGACCACCACGCGACCGCGCGCGTCGACCTGGACGCCGGCCTCCTCGAGGCCCAGACCCTCGGTGTTCGGGAGCCGGCCGGTGGCCACGAGCACGCGGTCGGCGACGACGTCGTCGCCGCCGTCGACGTGCACGGTGACCTTCTTCCCCTTGACGGTCGCGCCGGTGACGGCGACGCCGGTGCGCAGCGTCATGCCCTGCTTGGTGAAGACCTTGCGCGCCTCCTTGGCGATCTCCTCGTCCATGCCGGGGAGGATGCGATCGAGGTACTCGAGCACGGTGACGTCGGCGCCGAGCCGGCGCCAGACGCTGCCGAGTTCCAGGCCGATCACGCCGGCGCCCACGACGACCAGGTGCTTGGGCACCTCGCCCCACGCGAGCGCCTCGGTGCTCGAGCCCACCCGCTCGCCGTCGAACGCGACGCCTTTGAGCGGCGCCACGCGGCTGCCGGTCGCGAGCACGACGTGCTTCGCCGTGAGCGTGCGCGGCTCGCCCTCGCCCTCCACGGAGACCTCGCCGGCCTTGACCAGCCGGCCCGTGCCGACGACGCGCTCGATCTTGTTCTTCTTGAGCAGGTACGCGACCCCATCCGTGTTCGCCTTGACCACCGCGTCCTTGCGCTGCTGCATCGCGGCCAGGTCGAGCGAGACGCCGTCCACCTTCACGCCGTGGGCCGCGAGGTGCTCGCGCGCCTCCAGGTAACGCTCGCTCGACTCGAGCAGCGCCTTGCTCGGGATGCAGCCCACCCGCACGCAGGTGCCGCCCAGGGTGGGCTCCTTCTCGACGCAGGCGACGGTGAACCCCAACTGCGCGGCGCGGATCGCGGCGACGTACCCGCCGGGTCCCGCACCGATGATGACGACGTCGAACTCGGCCATGATGCCTCCGGCGGCATGGTACCCGAGGGCCGTTCGGCGGACGGGGGGTTGGCCGACGCGGTCGCCCGCGGCGACCGCCTTGGTCGCCTGGCACGCGGACGCCGGACGCCGGATGCCGCATCGTGCAGACATGACTCTGCCCCGCGCCCTCCTTCGCACGCTCCCGGCCCTCCTCGTGGTGGCGTGGGTCGCGTTCGCGCTCGCCGACCGCGACGGCGACGACCCAGCCCTAGCCGCACCCGACGCCCCCGCCGCCCAGTTCGCCGGCGACGGCGTCGCGCCCGGTCCGGACGAGGCCGTCGCCTACTTCGCGGGCGGCTGCTTCTGGTGCACCGAGGCCGACTTCGAGAAGATCCCCGGCGTCCTGGACGTGCGCTCGGGCTTCATGGGCGGCCACGTACCCAACCCCACCTACGAGGCGGTGGTGCGCGAGGACACCGGCCACCGCGAGGTGGTCGAGGTCCGGTACGCCCCCGACGACGTCACCTACCAGGAGCTGCTCGACGCCTTCTGGCGCATGCACGACCCGACCGACGCCGGCGGCTCCTTCGTCGACCGCGGCTTCAGCTACTCGTCGGCGATCTACGTCGTCGACGAGGCGCAGCGAACGCTGGCGGAGGGCTCGAAGGCGGCGCTGGGCGCCTCGGGCAAGTTCGACGCCCCGATCGCCACGGAGGTCGTCGACGCCGGACCGTTCTGGCTCGCCGAGGACTACCACCAGGACTACTACGCCACCAACGCGATCCGGTACGGCTACTACCGCTCCGCGTCCGGCCGCGACCGCTTCATCGCCCGCGTGTGGGCGGACGACGCCACGGTCTACGCCCTGGACGGCGGCAGCGCGGAGCGACCGGCGTGGTGGCGCCCCATCCCCACCGATGCCGAGCTGCGGGCCACGCTCGATCCGCTGGTCTACCGGGTCGTGCGCGAGAACGCCACCGAGCGCGCCTTCAGCCACCCGTACGACGCGCTCGACGAGCCGGGCATCTACGTCGACGTGATCAGCGGCGAGCCGCTGTTCTCCTCGCTCGACAAGTTCGACTCCGGCACCGGATGGCCCTCGTTCACCCGACCGATCGACCAGTACGTGGAGATCGCGTACGACCGCACGCTGTGGATCGTCCGCACCGAGGCCCGCAGCCGGTACGGCGACGCCCACCTCGGCCACGTGTTCGACGACGGCCCGGCGCCCACCGGCGAGCGCTGGTGCATCAACGGGGCGGCGCTGCGCTTCGTGCCGCTCGCCGACCTCGAGGCCGAGGGGTACGGGGCGTACCTCGCCTCGTTCGAGGAGGCGGGGTTCGCGGTCGACACCCGGTAGCGCGCGAAGCGAAGGCGAACGACGACGCCCCCCGGGTCGCGACCCGGGGGGCGTGCGCGTGCCGGCGATCCCGACGGTCAGATCTCGAGCAGCAGCCGCGCAGGCTCCTCGACCGCGTCCTTGATGCGCTTGAGGAAGGTGACCGCCTCGCGGCCGTCGACGATGCGGTGGTCGTACGTCAGCGCCAGGTACATCATCGGCCGGATGACCACCTGGCCGTCGCGCGCGACCGGACGCTCCTGGATCGTGTGCATGCCCAGGACCCCGCTCTGCGGCGGGTTGACGATCGGCGTCGACATCAGCGACCCGAACACGCCGCCGTTCGAGATCGTGAACGTCCCGCCCTGGAGCTCGTCCGGCGTGATCTTGTTCGACTGCGCGCGCTTGCCGAAGTCGGCGACCGCGGTCTCGACCTCGGCGAACGAGAGCCGCTCCGCGTGGCGCAGCACCGGCACCACGAGCCCCTTGGGGGTCGAGACCGCGACGCCGACGTCGTAGTAGTTCTTGTAGACGATGTCGGTGCCCCGGATCTCGGCGTTGAGCTGCGGGATCTCGCGCAGGGCGTCGATCGCGGCCTTGACGAAGAAGCTCATGAAGCCGAGGCGCACGCCGTACCGCTTCTCGAAGGCGTCCTTGTGGGCGCTGCGCAGCGCCATCACGGCGCCCATGTCCACCTCGTTGAAGGTGGTGAGCAGCGCGGCCGTCTGCTGCGCCTCGACGAGCCGCTGCGCCACCTTGCGCCGCAGCGGCGACATCGGGACGACCTCTTCCTCGCGCGCGCCGGCCGCCGCGGGCGCGGGCGCCGCGGAAGGAGCTGCCGACGCCTTCTCGGACCGAGCCGTGGCCTTCTTGGCGGCCTCGGCCGCGCGCTCGACGTCCTCCTTGAGGACGCGGCCGCCGGGACCGGTCGCCCGGACGTCCTCGAGCTCGACGCCCGACGTGGCCAGGGCGCGCTCGGCAGCGGGCATGACCTTGGCGCCGTCGCCGGGCGCCGCCGCCGCGTCCGGCTTCGCCGGGGCGTCCTCGCCCGCAGCAGCCTCGGGCTCGGGCTCCTTCTCGTCGCTCGCGGCGTCCTTCACCTCGCCCGCCGCGGCCCCTTCGGCGTCGATCCGAGCGATCACGTCGCCGACGTTCGCCGAACCACCCGCGGCGACGAGTTGCTCGGCGAGTACGCCGTCGATGGGCGAGGGCACCTCGAGGGTCGCCTTGTCGGTCTCGATCTCGACGAGCGGCTCGTCCTTGCCCACGCGGTCGCCGGGCTGCTTGAGCCAACTGCCCACGAAGACCTCGGTGATCGACTCGCCCACGCTGGGCACGGTGACGTCCACGGCCATGGTCACGCTCCTCGGCGCCGGCGATGGCCGGCGCTCGCGTTCGATTGAAGGGCGGCCGCGCTCACGCGACCACCTCGTCGGGGACGCGCTCGCCCAGGGCGGCGCGCAGCAGCTCCGCTTGCTCGAGCTTGTGGGCGCTCGCCGACCCCGTGGCGGGGCTCGCCGACGCGGGCCGGCTCACGCCCGCGAAGGCGCGGCCCGAGACCGAGTCGCCCCAACGGACGCGCAGGTAGCGCCACGCCCCCATGTTCTCCGGCTCCTCCTGGACCCACGTGACGCCGACCCCCTCGGGGTAGCGCTCCAACGCGGCATCGACGTCGCCCTGGCGGAGCGGGTAGAGCTGCTCCAACCGGACGAGCGCCACGTCGTCGCGGCCCTGCTCCTCGCGCGCGACGAGGAGGTCGTAGTAGACCTTCCCGCTGCACATCAGGATGCGGCGCACCCCTTCGGCGGGCACGCTCGCGTCGGTGAGGACCGTCTCGAAGGAACCCTCCACGACGTCCTCGAGGCGGCTCAGCGCCCGCGGGTGGCGCAGGAGGCTCTTGGGCGTCATGACCACCAGGGGCTTGCGCCAGGGGCGCTTCACCTGGCGGCGCAGCAGGTGGAACATCTGCGCCGGCGTGCTGGGCACCACCACCTGCAGGTTGTCCTCGGCGCACATCTGCAGGAAGCGCTCGAGGCGCGCGCTGGAGTGCTCGGGGCCGGCGCCCTCGAAGCCGTGCGGCAGCAGCAGCACCAAGCCCGACAGGCGGCGCCACTTGTCCTCGCCGGACGCGATGAACTGGTCGATGATCACCTGGGCCGTGTTGACGAAGTCGCCGAACTGGGCCTCCCAGATGACCAGGCCGTCGGGCCAATCGAGCGAGTAGCCGTACTCGAAGCCGAGCACCCCGTTCTCCGAGAGCGGGCTGTTGTGGACGTCGAAGACGCCCCCGCCCCGCGCCACGCCGTCGAACGAGGGGTGGCGCGCGCCGGTCGCGGCGTCGTGGAGCACGGAGTGGCGATGGCTGAAGGTGCCGCGTTCGCTGTCCTGACCGCTCAGCCGCACGCGCACGCCCTCGGCGACCAGCGAGCCGAAGGCGAGCGCCTCCCCCGCCGACCAGTCGAGCCCACGGTCGCCGGCCGCCATCTCCTCGCGCCCCTTGAGGAAGCGCACGAGCTTGGCGTTGGGTTCGAAGCCCTCGGGCACCGCCGCGAGCGCTCGGAGCAGGCGCTCGGCCTCGCCCCGCTCGATCGCCGTGCCGGCATCGGGCGCGTCGGCGTCGCTGCCCCCGCGGTAGGGCTTCCAAAGGCCCTCGAAGGCGCTGTACGTCGGCTTGAAGTCGTCGCCGCGCGCCACCGACAGCTCCTGCTCGAGGTGCTCGCGCCGCGCCTCGGCGATCGCGTCCGCCTCCTCGCGGGTGACGCCGCCGAGCGTCAGCAGGCGCTCGAGGTACCCCTCGCGCACGTTGGGACGGCGGCGGATGTCGGCGTACATGCGCGGCTGGGTGAACGACGGCTCGTCGCCCTCGTTGTGGCCGAAGCGCCGGTAGGCGTACATGTCGATCACGACGTCGCGCTGGAAGGTGCGGCGGAAGTCCATCGCCACCTCGATCACCTGCGCGACCGCCTCGGGGTCCTCGCCGTTGACGTGGAAGATCGGGCTCTGGAGCATCTTCGCGACGTCGCTGGCGTAGGTCGTCGAGCGCCCCTGATCGGGACCGGTCGTGAACCCCACCTGGTTGTTCACGATCACATGCAGCGTGCCGCCGACGCGGTACCCGGCGAGCTCGGACATGTTCAGCGTCTCCTGGACGATGCCCTCGCCGATGAAGGCGGCGTCGCCGTGGATCAGCACGCAGAGCGCGTGGCCGCGCTCCTCGTCGCCGACGCGGTCCTGCTTCCCGCGCACCCGCCCCATCGCCACCGCGTTCACGAACTCGAGGTGCGACGGGTTGAAGGCGAGCGACAGATGGAGCTCGTGCCCCGCTTGGGTCGTCCAGTCGTTCGAATAGCCGAGGTGGTACTTGACGTCGCCGCGACCGCGGTTCATCTCCGGGTCCTTGTCCTCGAACTCCCGGAAGATCGTGCGCGGGTGCTTGCCCATGATGTTCGCGAGCACGTTCAGGCGGCCCCGGTGCGCCATGCCCAGGACGACCTCGCGCACCCCCTGCGCCCCGGCCTTCTCCAGCGCCAGGTCGAGGAGCGGGATCAGGCTCTCGGAGCCTTCGAGCGAGAAGCTCTTGGCGCCGACGAACTTCTTCTGGATGAACTCCTCGAAGATGACCGCGTCGGTCAGCTTGGTCAGGATGCGGAGCTGGGTGTCGCGCGAGAGCTCGAGGCGGTTGCGGGTGCGCTCCATCCGCGCCTGCAGCCACCGCCGCACCTCGAGGTTGTCGATGTGCATGAACTGCGCGCCGATCGAGCGCGTGTAGGTCGCGCGCAGCGCGTCGTACACGTCGCCGACGGTCTTGGCGTCGTGGAAGGTGGTGTCGAGCACCGGGCGCCCGAGGTCGGCGTCGGTGATCCGGTAATAACCGAGTTCGAGTTCTGGAACGGAGATCTTCTCGCCGCCGAGCGGGTTGAGATCGGCGACCCGGTGCCCGCGCACGCGGAAGTTGCGCACGAGCCGGTCGAGCCGCTGGTGGAGCTCGGCATCGGTCGTGCCGCCGCCGGGCGCGGCGGCGGTCGTCGCCGCAGGGGCGAAGAGCGTGCCGCGGTGGAAGCGGGGCCCGGTGCTGCTGCGGCCGGTCAGCCCGGCCGCCGCCGCACCCTCGGCACCCATGCGCTCGAAGAGCGCGCGCCAAGCGTCGGACACCGCACCCGGATCGCGAAGGTACTCGAGGTACACGTCCTCGACGTACCCGAGGCTGGAGGCGTTCATGAGCTGGGAGGCGTCGTCCATGCGTTCCTCACGCCGATGCGCCACGACACCGGAAGCGCCGTGGCCGCCGTCGGGGATCGGGGATGGGTAGGGGCGCGACGGACGTCGAGCACGGCCGTCGCCGAACTGGGACTTTTGTACCACGCGCCGTGGACGCGGCGGCGCCCCAGCACACCGTTGGACGCGGTTCCGTGGCCACGCGACCATGGTAGACCGACCGCATGAGCCCCACCCCCGTGCCCACCCGCACCGAGCTCGAAGCCGCCGCCGAGCGCGTGGCCGCCAACGCCTTCCGGACGCCCCTCGTGCGGCTCCCCGTGGAGGGGGCGCCGGCGCCCGTGTACGCCAAGGCCGAGAACCTGCAACGCACCGGTTCCTTCAAGCTGCGCGGGGCCTCGAACTTCCTCGCGCGCCTGGCCCCCGAGGTGCGGGCGCGCGGCGTCGTCACGCACTCGAGCGGCAACCACGCTCAGGGCGTCGCTTGCGCCGCGGCCCTGGCGGGGGTCCCCGCCACGATCGTCATCCCCGACGGCGCGCCCGAGATCAAGGTGCGCCGCACCTTGGCCTGGGGCGCGCGCGTGGTGCGCTGCGCGAACGACAAGGCGTCGCGGGAGGGCACCGCCGAGCGTCTCGCGGCCGAACTGGGCGCGACCCTCGTGCCGCCCTACGACCACCCGTGGATCGTCGAGGGCCAGGCGAGCGTCGGGCTCGAGATCGCCCACGACCTGCCGGACGTCGCCAACGTGCTGGTGTGCGTCGGCGGCGGTGGTTTGCTCGCCGGCGTCGCGAGCGCCTTGCGCGCGCTCGGCTCGACCGCGAACGTCGTCGGCGTCGAACCGACGCTCGCGGCGGACGCGGGCGCCTCGTTCCGCGCCGGTCGCCTCGTCACCTGGTCCGCCGAGGACGTCGTGCGCACGGTCGCCGACGGGGTGCGCACGCAAGCGCTCGGGGTGGTGAACTTCGACGTCATCCGGGCCACCGTCGACGCCTTCGTCGACGTGAGCGACGAGGCGATCCTCGACGGTGCGGCCTGGATGATGCGGGAAGCGCACCTGACCGTGGAGCCCACCGGCGCGCTCGCCTTCGCCGCCTACCGGATGCTCGTCGCCGAAGGGGCGCCGCTCCTGCGTCCGGGGCCGACGGTCGTGATCCTCAGCGGCGGCAACGCCGACGGGGCGCGCCTCGCGGAGCTGGCGGTGCGACCGCTCGGTTAGGATGCGCGGGTGACGCCGCTCGCGCTCCTCACGCTGCTCGCCTTCGGGGCCGTGATCGTCCTGGCGCTCGCCGTGTGGACCGTGTTGGCCCCGAAGCGGACGCGGTCCGAGACCCCGCGCCCCGAACGGCCTCGGCCGCGGTCGAACGACGAGGTGCGTGGCGCCAAGGCGCGTTCGGAAGCACGCGAGCGCCCCGCCGGCGAGGACGCGTTCGAACGCTTCCTGCGGGCGGGGCGCGACGACCCGAAGTAGGTCGCTCTAGCTCAAGCGGCGACGCCCTGTGCAAGCTCCTTGAGCTTGGCGTACGCCGCCTCGGCGCGCACGCGCATCGCTTCGTCCTGGGCCTTGCCGGCCATCATCAAGTGCATGTTCGCGTGGCGATCGACGTCGCCGAAGATCGACCCGAGCACGTCGACCTCTGCGGCCGACCGCAGCGAGGCGTCGTCGCGGAACATGGTCGTGTACACGTACTCGAACTGGCGGTCGCCGATCACGCCGGACAGGTACTGCTCGAGGACGTCGAGGTAGGGCTTCAGGTCGCTGGTGGAGGCGCTCGCCACGACGTCGACCGAGGCACCGGCCGGAACGCGAGCGAACCCATCCGCGAGCGCCTCCGACGTGATGCCCCAGTTGTCGACGTCGAACACGGGCTCGCCCTCGCGGAAGAGGATCACCTGCGGGGAGTGGTGGACGATGCCGGTGCGATCGGCGATCCGGTTCGACGCCGGGCGGTGCTCGACGACGCGGATCAGCCCCACCATCAGGTCGGGGCGCTCCTCCAGCTTCTCCTGGAGGAACCCGAAGCCCTGCATGGTCTTGTGGCAGGTTCCGGCCTTGAAGATGACGCTCGTGGGGTGGTCGGTCAGGAACGCGTCGACGTCGGCGGCGTCGGTCAGGGTCGCGATGCGGTCACGCAGCATGGGGCCTCCTTGGGCGGGGTCGAATCTTGAGCACCATCATAGGGATAACGGAGCGCGGCACGGTGTCGCGGCCGACCCGATTCCGGGCGCCCGGCGCGCGTGCTAGACTCCTCGTCGCCACCCGCCCGCCAGGGCGGCCCATGCCTGGAGAGGTGTCCGAGTGGTTGAAGGAGCTCGCCTGGAAAGCGGGTAAACGGGTCAAACCGTTTCGAGGGTTCGAATCCCTCCCTCTCCGCCACGATCGCGAGCGCCCACCGGTCCCGTTCCGGTGGGCGCTCGCCATGGTGGCGTCGAGGCCAGGCGCCCCCTCGCTCGAGCGGCCCCCGGGCGTCGTCCGCCTCCGATTCGAGCCGCCACGGGTCGAGTACCCTGGGCAACCATGTGGCGACGGACCCCCATGACCGCCCTTCGAGGGCCCCGCGTACGGGCGCGCGGCCGCGCGCGGGGCACGGGCGTGTTCAGCGGCTGGAGCCTCGTCGTCACGCTGCTCGCGGTGCTCGTGGCGGCGCCGGTGCTGGTGGTGCTGAGCAGCGTCTTCACGCCGTCCGGCGAGGTCTGGTCGCATCTCGCCGCGACGGTGCTGCCGCGCTACGTCCGCAACTCCGTGTGGCTCATGCTCGGCGTCGGGGCGGGGAGCCTGGTCATCGGCGTGGGCCTCGCCTGGCTGGTCACGATGTGCCAGTTCCCAGGCAAGCGCCTCTTCGAATGGGCGCTGCTCCTGCCGATGGCGGTACCCGCCTACATCCTCGCCTACACGTACACCGACTTCCTGCAGTTCTCGGGTCCGCTCCAGGGCACCTTGCGGGCCGTCACGGGATGGGGCCCCGGCGACTACTGGTTCCCGAACGTCCGCTCGCTCGGGGGCGCGATCGCCATGCTGACGCTGGCCCTCTATCCGTACGTCTACCTGCTGTCCCGCGCGGCCTTCCTGGAGCAATCCGCGTCGATCCTCGAGGCGAGCCGGAGCCTGGGGCGGGGCCCCTGGCGGAGCTTCTTCGTCGTCTCGCTGCCGCTGGCGCGGCCCGCGATCGTCGCCGGCGTCGCGCTCGCGCTCATGGAGACGCTCAGCGACTTCGGGACCGTCGATTACTTCGGGGTCGTGACCTTCACGACCGGCATCTACCGCACCTGGTTCGGGATGGGCGAACGGGTCGCGGCGGCCCAGTTGGCTGCTCTGCTGCTCGTGTTCGTCTTCCTGCTCATCGTGCTCGAGCGCTGGTCGCGCCGCCGCGCGGCGTACCAGCAGCCGACCGCGAGCCGGTATCGGGTGCTCTCCGTGTATCGACTCTCGGGCTGGCGAGCCGCGCTCGCCTTCACCGCCGGACTCACGCCGATCGCGCTGGGCTTCCTCCTCCCCGCGGGCGTGCTGCTCGCGATGACCGTGCGCCACACCGAGCGCACGGTGAGCCCGCTGTTCTGGCAGTACGCGAGCAACAGCCTGCTGCTGGCCGTGCTCACGGCGCTGCTGGCGATGATCCTGGCGATGGTGCTGGCGTACGGGGTGCGGATCCGCCCGAACGCCCTCACCAAGCTCGCGACGCGGGTCGCCTCGATGGGGTACGCCGTCCCGGGCTCGGTGATCGCGGTGGGCGTCCTGTTGCCGCTCGGGCTCTTCGACAACGCGGTCGACGCCTGGATGCGCGACACCTTCGGGATCTCCACGGGCCTCCTGCTCAGCGGGACGATCGTCGGCCTGGTGTTCGCCTACCTGGTGCGATTCCTCGCCGTCTCCTTCGGCACCGTCGAGGCCGGCCTCGGCAAGGTCACGCGCAGCATGGACGAAGCGGCCATGAGCTTGGGGCACCGGCCCTTGCGCACGCTCGGCCGCGTGCACGTGCCGATGCTGCGCGGAAGCCTCCTCACGGCGATGTTGCTGGTGTTCGTCGACGTGATCAAGGAGCTCCCGGCCACCTTGATCGTGCGCCCCTTCAACTTCGACACGTTGGCGGTGCGGGTCTACCGGCTGGCCTCGGACGAACGTCTGGTCGAGGCGTCGGGGGGCGCGCTGGCGATCGTGCTCGTCGGCATCTTGCCGGTCATCGTGGTGAGCACGGCGATCGCGCGCTCGCGCGAACGCAGCCCCTGACGCCAGAAGCGCGCGTCAGGATACTTGACCTTGACACTCGGGATTACGTCTTGCCATGATGCCCGCAATCCCGAGTACATCACTTGGGATTAAGCCATACGACGTCGGCCGCCCGAGCCGACCGGAGGAGCCCATGCACCGACGCTTGCACGCCGCCTTCATCGCCGCCTCGATCTTCGCGCTCCTGGGGTTCACCAGCGCGCAGGAAGTGGTCAACGTCTACTCGGCCCGCCACTACGACTCCGACCAGACCCTCTACGACCTCTTCACCGAGCAGACCGGCATCCAGGTGAACCTGATCGAAGCGGGCGCGGACGAGTTGATCGAACGCATGCGCAGCGAGGGCGCGAACAGCCCCGCCGACGTGATCGTCACCGTCGACGCCGGCCGTCTGTGGCGCGCCGACGAGGCGGGCCTCCTCGCCTCCGTGGACTCGGACGCGCTCGAGGCCGCGATCCCCGCCAACCTCCGCCACCCGGAGGGCCGCTGGTTCGGGCTCTCGCAGCGCGCCCGCGGCATCGTCTACAGCGTCGACCGCGTCGATCCGTCCGAGCTGTCGACCTACGAGGACTTGGCGAGCGAAGCGTGGCGCGACCGCGTGTGCATCCGTTCCTCGAGCAACATCTACAACATCTCGCTCACCGCTTCGGTCATCGCCACGGCCGGCGCCGACGCGGCGCAGGTCTGGGCGAACGGCATCGCCCAGAACCTCGCCCGCAACCCCCAAGGCGGCGACACCGACCAGATCCGTGCGGTCGCCGCGGGCGAGTGCGACGTCGCCGTCGTGAACCACTACTACCTCGCCCGGCTCATCGCCTCGAGCGACGCGAACGATCAGGCCGTCGCGGCGGCGGTCGGTCTGTTCTTCCCCAACCAGGACGATCGCGGCACGCACGTGAACATCAGCGGGGCCGGCGTGGTCGCCACGGCCCCCAACCGGGCCAACGCGATCCGCTTCATCGAGTTCCTCGCGACCGCCGAGGCGCAGGAGATCTTCGCCAAGGCGAACCACGAGTACCCGGCCCGCGAGGGCGTGGCGGTGTCCGAGGCGGTGGAAGGCTTCGGGACCTTCCGGACCGACGCCCTGAACGTCGCGGCCTACGGCGAGAACAGCGCCGAAGCGCTGCGCGTGATGGACCGCGCGGGCTGGCGCTGACGGCACGAGCCTTCCCCATCCGACGTCCGTCTCCGTCGACTCGACGGACATCGAGCGCACGAGCCCCCGATCGCGATCGGGGGCTCGTGCCGTGGTTCCGCGCCCAGCGGTGCGCTCACCTCCGCGGTGCCCTCACGCGTCGAAGAACTCGAACCGGTCCTTCCCGTGGAGCTTCGCCCGGTACATCGCCGTGTCGGCGAGCATGAGCAGTTCGGTCGCCTGCAGCGCATCGGACGGGAACACCGCGCAGCCGACGCTGGCGCCGACGCGCACGCTCTGGCCGTCGAGGTCGTGCGGAGCGGTGAGCACGTCGAGCACCTTCTGCGCCACCAGCTCGGCGTAGCTGCGGTCGCGCAGGCCGGGGAGCGTGACCGTGAACTCGTCGCCGGCGAGCCGGGCGACGCCGTCGCCGGCCCGCAGGACGCCGCTCAGGCGCGTGGCGACGGACCGCAGCAGCGCGTCGCCGACGGCGTGCCCCCAGCGGTCGTTGACCTCCTTGAAGTCGTCGAGGTCGATGAACAGCAGCGCGACGAGGGTCCGTTCGCGCCGCGCGACGCGCAGCGCCTGCTCGAGGTGCTCGGTCATCAGGGTCCGGTTCGGCAACCCGGTCAGGGGGTCGTACACCGCGGCCGCCCGGGCCGTGCGGTAGCGCTCGACGGCCTCGGTCACGTCGCTGACGTTGAGCAACTGCGCGACGCTCCCCTTCCACACCATGGGGGCGACGCGCATCTCGAGCACGCGATCGCCCGGCTGCAGCGCGCGTTCCACCTCGGACGACGCGGGGAGCGAAGGACCGACTACGAGCGTCCGCCGATCGCCGATCGGCAGCCCGAACGGCCGCCCGACGAGCGCATCGCGGTCTCGACCCAGGAGGGCGACGGCCGACGCGTTGGCGAACACGACGGTGCCGGCCGCGTCGACCACCAACAGCCCGTCGGCCATCGCGTCGTACATCGCGCGCAGGATCGGATCGGGCGGCTGCGTCTCGAGATCGTGCGCCTGCACGCTGCAGGGTACCACCGGCGCTCCGTCGGCGGACGAGGCCCGTGCCCGACGGGTCCGGACGGCGCTCCAGCCCACGGCGCCGCCCCGAGCGCGCCGGTAGCATCGAACCCATGCAGCCCGAGGCACCCACCCGCGCGCCGGTCGCCGCATTCGCCGTGCCCGCCGCCGCCTCGCGCGCGTTCCCACCCCACCGCGCCGCGGCGCTCGCGCGCCTCGCGACCGTGGACCCCGCCGCCTACGCCCGCACCCGCAACCACCTGCGCGGTGCGGTCACGCGCCTGTCGCCGTACCTGACGCACGGCTTGCTCTCCGTCCCCGAGGTGCTCGCGGCCGTGGGCCCGGGCGCCGGCAAGTTGGCGCAGGAGCTCGCCTGGCGCGAGTACTTCCAGCTCGTCCACGAGCTCGAAGGGGCCAAGATCCTGCGCGACCGCTTCGGCCCGCAGCCGCGCCGGGCGCCGGACGCGGGGCCCCGACGATTGCCGGCTGCGCTCGTGGCCGGTCGCACCGGGATCGAGGCGCTCGACGCCGCCGTGCGCGCCCTCGTGGACGAGGGGTACGTGCACAACCACGCGCGGATGTGGCTCGCGAGCGTCGCGTGCCACCTCGCCGGCGCCGATTGGCGCGCCGGCGCGGCCTGGTTCCACCACCACCTGCTCGACGGCGACCTGGCCTCGAACGCGCTGTCGTGGCAATGGGTCGCGGGGAGCGGATCGGCGAAGCCGTACCTGGCCGATCAGGCGAACCTGAACCGCTTCGCGGACACCCGACAGCGCGGCACCTTCCTCGACCGATCCCGCGAGGCACTGCTCGCCGGGCCCGTGCCGGACGTGCTGCGCGCGAGCGTCGACCTCGAGTTGCCGGCGGTGCTGCCCGACCTGCCTTCCCCCGAGCCGGACCCGACCCGCCCGCTGCTCGCCTACCACCCGTGGGGCCTCGACCCCACGTGGCGCGCCGACGACGATGCCGAGCGCTGGCTGCTGCTCGAACCGTCGTACTTCGCTCGCCACCCGTGGAGCGCGGCCCGCCTCGCCTGGGTGCTCGCCGCGGCGCGGGCGGTCCCGGGCTTGCAGGTGGGCGTCGGCGACGCCCGCGACGTGCTCGCACCGCGCGCAGCGGCGGCCGCAGCCGGTCGCGCGGCGCCGCTCGTCCACCGGGCGCACCCGGCGGTCGCGCACTGGCCCGGCCCGAGCGACCCCCCGCCGACCGCGTTCCGCCACCTCTGGTCCGCCACGACCGCGCCGCGCTCCTTCAGCGCTTTCTGGTCGCGGGTGGCGCCGAGCCGTCGCTGAGGCGGCCGAAGCCACGATGCCGGGTCGGGGCCGCCCCGCCTCGGCACCGGCGCAGCCGTGTCGGGATCAGCCCGCGTCGTCGCTCGGAGGACGGCGACCGCTTCGCTCCGCGAAGCGGCGCCCCGCCTCGAGGGCCGCGGCCTGCTGGGACGCGGCCGAAGCACGCTCGGCCTCGAGCGTCGATGCGACCGAAGCGACGCGGCGCTCCAAGGCCGCCGGCAACCGGGCGTCCGCACCCGCCTCGCTCGCGGACGCCCCGGGCGCCACGAGCAGCACCACGAGGAGCGCGACGTTGACCAGCGGGACGAAACCCAGGACCAACCATGCCGCGCTGCGCCGCAGGTCGCGAAGCCGCCGCACCCCGAACGAGGCCATGCCGACCGCGTAGGCGACGAACACGAGCCCGACGAACCCGAGCGCGGCGCCGTTGGCGCCCGGTGCGCCGGTGCTGAGCCACGGAACGAAGACGAACAGGAACACCAGCCCGGCGGCCATGCCCACCACGACGTGCCACGCCACCACGTAGAGGGCGAAGGCGGCGCGTCCGAGGCGCCCCTGGAACGCGATCGGCGACCACGACCGGGCCCCCGTGGCGCGCGAGCTCTCGACGTCGTCCATGCATCGACCCCCTTCGGCGTGGACACCGTAGCGCGTTCGCGGTCGCCCCCGCCATGAAGCAGCCCTGACCCGCGGACGGTACATTCGTCCATCGTGCCCGGTCCCCGTGTCCGCCCCGACGAGCGCCGCCGAGCGCGAGGAGGCGGAACGTGAACGCCCGCCGCCGCTCGTTCGTGCTCGCGCTGCCGGCGACGCTCGTCTTCGTCGGCTTCAGCCTGGTGCCGCTGCTCGCGGTGCTGCGCTACGCAACCTGGCGCTGGAGCGGGACCACCGACCCCGTGCCGGTCGGCACCGCCAACCTCGTGCGGTTGATCGGCGACGAGGCGCTGTGGCGGTCCCTCGGGACCACCGTCGCCTTCGCCGCCCTCGCGCTCCCGGCGTTCCTGCTCCTGTCGGTCGTCATCGCGTTGGCCATCGAGGGGGTGCGCTTCGAGCGCGCGATCAAGGCGCTGCTCTTCGCGCCCGGGCTCGTGACGGTCGGCGGGTCGGCGATCGCCTGGTACCTGCTGTACAACCCCGACTTCGGCGTCGTCCCCGAGCTCACCGGCTTCGCCTTGCCGTGGACCTCGCAGCCGTGGGCGGCGCTCGCCTACG
>JAABSI010000005.1:0-60840 GCA_011390455.1 Trueperaceae bacterium
TGCCGAACCGCTGGTAGAAGAGGCGGACGTCGTCCTCGACCTCGACGAAACCCGACTCGGTGGCGAGCGGTTGCGCGAGCGCGAGCCCGGTCACGAGGACGAGGGCAAATAGGGCGAGAAGCATCCGGTGGACGTGTGCATGCATGGTGGCTCCCAACCGTTCGGTCGATTCGAGCCCGCGCATGGCTGGCTCGACCCGGACCGTACGGAAGCGGTCGTGAAGTCGTCGTGAGCCGGAGCGGACCCGAGGTCCCGGTATCGTCGGAACGGTATGCCCCGCCCCACCCCGGACCACGACTGGCGCATCGCCGTCCAACCCACCGCGACGGTGCTGAGCCCATCGTGCCGCGAGGTCGTGAGCTACGACCTCGAGGGCCGGGTGCGCAGCTGGTTCGTCGACGGGACGGTCTACAAACGCACGCTCGCCTCCGACGTGGTCGCGCGGCGCAGCGAGGCGCACCCGTCGCCGACGACCCCGCGCGGCCCGCGGCACCGGTGGGCGGTGCCCGCGGACGAGGCGGACGAGCTGTTCCGCCGCGCCGCGGTCCTCGCCGCGGCCGCCGAAGGGGCGACGGACGCGGTGCCGGCCGACGCCCGCGACGCCCTGCGCGCCCGCCTCCACGAGGCCCGCGCCTGGTCGCCCGAGCGCCTGCGCGCCGAGGGCGGCCGCTTCGCCGCCGCCTACGCCCCCATCCCGATCCTGCCGCCCGACCAGTACGGCGCGGTGGTCCTACAAGCCACCTTCGGCTGCAGCTGGAACCGCTGCACCTTCTGCAGCTTCTACCAGGACCGCCCCTTCCAGGTGCGGCCGGCCGCGGCCTTCGCCGCGCACGTGGACGCCGTCCGCGAGCTGCTCGGTCGCGCCGCCGACGCCCGCCGCAGCGTCTTCCTCGCCGACGGCAACGCGCTCGTGCTCGCGAACGCGCGCCTGCGCCCGATCCTCGACGCGGCGCGCGCCGCCTTCCCCGGCCGCCCCTTCGCCGGCTTCGTCGACGTCTTCGGCGGCGAGCGCAAGAGCGTCGACGAATGGCGCGAGCTCCGTGCGCTGGGGCTCGAGCGCGTCGCGATCGGGGTGGAGACCGGCCACGACCCACTGCTCGGTTGGCTGAACAAGCCGGGCGGCGCCGACGAGGCGGCGGCCTTCGTCGCCGACCTCAAGCGCGCGGGCGTGCGCGTGTCCATCATCCTGATGGTGGGGGTGGGGGGCCGGCGCTACGCAAAGGCGCACGTCCGCGACACCGCGGCGCTGCTCGAGCGTCTCGCGCTGGACGCCGGCGACGTCGTGTACCTCTCCCCCTTCGTCGTCCATGCGGGGTCGGGGTACGAAGGGCGCGCGGCGGCCGACGGGGTGGCGCCGCTCGAGCCGACCGAGGTCACGGCCCAGTACCGCGTGCTGCGGGCGGCGGCCCGGGCGGCCGCCCCGCGCACGCCGGCCGCCCGCTACGACATCGACGAGTTCGTCTATTGACCCGCCTCCGTGGCGCTAGCATGGGACCGAGCCGCCGCCTCGGCACGCACGCCCCCGCCACGGCCGGCGGACGGGAGGCCCCATGATCGCCCGCGCCCCCTTCGGACGCACCGGACACCAGAGCAGCCGCGCGATCTTCGGCGCTGCGGCGCTGAGCCGCGTCACCCAGGACGAGGCCGACCGCACCGTCGAGCTCGTGCTCGACCACGGGATCAACCACTTCGACACCGCCGCCTCGTACGGCGACGCCGAACTGCGCTTGGGACCCTGGATGGAACGCATCCGCGGCGACGTCTTCCTCGCCACCAAGACCGGCGAACGGACGCGCGCGGCGGCCCGCGACGAGCTGCACCGCTCGCTCGAGCGCCTGCGCACCGATCGCGTCGACCTGTGGCAGCTCCACAACCTGGTCGACCCGGACGAATGGGCCACCGCCCTGGGACCCGGCGGGGCGCTCGAGGCCGCGGTCGAGGCGCGCGACCAGGGGTTGGTGCGCTTCATCGGCGTCACCGGGCACGGCGTCACCGTCGCCCAGCGCCACCTCGCCGCCTTGGAGCGGTTCGACTTCGACTCGGTGCTGCTCCCCTACTCGTTCGTGATGATGCAGAACCCGGACTACGCGGCCGATTTCGAGGCCCTGGCCGCGGCCTGCGCGGAGCGCGGGGTCGCGCTCCAGACCATCAAGGCGATCACCCGCCGGCCCTGGGGCGATCGGCCGCAGAACCGCGCGACCTGGTACCAGCCGCTCGAGGACCCCGACGCGATCCGCCTGGCTGCGCACTGGGTGCTCGGGCGCCCCGAGGCCTTCCTGAACACGGTCGGCGACATCGAGGTGCTGCCGCGGTTGCTGGAGGAGGTCGAGCGGTTCGAGGCGCGGCCCGACGACGCCGCGATGCAGGCGCTGATCGAGCGCAAGGAGATGGAGCCGCTCTTCACCTGAGCGGCGCGCCGGATCACGTCGCGGTGGCTCGGCCCCAATCGACGAGGGGCGCCAACTCGGCGACCAGCGCCTCGAGGCCTGCGCGGTCCTCGTCGTCGAAGCGCCCCGGGCGCTCGCTGTCGAGGTCGAGCACGGCCACGACCGCGCCGTCGGCCACCACGGGCACGACGATCTCGGCGCGCGAGCGCGGGTCGCAGGCGATGTGGCCCGCGAAGGCGTGCACGTCGGCGACGACCTGCGTGGCGCGGTCCCGGACGGCGGTCCCGCAGACCCCGCGCCCCACGGCGATGCGCACGCAGGCCGGGCGCCCCTGGAACGGACCCACCACGAGCTCGCCGCCCTTCATCAGGTAGAAGCCGGCCCAGTTGAGGTCGGGCAGCAGCGCGTAGACCTCCGCGGCGGCGTTGGCGAGGTTGGCGATCGCGTCCGTCTCGCCATGCAGCAGGGCGCGCACGCGCGTCCGGAGCTCGGCGTAGCGCACGGCCTTGGGCGCGTCGGGGGGCAGGTGGTCGTACGGGAGGGCGACGTCGTGCATGGCGCGCATGCTATCCGACCGCCGCTCCGCGGGACGTTCCGCCCAGAGCGACCGGCACCAGTGGGCATAGCCTGCAGGAGATGCATGAGCCGCATGAAGCTCCGTTGTTGAGCGCCGCCGCCGTCGGCCGCCTCCTGGGCGTCGACCCGTCCACCGTCTACCGGATGGCCGCCGACGGACGCCTGCCGGCGCTGCGGGTGGGTCGCCAGTGGCGCTTCGCCACCGAGCAGGTGCGCGCAGCGCTCGCCGCTGGGGTACCGACGCATGCCGGCTCGACGGCCGCCGCGACCGAACCACGTGCGGCCGCGACGGCGACCCCGTGGGCCGACCCCGAGGCCATCGCCGACCTGGTGGAAGTTGCGGCCGACGCCCTGGGCGTCGCGATGGTGGTCACCGACCTGGAAGGGCGCCCGCTGACGCGCGTGCTCCACCCCTGCCCGCGGCTCGCCCCGCTCGCCACCGACGCCGATCTAGGCGCAGCGTGCGCCGCCGAGTGGCGGACGCTGGGGGCCGACCTCGACCTGGTCCCGCGCTTCCAGACCGGCGCGCTCGGGTTCGCGTGCGCACGGGCCTTGGTGCGCCGCGGCGATCGGCTGGTAGGCATGGTGCTCGCAGGCGGCATCGCCCCCGACGTCGAGCCGTCCCCGACGCGCTCCGATGGCCTCCACCACCTCGACGCCGACGGCCGCGCGCGCGTCCTGCGCGCCCTGCCACGCCTCGCCGCCGCCCTCTCGCGGCTGGCGACCGACGCGCAGACCACCCCAGACCCCACGCACCAAGGAGGAACGGCATGAAGCACCTGCTCGTGCTCGGAGGCGGCACCGCCGGAACGATGGCGGTCGCCAAGCTGCGGCCCCGCCTCGACCGCGACGAGTGGCGCATCACGGTCGTCGATCAGGACGACGAGCACCACTACCAACCCGCGTACCTCTTCATCCCCTTCGGGACCTACCGCCGTGAGGACGCGGTCAAGCGCCGCAGCCGCTTCATCCCCGACGGCGTCGACTTGGTGTTCGGCGCGGTCGCGAAGGTCGAGCCCGACCGCAACCTCGTCACGCTGGACGACGGCACCGAGCTCGGCTACGACCAGCTGATCGTCGCGACCGGCACCACCCCGCGCCCCGAGGAGACCGAGGGCACCGTCGGGGCCGAGTGGCGCGCGAGCGTGCACGAGTTCTACACCCTCGACGGCGCCGTCGCGCTCAAGGGGGCCCTGGAGCGCTTCGAGGGCGGCCGCTTCGTCGTGCACATCACCGAGATGCCGATCAAGTGCCCGGTGGCGCCGCTCGAACTCGCCTTCCTCGCCGACGCCCACTTCCGCGAACGCGGCATGCGCGACCGGGTCGAACTCGTCTACGTCACTCCGCTCGACGGCGCCTTCACCAAGCCGGTCGCGGCGGCCCACCTAGGCCACCTGCTCGCCGAACGCGGGATCGCCGTCGAGACCGACTTCATGGTTGAACGCATCGACGCAGACACCAAGATGCTGGTCAGCTACGACGAACGCGAGATCCCCTTCGATCTGCTCGTGACCGTCCCGCTGAACAAGGGCGCCGACTTCCTGGCCGGCAGCGGCTTGGTCGATCACCTCAACTACGTTCAGGTCGACAAGCACACGCTGCAGTCGCGCCACTTCGCCAACGTGTTCGCGCTCGGCGACGCCGCCGACCTACCGACCTCCAAGGCCGGCGCCACGGCGCACTACTCGATCGACGTCTTCGCCGAGAACTTCCTGCTGCACGCCCGCGGCCTCCCGATGACGCACGCCTACGACGGCCACGCGAACTGCTTCGTCGAGTCCGGGAACGGCAAGGGTTTGCTGCTCGACTTCAACTACGACACGCAGCCACTCCCGGGTCGTTACCCCTTGCCGGGGGTCGGCCCGTTCGCCTTGCTCGAGGAGAGCGAGCTCAACCACGCCGGCAAGCTGATGTTCAAGTGGGCGTACTGGCACGTGTTGCTGCGCGGGCGCGAGCTCCCGCTGCCCGCCGACATGAGCATGGCCGGCAAGTTCCTGGAGGTAGCGCGATGAGCACCGCGACCCCGATGGAGCGGCCCGACGGCGCCGCCCTCGACCCCGCCGCCCTGCAAGCCCAGCTCGCGCGCCTGAGCGCCCAACTCGACGAGGTCGTGGCCGAGACGCGCCGCGCCCGGGAGCGCTGGGAGGTGCTCGACGAGCTCGTGACCGACGCCACCCCGGTGATGCGGCAGTTCATGGGCAGTGCCACCGAGCGGTTCGACGCGATGCCGCTCGCCCGGTACGGCGCCTTCGCGGGCGCCGGGATCGGCGTCGTCGACCGGGTCGTCGGCGCCTTCGGCCCGGACGACGTCGAAGCGCTCGGCGAGAACGTGGTGCTCATGCTCCAGACGCTGCGCGCGATGACCCAGCCCGAGATCCTCGGCCTGCTGCGGCAGACCGCCGCCTGGGCGCACGAGCACCCGGCGCCGGCCGAACCGCCCAGTCTGATGGCGCTCGCCGGGCGCATGCGGCGCCCCGAGGTGCGCGCCGGCCTCGACCGCGTCCTCTCGCTGCTCGAAGGCGCCGTGCACAGCGCCCACCAACCCGCATCCACCCCGTCCGAGGAGGCACGCGCATGACCATCGCCACGATCGCCGGCCACGACGTCCATGTGAACGAGGAGGGCTTCCTCACGGAGTTCGACGAGTGGAGCGAGGCCATCGCCGCCGAGCTCGCGCAGGACGTCGGCATCGATGCCCTGACCGACGAGCACCTGAAGGTGCTCCGCTTCCTGCGCGCCGATTACCAGGCGAACGGCGAGACGCCGACGCTGCGGCGCGTGAGCAGCGTGGGCGGCTTCGACACCAAGCAGTTGTTCGTGCTCTTCCCCAAGAAGCCCGCCAAGAAGATGTCGTACGTCGCCGGCGTGCCCAAGCCCGTCGGGTGCGTTTGATCCCCGGGAGACCCGCCATGACCACCGCCACCGCCCCCCGCCCCAAGCCGGTCTTCGACGACGACGCGAACGCCGACCGCAAGTTCGTGATCATCTGCTCCAAGGGGTCGCTCGACATGGCCTACCCGGGGCTCATCCTCGCCAACGCGGCGCTCGGCGAGGGCATCGAGACCCACCTGTTCTTCACCTTCTGGGGCTTCGAGATCATCAACAAGAAGACGATGGGCCAACTGCAGTTCTCGCCCGTCGGCAACCCGGCCACCCACATGCCCACCGCGGTCTCGGGCCTGCCGGGCATGCAGTCGATGGCCACCAAGATGATGCGGCAGCAGATCGCCGCGCTCGACATCCCGCCCATCCCCGAGATGCTCGACATGATCACCGCCGCCGGCGGCCACCTGTGGGCCTGCCGCATGTCGGCCGACATGAACAAGTTGACGCAGGACGACCTCTACGACGGCGTGGAAGCCATCATCAGCGCCACGGACTTCATGGAGCTCTCGGAGGGCGCCCAGACGCTGTTCATCTGACTTCGCGACCGCTCGAAGCACGGCCGCGCCCGCACGTCGGGGTGCGGCCGTACCGTGCGACACCCGCGCCTCACCCCAGCGCCACGTCCAGCACCAACATCACGACGATGCCCACCATCGTGCCGATGGTGGCGAGGCGCTCGTTGCCGCGCGCGTGCGTCTCGGGGATGATCTCGTCGCTCACCACGAAGAGCATCGCACCGGCGGCGAACCCCATCGCGTACGGGAGCAGCGGCGCCGCGGTGCTCACCGCCCAAGCCCCGAACACCGCGAGCGGGATCTCGACCGCGCCGGCGCGGGCGCCCACGAAGGCCGCGTACCACGTGCCCCCCATGCCGGCGTTGCGGGCGGCCACCGCCACGGCCAGCCCCTCGGGCAGGTTCTGGATGCCGATCGCGAACATCAGCGCGACCGCGTCGCGGATCGCGCCGCCGCCGAAGGCGACGCCGACGGCCAACCCCTCGGGCATGTTGTGCAGCGTGATCGCGACGATGAACAGGACGACGCTCATGAAGCGCCCGTCGAGCGACCCGCCCGGGGCGGCGTCCGAACGCCGGCGCCCGGTGACGAGCACGTGCACGTGCGGCACCCACGCGTCGGCGCGGTCGAGCACCACCGCGCCCAGGACCATGCCGATCACCACGGGCACCAACCCGCCGGCCTCGATGCCGGGGAGGATCAGGCTGGTGAAGCTCGCGGTGAGCATCACGCCCGCGGCGAACCCGAGCGCCGCATCGAGCGAGCGCAGGGACGGGTTCCGCCACACGACGATCAAGAGCGCACCGATCAGGTTGAACGCGGTGATCACGAGGCCGGCGACCAAGCCCTGCACGACCGGGCTGGGGCCGGTGAAGCTGACGAACAGGTCGGCGAAGCTGCCCATGGTGCTCCTCGCCGCCAGGGTACGCCCGCCGCCGGCGGCGGGGCGGCCCATTCGACCCTTCCGGCCGATCGTGGGACATCCTGCACTTTCGTTCACGAGCGACCCTCGGGTACACCGGGGGCATGAACGGAACCGGGTCGGCCGTCGCGCCGGCGCTCCGGCGGCTCCTCGAAGGGGATGCTGCGGCGCGCGAGCGCATCGACGAAGCGGACGCGCGCGCACGAGCACGCGTCGAGGAGGCGCGGCGCGCCGTCGAGGAGGCGGTGCGCAGCGCCCGCGCGGAGGCCGAGATCGAGGCGGCCCGGCTCTGCGCCGAGGTCGGCGTCACCACCGACGCCGAGGTCGCGGAAGCGCGCCGCGCGCTCGAGCGCGAGCTCGAAGCGGCCGACGCGGCCGCCGAAGCCCACCACGAGGCGGCCGTCGCCCGGGTGGTTCGCTGGGTGACGGAACCGGAGCCTTGAGGTGCTCTCCGCCGTCGGCTACGCCTCGGTGCAGGCGCGCGTCCGAGCACGTCGGTCGCGGCTGCTCGACGCGGCCGCATGGCGCGACCTGATCGACGCCGGCTCGCTCGCGCGCACGCTCCAAGCGTTGCGCGCGACGCCGTATGGCGCCGTCATGGGCCCGCCCGGCAGCGACGTCGCGATGCTCGCCCAACTCGAGCGGGGCCTGCGTCGAGCGCTGCGGCGCGAGGTGGTGGCGCTCGCCGCCAGCGTGCCACCCCAAGCGCGCGAGTTGCTGCTGTGGCACGCCGACGCCACGCTCGTCCAGGACCTGAAGCTGCTCGTGCGAGCGCTTTGGCACGGCCACCCGATCGAGGCGGTGTGGTCCGCCACCACGCTCCCCGACCGCGAGGACGACGCGTACGCCGACCTCGCAGGGGCGCGCAGCATCCCGGCGCTGATCGCGGCGCTCGAGCGCACGCCGTACGGGCGCGCACTGGCCGACGCCTGGGACCGGGCGCGGCAGGAGGGGCGCCCGTTCTACCTCGAGGTCGCGCTCGACCTCGCGTACCAGCGCGGCTTGGTCGCGCGGATCGAGGCGCTCTCCGGTGGCGATCGCGAGGACGCCAAGGAGCTGCTCGGTCGTGCGTTGGCGCGCGCCAACCTGATCGCCGCCGGCCGCTACCGCTCGCTCGCGGGGGTCAGCCCGGAAGAGGTGGTCAACTTCTGCCTGCACCGCGACTTCGGCGGTGGCTTGGCGATGGTGCAGCGGGTCGCCGTCGGCGCGTCGCTGCGCGACGAGGCGGCCGCCCTGGGGGTCGAGCTGCCTCCGCCCCCCGCGAGCGACGCATCGAACGGCGGCGCAGCCACCGTCGACGACGCCACCACCCTGCTCCAACTCGAGCGCGCGAGCGACCGCATGCAGCGGGCCGCGGCCCGCGCGCGGTTCGGTCGCCAGCCGTTCGGGCTGGGGCTGGTGCTCGCGTACCTGATCGAGAAGGCCGCCGAAGCCGCCGACCTGGTGGCGCTCGGCGAAGGCGAAGCCCAAGGACTCGACCCCGCGGCGCTCCGTGCGCGGATCCCCAGGGAGGTGCCGTGACGTGCTGACCCCCGAACGCCTCGTAGAGGTCAACCTCTTCGTCGGCGAACACGACCTCGAGGCGGTGACGGCGACGCTCATGAGCGAGCGAGCTCTGCACGTCGAGGCCCTCGAAGGCGAGCACTGGACGCCCGCCCCGAGGTGGGGCGAGGCGGCGGAGGCCTACCGGGCGCTCGAGGGCCGCCTCGCCGGCGTCCAGCGCTCGCTCGGCCTTGCCGACGCGCCCACCGAGCTCGAAGAACCCCCGCGGCCGCTGGAGGACCGGGCCGAGCTCGAGACGGTGGCGCTCCGCCTGGAAGCGCGGCTCGGGACCTTCGAGGACGAGCTGCGCAGCGCGCAGGACGACCTGGCGGAGCTCGAGGGCGCGCGCCGCCAACTGGCCTTGTTGCAACCGCTCATGGCGCCGGTGGAGGACCTGCGGCGCCTGCGCCACGTCCATCTGACCATCGGCACGCTGCCCGACGAGAACGTCGATCGGGTCGCGGCGGCGCTCTTCCAGATCGCCTTCGCGCTCATCCCGCTCGAGCGCCGCGGCGGCCGCACGCTGGTCGCGGTGGCCAGCGCGCGCGAGGACGCGCACGTGCTCGACCGCGCGCTGCGGAGCGCCTTCTTCGAGGCACTGGAGCTTCCGGAGCGCGTCCGCGGCTTGCCGCCCGAGGCGCTCGCCACCGCCGAGGAGGCGGCCGCGCAGGCGCGGGCGCGGGTCGCGGAGCTCGAGGGCACGCGCACCGCGCTCGCGCAGGAGGTCGGCGACGAGGCGCGCGCGGCGCTCGCACGCGCGCGCCACGACCTCGAGCTCTGCGAAGCGCTGCGTCGGGTCCCGTTCCAGGACGGCGTCTACGTGCTCGCGGGGTGGATGCCCAAGGCGCGCGTCGAGCGCGTGGCGGAGCGCGTGCGGGCGGTCGCCCGCGATCCGGTGGTCGTCGAGGCGCTGCCGCCGGCGCCGGGCCGCCGCGCGGTCCCGAGCCTGGTGCGCAACCCGCCGTGGCTCGAGCCCTTCGACGTCCTGGTCACCACGTTCGGCCTCCCCGGGTACGACGAGCTCAACCCGACGCTCGTGACCGCGATCGTGTTCCTCTTCACCTACGGCATGATGTTCGGCGACCTGGGCCACGGCGCGCTCCTCGCGCTCGGCGGCCTCGCCCTGCGCCGCGTCACCCCCTTCGGCACCGTGGTCGCCGCCGCCGGCGCGACCTCGATGGTCTTCGGCGCCCTCTACGGGGTCGCCTTCGGGTACCCGGTCTTCCCGGCGCTGTGGCTGCAGCCGCTGCACGCGATCTTCCCTCTGCTGATCGCGGCCGTCGCGGCGGGCGCCGTCATCCTCAACCTCGGCTTCGTCCTCGCCCTCGTGACCAGTTGGCGCAGCGGCGACCGCGCCACCTTCTGGCTCGGCGCCAGCGGCGTCCTGGGGTTGGCCTTCTACTGGGCGCTCCTGGGCGGTGGCTTGGCGGTGTTCCTGTGGGGCCTGCCGGTCCCCCTATGGCTGGCGATCGTCGCGCCGCTCGCGCTCGGGGTCTGGTTCCGCGAACCGCTGATCGAGCGCTGGCACGGGCACCGGGCCAGCTTCGGCGGGCACGCGGTGACGGGTTTCTTCGAGCTCTTCGAGACGGTGATCTCGTACCTCTCCAACACCCTCTCGTTCATCCGCCTCGGCGCCTTCGCGGTGGCCCACGAGGGCCTCTCGGCGATGGTGCTCCAGTACGGCCTCGCCCCTGGGGGCTGGGGGGTGCTCCTCTTCGGCACGCTGCTGATCGTCGGCTTCGAAGGGCTGATCGTCGGCATCCAAGCGCTGCGCTTGCAGTACTACGAGTTCTTCGGCCGCTTCTTCCAGGGGAGGGGACGCCCCTTCCGACCGCTCGCCTTCGCAGGAGGTTCCGATGCCCGCACCGCGCTTCGTCCCTGACCGCCCGCGCCGCCTCACCGCGGTGCTCGCGCTCGTCTTCCTGCTCGGCGGTGTCGCCTTCGCGCAAGACGGCGCATCGGGCGCACCGTTGGCTGCGGCGCTCGCGACCGGCCTCGCGGCCATCGGGGCCGGCATCGCCGTCGGCATCGCCGGCGCGGCGGCGATCGGCGCCATCGCCGAGAAGCCCGAGCTCCTCGGGCGCACGCTGATCTTCGTCGGTCTGGCCGAGGGCATCGTGATCTACGGCCTGATCGTGTCCTTCATCATCCTGGGGGGCGGATGACCGAAGCCGTCCCCAGCGGCGCCGGTGGCCGCGGTGGCCGCATCGTCGTCGTCGGCCCCGAGGACACCGTGCTGGGCCTCGGCTTGCTCGGCATCGAGGGGACCGTCGTCGCGAACGCCCGGGACGCCGCCGCGGCGCTCGAGCGCGCGCTGGCCACGCCCGGGGTGGCGATGGTGTTGCTCGGCCAAGCCTGGGCCGCGGAGCTGCGCGATCGCATCGAAGCGGCCGCCGTCGATCCGGACGGCCCGCTGGTGGTCGAGGTCCCCGACCCCGACGGGGTGACGGGCGACGTCCCCCTCACCGAACGCGTGGAGCGCGTGCTCGGCGTGCGCTTGGAGGTCTGAGGCGATGGCGGAACTGCGCGGCAACGTCGATGAGCTGGTGGCCCAGGTCCACCGCAGCGCCGAACGGCGGGCGCTCGCGACCGAGGCGGCCGCCGAGGCCCAGGCGGCGCGCATCGAGGACGAGGGCGCGGCCCGGGTCGAAGCGGCGCGCGCGGCCGCGCGCGAGGAGTGCGCGGCGCGCACCGCGGAGCAGCGGCGGAGCCAGCTCGCACGCGCCGACCTGGAACGCCGTCAGGCGCGGCTCGACGCCCGGGAAGCCCGCTTGGAGCGCGTCTGGAGCGCGGCGCACGCGGAGCTCGAACGGCTGGCGCAAGGGCCGGACGGCGACGCCGCCCGCGCCGCGCTGTGCCGCGACGCCGCCCGGCGTCTCGGTGGCGATGCGGTCGTCGTGACCCTCGACCCGGACGCCCATGAACGCCTGTCGGCCGCGGACGTCGCCGCCTGGGGCGACGAGGACGGTCCCGCCCTCGAGAAGGGGCCCGATCCGCTGCCGGCGGGCCACGGCGCGCGCGTGAGCGCGGATCGCGCCTCGGTCGACGCCACCTTCGAGGGGCGGCTGGCCCAGGCGCGCGAGGTGCTCCGCGGCACCGTCGCCGACCTGCTCGCCGGAACGGCGTCCGATGGCGCGGACGAGGGGGCACCATGAGCATCGTCGGGCGCATCGAGCGCATCACGGGACCCATCGCGCACGTCCGCACGCACGCCCCGGTGGCCGTGCTGGAGCACGTCTGGGTGGGCGTCGACCGCCTCGCCGCCGAGGTGATCTCGGTCGCCGGCGATCGCGCGACCGTCCAGATCTACGAGGAGACCACCGGCGTGCGCCCGGGCGAGCCCGTGGAGGGCACCGGCCACCCGCTGTCGGTGCTGCTGGCCCCCGGCCTGATCGGCCAGACCTTCGACGGCATCCAGCGACCGCTCGAGGTCGTGCGCGAAGCCCAGGGCATCTACCTGCGTCGCGGCGCCGCCGAGGGGCTGCCCGACCGCGAGTGGGCCTTCACCCCGCGCGTGGCGGTCGGCGACGAGGTCGCGCCCGGTCAGATCCTGGGCACGGTGCCCGAGACGCCGCTCATCGAGCACCGGGTCCTCGTGCCGCCGCTGATGCAGGGCACGATCGTCGAGGTCGCGCCCGAGGGTCCGCTGCGGTACGCCGACGTCGTCGCCCGTATCGAGGACGCCGACGGCGCCGAGCTCGAGGTCACGCTGGCGCAGCGCTGGCCGGTCCGCCGGCCGCGCCCGATCGCGGCGCGCTTGGAGCCCGATCGACCGCTCGTCACCGGACAACGCGTGCTGGACACCTTCTTCCCGATCGTCAAGGGGGGGAGCGCGGCGCTGCCCGGGCCGTTCGGCGCCGGCAAGACGGTGCTGCAGCACTCGCTGGCCAAGTGGTCGGACGCGCAGGTGATCGTCTACGTCGGCTGCGGCGAACGCGGCAACGAGATGGCCCAGGTGCTGCAGGAGTTCCCGGAGCTCGTCGACCCGCGCAGCGGGCGGCCACTGATGGAGCGCACGATCCTGGTCGCCAACACGTCGAACATGCCCGTCGCGGCGCGCGAAGCGAGCGTCTACACGGGCATCACGCTGGCCGAGTACTACCGCGACCAGGGCTACGACGTCGCCCTGATGGCCGACTCCACCTCGCGCTGGGCGGAGGCGCTGCGCGAGATCGCCGGCCGCCTCGAGGAGATGCCGGCCGAGGAGGGGTACCCCGCGTACCTGCCGTCGCGGCTCGCCGCCTTCTACGAGCGCGCCTGCCGCGCGACCACGCTCTCGGGCGAGGAGGGTTCGGTCACGGTCATCGGCGCGGTGAGCCCGCCCGGCGGCGACTTCACCGAACCGGTCACCCAGCACACGCAGCGCTTCACGCGCGCCTTCTGGGCGCTCGACCGCGAGCTCGCGAGCGCCCGCCATTACCCCGCGGTCAGCTGGCGCGGGAGCTACAGCTTCTACGCCGGCGCCGTCGCGGGCTGGTGGCGCGAGGCCACCGGGAGCGACTGGATGGACCTGCGCCGACGCGCCAGCGACGTGCTCGAACAGGACGCCCGCCTCGAGCAGATGGTGCGGCTCGTGGGTGCCGAGGCGCTCCCCGACCGCCAGCGCTGGACGCTGGAGATGGCAACCCTGATCAAGGAGGGCGTGCTGCGCCAGAACGGGCTGCACCCGGTCGATGCCTTCTGCCCGCCGGAGAAGCAGGCCCGCCTGCTGCGGCTGTTCGTCGACCTCCACGACCACGGCGTGGAGCTGATCGAGGCGGGCGTGCCGCTGCTGCGCTTGCGCGAGGCGCTCGATCGGCCCATGCTCACGCGCCTCAAGGAGACCGTCCCGAACGACGACATCGACCGGCTCGACGACGTCGCTCGCGATCTGGCGCGCACCTTCGGTGCGTTGCGGCACGAGGCCGAGGGCGAGCGCGGATCCGGGCGTCCGAAGTCCGGCGCCGAGCGCTCCGAACCCCGAACCTCCGAACCCCCCGAACCTCGGAACGAGGTGCGCTCATGATCGACGTCGCCCGCGCGGACCGCGTCGACGGACCGCTGCTCGTCCTCGAAGGCTTCGGTCAGGCCGCCTACGGAGAGGTGGTCGAGGTCCGCTCGTCGGCGGGCATCCACCTGGGCGAGGTGCTCTCCGCGGGCACCGACGCCACCATCGTGGAGCTGTGGGGCGACACGACCGGGCTGCGTCCCGGCGACGTGTCCGTGCGCTTCCGGGGCGAGACGCTCCATCTGGGCGTCTCGCGCGAGATGCTCGGGCGCGTCTTCGACGGCCTCGGGCGACCGCGCGACGGGCTGCCGCCGCCGGTGGCCGAAGCGCGCCTCGACGTCCACGGCGCACCGCTGAACCCGACCGCACGCGACTACCCGCGCGACGTCATCGAGACCGGCATCTCGGCGCTCGACGGGCTCAACACGCTCGTGCGCGGCCAGAAGCTCCCGATCTTCTCCGGCGCCGGCCTCCCCCACGACGAGCTCGCCGCCCAGATCGCGCTGCAAGCGCGCTTGGGCGGGGACGACGAGGCCGAGGACGTGGCCGTGGTGTTCGTGGCGCTCGGGATCGCGCACGACACCGCTGCCTACTTCCGCGAACGTTTCGCATCCTCCGGTCTCCTGGGGCGCACGGCGCTCTTCCTCAACCTCGCCGACGACCCGCCGATGGAGCGGATCGTGACCCCGCGCGCGGCGCTGACCCTTGCGGAGTTCCTCGCTTTCGAACGCGGCATGCACGTGCTGGTGCTGATGACGGACATGACCAACTACGCCGAGGCGCTGCGCGAGCTCTCGGCGCGCAAGAACGAGGTGCCGGGGCGCAAGGGCTACCCGGGCTACCTGTACACGGACCTCGCCGGCCTCTACGAGCGCTGCGGGCGCGCGCGCGGCCGCCCGGGCTCGCTCACCCAGATCCCGGTGCTCACGATGCCGGGCGACGACGTCACCCACCCGATCCCCGACCTCACGGGGTACATCACCGAGGGGCAGGTCGTGCTGTCGCGCGCGCTCCACCGCGCCGGCGTGTACCCGCCGGTCGACGTGCCCGCCTCGCTCTCGCGGCTGATGAAGGACGGCATCGGGGAGGGGCGCACCCGCGAGGACCACGCCGAGGTGGCCGCGCAGCTGTTCGCGGCCTACGCCCGGGTGCGCGAGGTGCGCAACCTGGCGCTGATCATCGGGGAGAGCGCGCTGTCGGCGACCGACCGCAAGTACCTGGCCTTCGGCACCGCCTTCGAGCACGAGATGCTCGCGCAGCGCGCCGACGAGGCCCGGCCCATGGAACGGACGCTCGACCTCGCCTGGCAGGCGCTCGCCAAGCTCCCCGCCGACGAGCTGCACCGCGTGTCCGAAGCGACCCTCGAGGCCCGCTACCGCGGCAAGCTCGATGCCGTCCACGGCGCGTCCGGAACGGGCTGAGCCGTGGCCAAGGGCACCGAACTCCCCCGCACCCGCGCGTCGCTGTTGCAGCTGCGCCAGTCGTTGACCGAGGCGCGCGAGGGCCACGCGCTGCTCGAACGCAAACGCGAGGTGCTGCTGCGCGAGGTCTGGGAGTTGATGCGCGCCGCGCGCCAGCACGAGGGGCGCGTGCGCGACCGCTTCGAGGCGGCGCACGCGGCCCTGCGCGGCGCCCGCCTCGATGCCGGCGGCGAGGCCGTGCGCTGGGCGCTGCTGGCGCCGTCGGCGCGGACGACGTGCCGGGTCGAGGTGCGCAACCTGATGGGCGTCGCGCTGCCCAGCGTCGCCCTGACCGTCGTGCCCGAACGGCTCACGACCAGCGCCGGCGGGACCCCGGTGGCGCTCGATGCCACGCGCCGCCGCTGGCTCGAAGTCGCCGAGGTGTTGGCCGTCTGGGCCGAGACCTACGGCTCGGTCTGGCGGGTCGCTGCGGAACTGGCGCGCACCCAGCGGCGGGTGGCGGCCTTGGAGCAGGTGCTGATCCCGGAGCTCGAGGAGGCGATCCGGGCGATCGAGGCGACGCTCGAGGAGGCCGACCGCGAGGGCTTCGTGCGCACCAAGCGCGTCAAGGCGCGCCTGGAACAGGAACGGGAGGCCGACCGTGCATGACCGCATCTTTCGGCACGTGCTCGTCCCCACCGACGGTTCGGATGCCTCGGTGGCCGCGGCGCGTCTGGCCTATCGCCTCGCGCGCGCGTTCGAGGCGAAGGTCGACCTGCTGTTCGTGATCGACCTGCTGCTGTGCGAGGAGCTGCGGCGCTTCGACCAGCGCGAGTTCGACGAGATCCAGCGCGAGCTGCTCGAGCAGGGCGAGCGCGTCGTCGGGGTGTTGCGCGACGAGGGCGAACGGCAAGGGCTGACGGTGGCGAGCACGGTGCGGCGCGGCGACCCGTTCGAGGAGATCGTCGCCACGGCGCAGCAGCAGGAGGTCGACCTGATCGTGATGGGCCACGTCGGCCGCCGCCCGCGCGCTCGGGTGCTCCTCGGCTCGGTGGCGGAGCGGGTGCTCGAGTTCGCCCCGTGCCCGGTCATGGTCGTCAAGCACGAAGACGACGGCGCGCCCCGCGGCACGCCCGCGCGCCGCCGCTAACGCGCGGGTCCGGCGGGGCCGCCCCGCCCGGACCAGACGTCCTCGCCGCGCGGGCCGCGCCAGCCGGCGATCAGCCGCGGCGCGGCCGCCGGCGCGACCCGCACGTCGTCGGGTACGCCGCCCAGCGCCTCGAGCAGCGCGGCGAGGCGCGCGGCGTCCGGGTGCTCCAGCGTCGGCGAGCCCCCTGCGAGCGGCGCGCCGAGGGCCGTCGACGGGTGCGGCGAGCCGCCCCAGTCGATGAAGAACGGCACCAACCCACCGAAGGGGTGCCCCTCGACGAAGACCAGCTCCCAGGCGAGCCGTACGCCATCCGGGCGGGTGCGCGCCATCTCGATCCGCCGCGGCTCGAGCCCGGCGGCCCGCACCCGCGCCTCGAACGCGTCGGCGTCGCCGCCGCGCACGCACCACGTGTGGAGCGCCGGCGCGCCCAGGTAGGCGATCGAGGTCCGGAAGGGACCGTCCTCGGCCTCGGGGTCGGGCGCGAGCAGCTCGAGGTAGCGCCCCGGTCCCAGGCCGACCAGGGCGTTGTGGGTGCCCTGGCCGGCGTGGCGGCCCCCCGGCGTCGCCCGCACCCCGGTCCGTGCCTCGAAGGCGTCCGAGAGGTCGGGGAGCGCGGGGCCGGCGAGGATCACGTGGTCGAGGACGAGGGGCGCCATGGGGCCATCATGCGCTGCGCGCCGCCGCCTCGAGCCGCCTGCGGCCGCCGCGTGCGTTGCGTCCGCCCCCTCCTCATGCATCGGCCTTAGCATCGGCGCATGAACCGAGCCCGCGCGACCGCCCGAACCCTGGCCCTCCTGCTCCTCGTCCTCGCGGCGCCCCTGGCGGCGGCGCAGAGCGACCCCCCCGGAAGCGCCGAACTGCCGGTGACCCGCGTCGTGCTGTTCACGACCGGCGTCGGCTACTTCGAGCACGCCGGCACCGTCGTCGGCGACCAGGAGGTCGAGCTCCGCGTCGCCACCGAACACATGGACGACCTGCTCCAGAGCCTGGTGCTCGCCGACCTCGACGGCGGTTCGGTGCGCCCCGTGCGGTACGGCGCTCGCGACCCGTTGGGCCGCGTCCTCGGCAGCTTCGCGCTCGACCTCTCGGGCGACCCGACGCTCGCCCAGCTGCTGGGGCAGGCGCGCGGCGAGGCGCTCCGGGTCGAGACCGACGTCGTCGTCGAGGGGACGCTGGTGAACGTCGAGCGCACCACGACCGGCGAGGGCGAGCCGCGCACGCTGTTGACGCTCGCCAGCGCGGACGGCCTGCGCCGCGTGGCGCTCGAAGAGGTGCGGACCCTGCGCTTCGAGAACGAGGCGCTGCGCGCCGAGCTCGACGCCGCGCTGGCGTCGATCGCGCGCGCCCGCGACGCCGAGACCCAGACCGTGACGCTGCGCTTCGAGGGCACGGGCGAGCGGCGCGTGCGGGTCGGGTACGTCCGCGAGATGCCGGTGTGGAAGGCGACGTACCGCCTCGTGCTCGGCGACGACGGGCGCGCCGACCTGCAGGGGTGGGCGATCTTCGACAACCCGACCCGCCTCGACCTGGTCGACGTCGAGGTCGCGTTCGTCGCGGGGCGGCCGGTGTCGTTCGTCAGCGCCCTCTTCGAGCCCGTGTACGCCCCGCGCGCCCGCGTGGAGGCGGCCGTGGCCGAGGCGCTCGCGCCCGAGGCCGACGGCGCCGCCTTCGGCGCCGCCGAGCTCCGCGGCGCGCTGGCGCCCGCACCGATGGCGATGGAGTCCGCGGCCGCCGATTTCGCCGCGAGCGGCGGCGGCGTCGAGGCGATGGCCGACGGTTCGGCGACCGGCGCCACCTTCGCCTATCGGGTGCGCGAACCGGTGAGCGTCGGTCGCTTCGAGTCGGTGCTCGTGCCGATCCTGACCGCCGACGTCGAGGCGCCGCGGGCCTCGTTCCACGACGGCACCGCCGGGCGCGCACCGCTGCAGGCGGTGCGGCTGGTGAACGACACCGGCCTGCATCTGGCGGCGGGGCCGGTGGCCCTGTTCGATGCCGGCGGCTTCGTCGGCAACGCGCTGCTCGGCGACGTGCCGGCGGGCGACGAGCGCTGGCTGAGCCATGCGGTCGACCTGGGCCTCGAGGTGACGACCGAGACGTCGGGCGAACCGGAAGCGCTCGTGTCGGTGCTCCTGCGCGGGGGCACGGTCGAGACCGCCCACCGGCTGCGGTTGCGCACGACGGTGCGCGTCTCCGGCATCGACGAGGCGCGCTTCCTGATCGTCGAGCTGCCGCGGCGCGCCGGCTACGAGGTCGTCGCGCCCACGCCGGCCCCCGCCGAGACCGCCGACGCGCTGCGCTTCGGCCTCGCGCTCGCCGGGGCCGAGGGCGACGCGACGGTGCCCACCCACGTCGAGTGCGCCGCCACCGAACGATGCACCCTCGAGGTCGTGTTCGAACGGGTCGAGCGGCGCACGGTGGCGCTCGGCTTCACCGATCCGCAGCAGGTGGGCCTCTACCTCCAGAACGCCGACCTCAGCGCCGACGACCGCGCCGTCTTCGAGCGGTACCTCGACCTGCAAGGGCAGCTGGTGGCGCTCGAGCGCGCGGCCGCCGAGGCGCGCGGTCGCTTGGACGCCGTCTTCCGCGACCAGGAGCGGGTGCGCCAGAACATGGCCACGCTCGACCGCAACTCGGCGCTCTACCGGCGCTACCTGGCCGACCTCGAGGCGCAGGAGGACGAGGTCGACGCGCTCGAGGTCCGGTTGGCCGACCTGGCCGACGAGCGGCGCACGGTGCAGGAAGCGGTCGACGCGCTGGTGGCGGGGCTCGGCGACTGACCCGGTCCTGCCGGCCGCCGCACCCCTGACATCCGACCCTGGAAGGTCCTCGTGCGGACCGTCACGATGACGGTCAGGACCAGTGCGACCGCGGTTCGCGGAAGGGACGGCAACCATGCGTGCGCTCGTCGTGGGCGTCGGCGATTGGGAGCGGGGCGACGAAGCCGCCCCTCTGGAAGTAGCGCGACGGATCGCCGAAACGGCGTCCGACGACGTGATGGCGATCGGCTGGGAAGGGTCGCCGCTCGAACTGGTGGACCGCTGGGCGGGGTACGACCGTGTCGTCGTGGTCTACGCGGGCGAGGCCGACCCGGAGGTCGGTGCCTTGAGCGCGGTGGCGCCGGCTGCGCGGGACGGGACCCTGGTCCCGGTGCCGGTCCACGCCGACCTGGTGCGCGCCCTCGCGATCGCGACCGGTCCGGAGCGCCTCGCGCCCCCGTTGGAAGTCGTCGCGATCGGCGTCGCGCCCGCGGCGCAGCGCGAGCAGGCGGACGCCCAGGACGGGACCGCCGCGTTGAGCCCGGCCGTGGCGCGCGCCGTCCGGCAGCTGTGCGAACGGATCCGCACCGCGCTCGCCGCCGGGACCCCGCTGACGCTCGATGCGATGCCGTCGGCCACGGTGCCCTCGGACGCGACGTCGGCCGCGTGGGCGGGCTTGCGACCGGTCGACGGCCCCCTCGGCAACCTGGAACGCGCCATCGAGCGCTGGGAGCACGCGGATGCCTGCGCCGCCTTCGTCACCGGCGAGGCCGCCGTGCGCGCCGTGCTGCACGCGACCCACGGCGACACGCCGCGCGTGGTGGCGGTGCTCGACCCGAACTCGGTCGCCCTGCGCACCCTCGTCGCCCACGGGGCCCAGCTCCGGGTGGTCGCGGCCGACGATGCCTCGGCGCTCGAAGCCGCCATCGACGATGGCGTCGACCAGTTGTGGATCACCAGCCCGGTCGGCCCGAACCTGCGCGTCCTCGACGTCGCTCGGCTGGCGCGCCGCGCCAGCGGTGAAGGGGCGGTCGTCGTCTTCGACGCCACGGGCGCGACCGCGGTGCCGCCGCATCCGATCCGGGTGGGGGCCGACCTCGTGGTGCACGCCGACGTCGCTGCGCTCGCGGGCACCGGCGCGGTCGGGCAAGCGGCGGCCGCCGACCAGGAGCTGCGCGGCGGGCTGGTGGCCGGCGACGCCGAGCTGGTCGCCCGCACCGTCGACGAACGCACGCGCACCGACGCGCGCATGCGCCCGATCACGGCCGTGCGCCTGCTCGCCGGCTTCCGCTCGCACCCGCTCCGCGCGGAGCGGCGCGCCGCGAACGCGCTCGCGCTCGCGCGCTACCTCAAACGCCACCCGCGGGTGCGCGACGTCGCGTACCCGGGCCTCCCCGGCCACCCCGATGCCGGCCGCGTCCCCGAATGCGGCCCCGCGCGCTGGGGCCCGGTGCTGGCCTGCACCGTCGACGTGCCCGAGGACGCCGCCGCGGTGCTCGCGCGCCTGCGCTGGGTCCGCTGCGGCGAGCCCGACGTGCTCTCGGACGGCGTGGTGACCGTCTGCGCCCCCCTGGGCGAGGGCGAAGGGGGCGGCGTGCGGCTGCGGATGACGTGCGGGATCGAAGACGCGGACGACCTGCTCGACGACCTCGACGCGGCGCTCGGGAGCGCCTGAGCGCTCCGCCACCGCCGAAGGCGCGGTGGTAGCGTTCGGCATGACCCACGACTACGCCCTGCTCCGCCGCCTCAGCGAGGCGGCGGGCGTTCCCGGCCGCGAGGACCGGGTGCGCGCACTGATCCGCAGCGAACTCGGTGCCCACGCCGAACACGCCCGCACCGACGCGATGGGCAACCTGATCGTCGACGTGCCCGGCCCCGAATCGGCACCGCTCGTGATGGTGAGCGCCCACATGGACGAGATCGGCTTCGTGGTGCGCCACGTCGACGACCAGGGGTTCCTGCGGGTGCAGAACCTCGGCGGCTTCGACGTGCGCAACCTGTTCGCGCGGCTGGTCACGGTGCACGTGCGCCGCGGCGAGCCGCGCACCGGGGTCCTCAACCCCGGCGTCAAGCCGATCCACATCGCCTCCGCGGAGGACCGCAAGAAGGTCCCGGAGATGGCGGACTTCGTCGTCGACCTCGGCCTGCCGGCCGAGACGGTCAAGGCCGAGGTGCGCGTGGGCGACATGGTCACGCTGCAGCAGACCTTCCAGGACCTCGGCGACGTGGTCGTGGGCAAGGCGCTCGACGACCGCGTCGGCTGTTGGATCCTGCTCGAGGCGCTCAAGCGCCTCGACGCGCCGGCGGTCCGGCTCGCGGCCGTGTTCAGCGTGCAGGAGGAGGTCGGCGAGCGAGGCGCGATCACCAGCGCCTTCGCGGTGGCCCCCGACGTGGGGATCGCGCTCGACACCACCCTCGCGGTCGACGTCCCGGGCGCGAAGCCCGACCAGGCGATCACCCGCTTGGGCGACGGCACGGCGATCAAGATCAGCGACAGCTCGACGATCAGCCACGGCTGGCTGGTCGACCGCCTCGGCGACCTCGCGGAGGCGCACGGCATCGCGCACCAGTTCGAGGTCCTGCCGCTCGGCGGCACCGACGCGGGCGCCATCCAGCGCAGCCGTGGCGGGGTGGCCAGCGGCACCCTCTCGACGCCGTCGCGCTACGTGCACACGGTGACGGAAATGGTGGCCAAGGGCGACCTGGAGGCCGGCGTCGCGCTCCTGGTGCGCTTCCTGAGCGAGCCTGGCGCCGCGGTCGCGCCCACGGCGGCGTGAAGGCGGTCGTCGCCCGAGCCTTCGGCGGGCCCGAGGTGCTCGAGCTGGTCGAACGCCCGGAGCCGACGCCCGGTCCGGGCGAGGTGACGGTGCGCACGGCCTACGCCAGCGTCAACTTCGCCGACGTCAAGTCGCGGCGCGGCGGCCACCACACCGGCGCCAAGGCGCCGTTCGTCCCCGGCCTCGACGTGTCCGGCACGGTGGAGGCCGTCGGCGAGGGGGTGGCGGGGCTGCGGGTGGGCCAGTGGGTGGCCGCCGCCCCCGACGGCGGCGCCTACGCCGAGGTGGTGCGCGCCCGCGCGGCCCTCGTCTACCCGCTCGCCGAGGGCACGGATCCGCGGCAAGCGGCCGGCATCGTGGCGCTGATGACCGCCTACAACGTCGCGATCGTCAAGGGCGGGCTGCGGCCGGGCGAGACCGTGCTGGTCCAGGCGGCCGCCGGCGGCGTCGGCTCGCTGCTGGTGCAGTTGGCCAAGCGCTACGGAGCCGCGCGCGTGATCGGCGTGGTGGGGAGCGAGGCCAAGGTCGACGTCGCGCGCGCCTTCGGCGCCGACGAGGTGCTGGTGGTGCGCGACGCCGACCTGCGCCCGCACCTCGCGGCGGTGGCCCCCGACGGCGTCGACCTGGTGCTCGACTCGGCCGGCGGCGACGCGTTCGCCGCCGCCTTCGAGGCGCTGCGCCCGTTCGGCCGCATCGTCCAGTTCGGCGACGCCGGGGGCACCCCGGGGCCGATCTCGGTGGCGGGCATGCACAAGACCAACCAGGCGGTCTTCGGGTACTCGAGCGGCCACTACCGCAAGCACCGCCCGGAGGGGGTGCGGCATGCCGCGGAGCGCGCCCTGGCGCACGTGGCGGCCGGCGAGCTGCGCGTCGAGGTGACCCGGCTCTTCGGGCTCGACGAGGCGGCCGACGCGCACCGGCTCCTCGAGTCGCGCACGAGCACCGGCAAGCTGCTGCTGCGACCCTGACCGCGCCGCGCCCGGCGCGCTCAGCCCGCCCCGAACACCTCGTCGTCGTGCTGCCCCAGCGTGGGCGGCGCCACCGGCTCCTTGCGCCCCGAGCGCCCGAAGCGGAGCGGGGTGCCCGGCACCTCCAGGCTGCCGAGCTGTGGGTGGTCGACGGTGTCGACCAAGCCCAGGTGCCGCACCTGCGGCGAGGCGTACACCTGATCGAGCGTGAGGATCCGACCCGCCGGGATCCCGGCCGCGTCGAGCCTCGCGATCCAGCCGTCCACGGTGTCCGCCTCGAAGGCCGGCGCCATCGCCTCCTCCAGCGCCCCCACCGCGGCGATGCGCAGCTGGTTCGTGGCGAAGCGCGGGTCGGCGGGATCGAGGCCGACGAGCGGCGCGAAGCGCTTCCAGAGCCCCTCGGACCCGACCGCGACGTTGATGTCGCCATCGGCGACGCGGAACGTGCCGTAGGGGGCGATCAGCGGATGGCGGTTGCCCTCGCGGCCCGGGACGTCGCCGGCCAACAGCCACCGGGTGCCCTGGAAGGTGTGGATCGCGACCAGGCCGCCGAGCAGCGAGGTGCGCACCCACTGCCCCTTGCCGCTGCGGTCGCGCTCGACGAGCGAGGCCGCGACCCCGAAGGCGCCGAACATGCCCGCCAGGATGTCGCCGATCGACACGCCGACCTTGGTGGGTGCGCCGCCGACGGGGCCGGTGAAGCTCATCAGGCCGCTCTCGCCCTGGACGATCTGGTCGAAGCCGGGGCGGTGGCCGTCGGGCCCCCCCTCGCCGAACCCGGTGATCGAGAGCACCACCAGCCGCGGGTTGAGCGCCTCGAGCGCCTCCTCGGTGAGCCCCAGCCGCTCCATGACGCCCGGGCGGAAGTTCTCAATCAACACGTCGGCGTCCCGGATCAACCCCCTGAGCTTCTCGAGCTCCGGACCCTCCTTGAGGTCGAGCACCACCGACTTCTTGTTGCGGTTGACCGAGAGGTAGTACGCCGACTCGCGCACCCCGTTCGCCTCGACGTACGGCGGACCCCAGCCGCGCGAATCGTCGCCCTTGCCGGGGCGCTCGACCTTGACCACGTCGGCGCCCGCGTCGGCGAGCATCAGCGCGGCGTAGGGGCCGGCGAGGGCGCGGCTGAGGTCGACGACCTTGATGCCGTCGAGCGGCCCGAGGCCGCTGGCGGCGCTCACCGGTCGCCCCCGACGGGGACGGCGCCGCTCGCGG
This sequence comes from Trueperaceae bacterium, assembly GCA_011390455.1. The sequence continues at coordinate 24,082 of JAABSI010000005.1, forward strand.
CGGCGGCGTCGAGCGCTTGGCGGTGCATCCGCGCCTTGCGGCGGTAGCTCGCGGCGGTCCGGTCGATCATGGCGCGCTCCTCGTCCGTGACGTCGCGCACGACCTTGGCGGGCACCCCCGCCACGAGCACGCCCTCGGGCACGGCGAACCCGGGGCGCAGCACCGCGCCCGCGGCGACGAGCGCGTAGCGCCCGACGCTGCAGCCGTTGAGCACGACCGCGCGCATGCCGATCAGCGCGTGGTCGGCGACCTCGCAGCCGTGGACCACGGCGCCGTGGCCGAGCGAGGACTCGGCGCCGATCGAGAGCGGCCGGCCGGCGTCGGTGTGCAGGATGCAGCCGTCCTGCACGTTCACTCCGGGGCCGAGGTCGAGGTCGTCGTTGTCGCCGCGCAGCACGCAGCCGTACCAGACGCTGGCGCCCTCGGCCAGCCGCACGCGCCCGAGGACGGTGCTGCCGGGCGCGACGAAGGCGGTGGGGTCGATCCGGGGGTGGTGGCCGTCGTACGGGATCACGAGGGGCGGGTTCATGGGACCTCCTGGGGCGGTCGGTGGCCGAGGAGCGCGGAGAGCTCGGCGGCGGCGGTCACGGCGACGGGGGCGAGGGCCGAGAGCCGCTCGAGCGGCATCCGCAGCGCGGGGCCGGTCACGCTCAGGCTGGCGACGGCGGCGCCGGCGTGGTCGAACACCGGGACCGCAACGGTGTGGATGCCCGACACGCGCTCGCCGTGGCTGAACCCGTACCCGCGCGACCGGATGTCCTCGAGCTCGGCGCGCAGCGCATCGGCGTCGACGATCGTCTGGGGGTTGGCCGCCTCGAGCGGTGCGGCGAGCAACGCGGCCTGCTCCGCCGGCGGGCGGAACGCGAGCAGCACCTTGCCGGGCGCCCCCTGGTGGAGCGGGATCGGCTCGCCCAGCTCGGTGTACGTGCGCCGCAGCGCCTGGTGGCTCTCCACCTGGTCGACGACCACCCGGTGGCGCGCGTCGCGCAGCAGGTGGAGGCCCACGGTCTCCCCTGCGGCATCGCGCAGCCGCACCATCACCGGGCGCGCGAGCTCGCGGACGTCCATCGCCCCTGCGGCCGCCTGGGCGAGGCGCAGCACGGTCGGGCCGAGCGAGTAGGCCTTGCTGCCGTCGTCGCGCTTCAGGAGGCCGTGCGCGACCAGGCTCCGCAGCAAACGATGGGTGGTGCTGGTGCCCAGCCCCACGCGCTCGGCGACGTCGGAGAGGGTGAGCGTGGAGCGTCGCCCGGTGAAGGCCTCGAGAACGGCCACCGCGCGGTCGAGCGAGCGCACCTCGCTCGCGCCGTTCACGCCACGGCGGTCGTCGTCGGGCCCCGCGGGGGGGACGGCCTTCGGACCTTCGCTCGGTACACGCGCCACGCTGGAGCCTCCCTCTCGTTCCCGTCGCGCTCCGCGCTCGACGCTGCGGTCGGTACACAAGCGCCACGGGTTCGCGCGGTCTTGACGCCTCTCGATCGTACACCGTAGATTGCCCGCATCATAGCAATCGTTCCCACGTAGCGGAAACGCGAGCTCGTCCGCGCCGCGTGGCGACGAAGCGGCCCACCGGCGGCCTGCCTGCCGCAGGACCGCGAAAGGAGCGCTCCCCGATGTTGCCCCTCGACGGCTTCAAGGTCCTCGACCTCACCCGCTTCCTGTCGGGCCCGTACTGCACGATGGTGCTCGCCGACATGGGCGCGGACGTCGTCAAGGTCGAGAACTTCCCCGACGGCGACGACTCGCGCCGATTGGGCCCCAAGGTGAACGACGAGAGCTACCCGGCCGCGATGCCGAACCGCAACAAGCGCAGCCTGGGCATCGACCTCAAGTCGGACGCCGGGCGTCAGGTCTTCCTCGAGCTCGCCGCGGGCGCCGACCTGGTGATCGAGAACTTCCGCCCGGGCGTCATGGACCGCCTCGGCATCGGCTACGAGGACGTCAAGAAGGTCCGCCCGGACATCCTCTTCTGCTCGATCAGCGGCTTCGGCCAGACCGGGCCGTACCGCGAGCGCGCCGGCTTCGACATCATCGCCCAGGGCGTCACCGGCTTCATGCGCATGACGGGCCACCCCGGCGGCGAACCCGCCAAGGTCGGCATCGCGATCAACGACATCGCCGCGGGCGCCACCGCCGTCTACTCGATCCTGGGCGCGCAGATCCACCGCATGCGCACGGGCGAAGGGCAGTCGATCGACATCTCGCTCGTCGACGCCGGCCTCGCCTGGACCGTCTGGGAAGCGGGCGCGTACTTCGGTGGCGGCGAGAACGCCGAGCCCACCGGCACCCGGCACCGCCGTTCGACCCCCTACCAGGCGTACCGCACCGCCGACGGCTACGTGACGGTCGGCGCCAACAACCAGCGCCTCTGGCAACGCCTCGCCAGCGACGTCCTGGAGCGCCCCGAATGGCTCGAGGACGAGCGCTACGCGACGCTCCCCGCGCGCATGGACCACATCGACGAGCTCGCGGCCGACATCGAGGCGATCCTCGTCGAACGCCCCACCGAACACTGGGTGGCCAAGCTCGACGAGGCCGGCGTCCCCGGCGGCCCGGTGCTCACCTACGAGGAGGCGCTGCACAACGTGCAGGTCCGCGCTCGCGACATGATCGTCGACCAGGTCCACCCCAAGATCGGCCCCATCAAGGCGCTGGGCGTCGCCCCCAAGATGTCGGGCACCCCGCTCCAGATCCGCACCCCCGCCCCCTGGCTCGGCCAACACACCACCGAACTGCTCGCATCGATCGGCCGCGACGGGGCCGCGATCGAGCAGCTGTACGCGGACGGCGTCGTCTACGACAAGTACCGCAACGAGGAGTCCGCGTGAGCGATCCCAGCGACCACCTGATCGTCCAGAAGAACGGCCCCATCGCGACGCTGCTGATCAACCGGGCCGAGAAGCGCAACCCCATCAGCTACGCGATGTGGTCCGCGCTCCCCGGCCTCCTCGAGGACGTCGCGAACGACGACGCCATCAAGGTGCTGATCGTCCGAGGCGCCGGCGACGTCGCCTTCTCGGCCGGCGCCGACATCGGCGAGTTCGACCGCTACCGGGCCGACTCCGAGGGCGCCCGCGTCTACAACGAGGCGACCCACGTCGCAGAACGCGCGATGACGAGCTTCCCGAAGCCGGCGATCGCCATGATCCACGGCTTCTGCATCGGCGGCGGCGCCGAGCTGGCGCTCGGCTGCGACTTCCGCTTCGCGGACACCAAGGCCCGCTTCGGCATCACCCCGGCGCGCCTCGGCATCGTCTACAGCCTCACGGCCACCCGCCAGCTCACCGACCTCGCCGGACCGGCGGTCGCGCGCCACATCCTGTTCTCGGGGCTCCACCTCGAGGCCCAGCGCGCCTTTGAAGTGGGGATCTTCGACCGGCTCGAGGCCCCGGAGGAGCTCGAGGCCAAGACCCTCGAGTTCGCCGAGCTGCTCTGCTCGCGCTCGCAGTACTCGATCCGCTCCAGCAAGCAGATCCTGCAACGCATCGCCGACGGCCAGCTCGAGGACGACGCGTACACGCTCAAGCTGCGCAACGACTCCTTCGACGGCGAGGACTACGAGGAGGGCGTGCGCGCCTTCCTCGCCAAGCGCCCGCCGGTCTTCAAGTAAGGAGCCTGGCGTGGACGAGGCCCTGGCCCGCGAACGCTTCGAGCACGCGCTCGAACACCACCGCCCGGTGTTCGGCGAGTTCTTCCTGGCGCGCTTCCTCGGGCTGCAGGTGACCTACGGCGATCAGACCTGCCGCGTCGACCTCCCGACCGCCGAGTACATGTACAACCCGCAGGGCTCGCTGCACGGCGGCGTCATCGCGATCGCGATGGACGTCTCGATGGGGCACCTCAACCACCGCTTCCTGCGCACGGGCGTCACGCTCGAGATGAAGACGCAGTTCCTGCGCCCCGTCACCGGTCCCTGTTGGTGTGAAGCCCGCTTCACCAAGACCGGACGCCGGGTGGTGTTCAGCGAGTCCAAGCTGTACGACGACCGGGACCGACTCTGCGCCGTGGCCACGGCCACCTGGATGCTCCTCGAACCCGTCGAGCCCGAAGGGATCGACGGCAGTCCCGCCGAGGGGGTCCGGCCATGACCTGACGCACCCGGCTGCCCGGTCCGCCACCCCTGCCCCACCCGTACTTTGGAGGTACGTCCATGACCATCCGCAACCCCATCCGACGCCTGGCCGCGCTCGCCGCGTCCACCCTGCTCGCCTCGACGCTCGCGGTCGGCAGCGCGCAGTCCTACCCGTCCGAGCAACTCGACTGGACCATCGCCTTCGGCCCCGGCGGCGGGAACGACATCATGGCCCGCACGCTGATCGAGATCCTCGACACCTACGACCTGTACGAGCCGAACATCGTCGCCACCAACCGCGCCGGCGGCTCCGGCGCCGTCGGCTGGGGCCACCTCGTCGCCAACAGCGGCGACGATTACGTGCTCTCGACCACGTCGGGCAGCTTCATCACCACGCCGCTCCTCTCCGACGTCGGCTGGACCTACGAGGACTTCACCCCCATCGCGTTGCTCGCGGCCGACGACATGGTGCTGCTGGTGCAGGGCGGCTCCGAGATCGACAGCGTCGCCGAGTTCATCGAGTACGCCAAGGCCAACCCGGTCTCGATCGGCGGCATCGGCGCGGTGAACGTCGACTTCATCGTCCCGACGATCTTCGCCGAGCAGGCGGGCTTCGAGTTCGACTACGTGTCGTTCAACGCCGCGGGCGAGCTCAACACCGCGCTCCTCTCGGGCGCGCTCACCGCGATCATGGCCAACCCCGGCGAGATCCTCGGCCTCCTCGAGTCCGGCGACCTCAAGGCGCTCGCCTTCTCGGGCGTCGCCACCCCGGACGCGCTCGGCGACATCCCGACCTTCGCCGAGGAGGGCTACCCGATCGGCGTCTCGATGCCCCGCGGCCTCATCCTGCCGCCGGGCGCCTCGCAGGAAGCGGTCGACTACTGGGTCGAGACGATGCAGTTCGTGGTCACCACCCCCGAGTGGGACGAGTACCTCGACTCGAACCTGCTGACCGAGGACATCCGCTTCGGCCAGGACTTCGTCGACTTCCTCGCCAACACGGTCGAGAACTTCGAGACGATCCTGCGCGACGCCGGCGCGATCGACTGATCCCCCACGGGTGGGGCGGGGCCACGGGCCCCACCCCACCCCCCGAGGAACCCTGATGCTGTCGATGCGGATCGGCTTCTCCCTCTTCCTGCTCGCGCTCGCGATCGGGTACACGTACATCGCCTTCGAGGACCTGAACTTCATGGTCCGCGGCCGCCTCGGGCCCGGCTTCGTCCCGCGGGTGATCGGCATCGTGACCATCGCGCTGCTGCTCTACAGCCTGCTGGTGGACGTGCGCCAACGGGCCAAGGACGTCGGCACCAAGCACGGGCGCGACATGCTGGTGTTCACGGCCATCGCGGTCGGGTACGTCGCGTTGCTGCCGGTGCTGGGCGGGCTCTGGGCGACGATCGCCTTCATGCTCGGCGCGCTGTTCACCTTCAACCGCGGCAAGGTGCTCACCAACGTGCTCGTCTCGGTGCTCCTGCCCGTCGCGCTGTACCTGCTCTTCGACACCTGGCTCAACGCGTCGCTCCCCTCCGGCATGGTGCCGTTCCCGTGACCGCCGCACGCCCCTACGCCGCACGCGCCCCCTGGAGGCCCTGACGTGGAGCTCTTCTCCGACCTCTGGATGGGGCTCTCGATCGCGGCGACGCCCACGAACCTGCTGTTCCTGCTCATCGGATCGATGGTGGGGATGATCGTGGGCATGTTCCCCGGTCTCGGCCCGTCGGCCGGGATCGCCATCTTGCTCCCCATCACCTTCGGGATGGACTCGATCACGGCGGTCGTCATGCTGGCCGCCATCTATTACGCCGGCATGTACGGCGCCACGATCACCTCCATCCTCCTGAACGTCCCCGGCGCGTCCGCGGTCGTCGCCAGCACCTTCGACGGCTACCCGCTCGCGCAGAACGGTCGCGCCGGCCCCGCGCTCGTCATGCAGGCGATCGCCTCGTTCGTCGGCGGCACCGTCGGCGTGGTCCTGATCACGCTGCTCGCGCCGCTCTTCGCCCGCATGGCGCGCAGCTTCGGCCCCCCCGAGTTCTTCATGCTCGTGATGATGGGGATGCTGACGCTGGTGATCATGGTCGGCGCCAACTGGCGCTACGGCCTGATCTCGGGGATGATCGGCTTCGGCCTCGCCACGGTCGGCATCGACCTGGTCACCGGCCGCCAGCGCTACACCTTCGGCTCCCCGGAGCTGATCGGCGGCATCGACTTCATCCCGATCGCCATCGGCGTGTTCGGGATCGGCGAGCTGCTGTACTCGTTCCACCAGGGCGCGCACCGCCAGTCCTCCGGCATGGTCGCCTACAAGAACGAGGTCTCGTTCTGGCCCACCAGGTTCGACCTCCTCGAGTCGCGCTGGGTGATGCTGCGCTCGTCCGTCATCGGCTTCGTGGTCGGCGTGATCCCCGGCGCCGGCGCGACCATCGCCTCCCTCATGACCTACTCGGTGGAGAAGGCGCTCTCGAAGACGCCCGAGAAGTTCGGCACCGGCCACATGCCGGGCCTGGTCGCCCCCGAGACGGCGAACAACGCCGCTTCGTCGGGCGCGATGATCCCGCTCCTCACGCTCGGGATCCCCGGTTCCGCCTCGACCGCGGTCCTGCTCGGCGCCTTCCTTCTCTGGGGGCTGCGGCCGGGACCCTTGCTGATGAGCCAGAACCCCGAGTTCGCGTGGGCGCTCATCGGCAGCATGTACCTGGGCAACATGGTCCTGGTCGCCCTGTGCATCTTCGCGATCCCGCTCTTCGTCGCGATGCTCAAGGTCCCGTACCGGGTGCTCGCGCCCATCGTCGTCGTCCTGTCGGTGATCGGCACGTACACGGTGAACGCCAGCATGGTCGAGACCTGGATCATGCTCGCCGCCGGCATCGTCGGGTACTTCATGAAGCGCTTCGGCTTCTCGCCCGCCGCCCTGGTCGTCGCCCTGGTACTCGGGCCGATGGCCGAGGACACCCTGCGCCAGACGCTCACCATCTCGCGCGGCTCGTTCGCGATCTTCTACGAGCGCCCCGTCGCGCTCACGCTCGGCTTGGTCACCGTCGGCCTGATCGTGCTGCTCTCGCTCCTCAACCGCTTCCAGCGGCAGACGGTCAGCCGGCGCCAGAAGTAGCGGCGTCGGCGCACGGGCGCGCGGCCGGCACGGCGCCGCGCGCCCGTGCGAAGCTCGTCGGACGACCCCACCACCCCGGAGGACCCCATGCGCCTGGTCAACCTAGGACCCACCGCCGCCCTCGTGCTCCCGCACGGCACGGTGCCCCTCGACGCCCTCAACGCGCACGCCGACACCGACTGGCCCACCGCGCTCGACGCGCTGCTCGACTCGGGCCGCTTCGCCTCGTTCCACGCCTGGGTGCTCCGCTCCGACGAGCTCCTCGCCAGCGCGCCGGCGGTCCCCGATCCCCGTCCCGTCGCGCTGCTGCCCCATCCGCGCAAGATCCTCGGCGTCGGCCTCAACTACGCCGAGCACGCCGGCGACCTCGGCGAGCAGCGCCCCGAGGAGCCGGCGACCTTCATGAAGCCCGCCACCTCGATCGTAGGGCCGGACGACGAGGTGCTGATCCCGCCGCAGTCCGAGCGCACGACCGGCGAGGCCGAGCTCGGCCTGATCATCGGCACCCGCGCGCGGTTCCTCGACGAGGCGACGGCGCTCGACGCCGTCGCCGGGGTCACGACGATCGTCGACATGACCGCGGAGGACATCTTGCAGCGCAACCCGCGCTTCTTGACCCGCGCCAAGAGCTTCGAGACCTTCTTCTCGTTCGGCCCCGAGCTCGTCACCCTCGACGAGGTCGGCGACCTGGCGCAGCTGGTGGTGCGCACGACGATCGACGGCGCGCTGCACCGCGAGAACGTCGTGGCGAACATGATGTTCGCCCCCGCCTACCTGGTCTCGTTCTTCTCCCACGTGATGACGCTCGAGCCGGGCGACGTGATCAGCACCGGCACCCCCGGCGCCGTCGTGCTGCGCGACGGCTGCGTGGTGGGCTGCGAGATCGCCGGCGTGGGCCGGCTGAGCAACCCGGTGCGCGACCTCAAGCTGCGTCCGGGTTGAGCTCGGCGCCGCAACGACGGCAGTAGCGCGCGTCGGCGGCGTGCCCCACGGCCCCGCACTCGGGACAGACGAGCGGGTCGTCGTCGTCGCCCGGTACGCCGACGCCCGGGCGGCCGCGGTCGGCGCTGCGCGCCTCGGCCGCCCGCCGGTCCTCGGCCCGCACCAGTTCCGTCGTGACGATCCCGGTCGGCACCGCGATCACTCCGTACCCCGTGATCATCAACGCCGAGGCGAGCAGCCGCCCCCAGGGCGTGAGCGGTGCGATGTCGCCGTAGCCGACGGTCGTGAGCGTGACGATCGCCCAGTACATCGAGATCGGGATGCTGTCGAAGCCCGCCGCCGGCCCCTCGATCAGGTACATGGCCGCCCCGACCAACAGCACGGCCGTGAGGACGAACGAGAGGAACACGGTGATCTTGGTGCGGCTCGCCGCGAGCGCGTCGCCCAACACCCGGGCCTCGCGCAGGTAGCGCACGAGCTTCAGCACCCGGAACACCCGCAGCAGGCGCAGCGCCCGCAAGACCACCACGTACGGCCCCGCCCCGACGACGAGCGCCAGGAAGGACGGCAGCAGCGCCACCAGGTCGACCAGGCCGTAGAAGCCGAGCACGTAGCCGCGCCGGTCGCGCGCGCTCCAGACGCGCAGCACGTACTCGACGGTGAAGAGCGCCGTGAAGCCCCACTCGATCGCGCGCAGGGTCGGGCCGTACGTCGCTCGGATGGAGGGCACGCTCTCGAGGACCACCGAGGCGACGCTGGCGACGATCGCCCAGAGCAGCGCCACGTCGAAGGCGCGCGCCGCCTTGGTGTCGGTCTCGAAGATCACGTGCCCGATGCGCTCGCGAAGCGTCATGGCGCAATCGTAGCGCGCGCCTCGGCCACGACCGCTCAGCCCTTGATCACCCCGAGCGGCCGCAGCCGCGCGACGCGGGTCGCCAGGCCGGCCCGATGGACGACGTCCACCACGGCGTCGACGTCCTTGTAGGCATCGGGCTGCTCCTCGGCCAAGCCCTTGGGGCCGTGCGCCCGGGCGAGCACGCCCCGCGCCGCGAGCTCGGCGCGCAGGTCGCGCCCGCGCGCCGCCTTCACCGCCGCGCTCCGGCTCAAGGTCCGCCCCGCCCCGTGGCAGGCGGACCCGAAGCTGCGCTCCATGGCGCGCGGCCCCCCGGCCAACACCCAACTCGCGCGCCCCATGTCGCCGGGCACGAACACCGGCTGGCCCACCGCGCGGTACGCCTCCGGCACCTCGGGGTGCCCGGCCGGGAAGGCGCGGGTCGCCCCCTTGCGGTGCACGCAGAGCGGCGTCGCCACCCCGTCCAGCACGTGCGTCTCCTCCTTCGCGACGTTGTGGGCGACGTCGTACACGAGCTCGAGGCCGAGCCGCTGCCACGGAATCTCGAAGACCTCCTCGAAGACCGCCCGCACCTGCTCCGCCAGCAGTTGGCGGTTCGCGAAGCCGAAGTTGGCGGCGGCGCGCATCGCCCCCAGGTAGGCCGCGCCCTCGGGGGAGCGCACCGGCGCGCAGGCGAGCTGCCGATCGGGGAGCTCGATGCCGTAGCGCTCGGGCACGCCCTGGAAGGCACCCAGGTAGTCGTCGCACACCTGGTACCCCAGGCCGCGCGAGCCCGAGTGGATCAGGACGGTCACCTGGCCGACGGCCAACCCGAAGGCGGCCGCCGCCACCGGGTCCTCGACGCGCTCGACCACCTGCACCTCGACGAAATGGTTGCCGGAGCCGACCGTCCCGCACTGGTCGGCGCCGCGGCGGCGCGCGGTCTCGCTCACCAGGTCGGGACGGGCGCCCTCGAGCCGCCCCTCGGCCTCGCAATGGGCGACGTCGTCGTCGCTGGCGAGCCCCTGGCGGCGCAGGTAACTGACGCCCTCCTCGAGCAGCGCCTCGAGCGCCCGCCCTTCGAAGCGGTACGGACCCGTGCTGCCGACGCCGGCCGGCACCCGCGCGAAGAGCACGTCGACCAGCGCCTCGAGACGGGGCCGCACCTCGGCCTCGGTGAGGTCGCTGCGCAGCAGCCGCACCCCGCAGTTGACGTCGTAGCCGACGCCGCCGGGCGAGACGACGCCGCCCCTGGCCGGATCGGTCGCGGCGACGCCGCCGATGCAGAAGCCGTAGCCCCAGTGGGCATCGGGCATCGCCAGGCTCGCGCCGCGGATGCCGGGCAGCGTGGCGACGTCGGCCACCTGGTCGAGCGTCGGGTCGCCGGCGAGCGCGGCCGCGAGCGCGTCGGAGAGGAACAGCAGGCCGTCGACGCGCATCCCGCGCTCGGGGTCGCGGGGGATGCGCCACGTGACGTCGTCGACGCGCTCGAAGCGCACCGGTGGCGCCGGCGGTCGCGGGGTCATGGCGTCCTCCAGGGAGGCGCCCGACCCGCCGCCGAGCGCGGACCGCGCGGCGCAGCGACGCCCCTCGGCTTCATCTTAGAGGTCGAGGAGCACCCGAGCCCGCCACCCCTCGCCGACGCGATCGACGCGCAGCCCGTGCCAGGTCACCGCCTTGACCTCGGCGCCCCGGCCGTGGCGCTCGGGGTCGAAGGGCGCACCGCGCAGCTCCCCCTCGAGGCCGCCGGCCAGCCGCCGGACGGCGGCGCCGTCCGTGACCCAACGGTCGAGCTCGAAGGCCAGGAGCACGGCCGAGAGCCAGTCGTGCAGGAGCACCGGATCGGCAGCGGCGCCGAGCCGCACGGTGCGCGCCGCCGCCGTGCGCCCGCCGGCGCCCGGATCGACGACCAGCAGCGCCATCAACGCGGCCGCCGCCTCGCTGCACAGCTCCTCGAAGCTCGCCGCCTCGACCTCCAGCGCGACGTCGGCGGTGTGGGCGACGTGGCGCCAGGGCACCCTCAACCCCCGCCGGCCGCAGCGTCCGCGTCACCCCGCCGCGCGGCGCCGCGCCACGCCGTCAGCAGCAGGTCGTAGCGACCGCCGACGTGCGTGCGGAAGCGGTGCTGGTGGAGGTAGCGGCGGTACGTGGCCAGATCCTGCACCACCAGCGACAGGTCCGGTGCGCGGAAGTTGCGGGTCCGCGCGCCCCAGACCACCTCGAAGGCGCGGAAACGGCTGGCGGGCACGCCGAGCAGCAGCGCACCGTCCGGCGTCAGGTGGTGCTGCACCAGGCGGCGCACGAGCGCCCGGTCGTCGACCCCGCGGCTCTGCAGGACCGCGATCCCGACGACCAGGTCGAAGCGCCCGAGGTCGTCCGGCAGCGCACCGACGTCGGCCTCGAGGAAGGTCGCTCCGGGGAAGCGCCGCCGCGCCTCGGCGAGCGGCGCGGCCGCGTGGTCGACGCCCACGACCTCGAGGTCGAGCGGGGCAGGCTCCAGCCATCCGAGCGCCGCCACCTCGTCGCCGCGGTGGCAGCCGAGCACCAACACGCGTCCGCCGTCGGGCGGGCGGACGCGCTCGAGCGCCTCCAGCAGCGGGGCCAGGAAGCCCGGGTCCTCGAGCTTGCGCACGGCGGCGAAGCCGTCGGGCGCCGCGTAGCGCGCGGCCGCGTCGACCGCGCCCCCCGCACCGTCGGCGTGCCACGGGGCCTCGCCGCCCAGCGGTCGGAACGGCACCCGCACGCGACCGTCGCCGAGCGGCGCCGGGGTCCCGATCACGCACCCGACGGCCGCGGCGAGGTCGACCCAGGCCCGCCAGCCGCGCTGGGGGGCGCCGTCGGGGCGCGCGGCGCCGGGCCAGCGATCCACGCCCGCGTCGGGGTCGGGGACGACCAGCTCGGCGGCGACCGACCCCGGCGCGGCGCCGCTCGCGGCGAGCGTCGCGCGCAGCCACCCGAGCACTTCCACGAGGGGGCGGGCGCCGACCTCCAGGGTCGGCGGCAGGCTCATCGCCCTTTCCTTGCAAAGCGCAATCGTTGCGTACTATGCTCTTTGCATGCCGTCCGCACGCACGACCACCTCCCTCGCCGAGGCCTCCCGGCGGCTGGTGCACGGCGTCTGGGGCATGCACCGGCGCCTGACCGTCCGGCTCGAACGGGGCCTGCCCGAAGCCTGCGGGCTCGACCTCGACGACTTCGTCCTCCTCGAGACGCTCGCCCTGACCGACCTCGCGCCGGGCGAGGTGGCCATGGCGCTGCGGCTCCCGCCCCACGCGGTTTCGCGCGGCCTGGGGCGCCTCGAGGGCGCAGGGCTGGTCGTGCGGCGGATCGCCGCCGGGGACGCCCGGCGGCGCGTGGTGGCGCTCACCGATGCGGGGCGCGCCGCCCTCGCGCGGGCGCACGCGCACCTCGAGTCCGCGCTCGGGGGCTGGCTGACCGAGCTCCCTCCGGACCGTACGCTCCTCGCGCTCGACGCCATCACCCGCCTGGCGACCGGCCGCGACGACGCGCCGGAGCCCGAGCCCGCCACGGCCGACCGCTGACGCGCGCATCCCCTTCGCCACGGAGCCACGGCCGCACGCTACCAGCGGCGCGCGCCTCGCCCCCCGGGACGTCCGGGTACCATGGCCGCATCGACCACTTGACCGACGTGCACACCATCGACGATGTCGTCGACGCCCTCACCTGGATCGTCGACGACGCCCGCGAGCGCGGCGACCGCCTCGGGCTGTTCGCGGCGCTGTACCGCCGCACCACCCTGCGGGTGCGCGACGCCCACCACGCGGGGTGTTTCGACGACCCGGACTGGGTCGAGCACCTCGACGTGGTGTTCGCGGTGCGCTACCTCGAGGCCTACGTCGCCCACCGCAGCGGGTCGCCGACGACGGCCGCCTGGACGCACGCCTTCGCGCGCGCCGCCGAACCGGGCCACCTGGTGCTCCAGCACCTGCTGATGGGCATGGCGGCCCACATCCTGCTCGACCTGGGGGTCGCCACGGTCGGCGCCGAGCCTGCCGAGCTCGCCCGCCGCCGCGCCGACTTCCGGCGCATCGACGCGGTGTTGGCCCGCATGCTCGACGACGTGCAGGCGGACCTCAACCGCGTCTCCCCCGCCATGGCCTGGCTCGATCGCGCCGGCGGCCGCTGGGACGAGGCCCTCGCCGAGGCCGCCCTCGTGCGCTGGCGCGCGACCGCCTGGCGGCGCGCCACGGGCCTCGCGCGCACGGTGCCCGACGAGCGCCCCGCCCGGATCGTGCGCATCGACCGGTCCACGACCACCGTCGCGCGGCGCCTCTGCCCCCGACCGGGGCGCCTGGGGGCCGCCGTGTGGTCGCACGCCACGGCGTGGGCGCACGCGCGCGAGGAGCCCGACGTCGCCGACGTGATCGACGCCATCCGCTGAGCGCTCGGCCGGCACCCCGTCAGTCGCCGGACGCCGCCGGCCGCCGGACCCGGGCCGCCAGCACCGCCGCCGCGGCCCCGACCAGCGCGGCGTGCGCCACGAACATCGCCCCCAACCCGGCGCGATCGGCGACCACCGCGAAGGCGATCGGGGCGAGCACCTGCGCCAGCCGGTTCAGCATCAAGCGGACGCCGAGCGCGGACCCGCGCTCGCGGGGCGCGACCCGGTCGGCGACCATGACCATCGAGATCGGTTGCGACAGACCGTGCCCCGCGCCGAAGAGCACCACCCACGCCCCGATGGCCCACGGCGACGGGCTCCAGACCACCCCGGCCAGCCCCAGCGCCAGGGCCACGAGCGTGTAGACGACCGTGCGCTCGCGCCCGCCGAGCAGCGCGACCAGCTGGGGCATGAACGGGCGCACGACGACCGCGGCGACCGAGCGCAGCGACAGCAGCGCGCCGATCGTGGCCGCCGACATCGCAAGCGTCTCGAGGTGCACGGGCAGGAAGGTCGCGTGGATCGTCATGGCCCAGACCGCGGCGGCGCTCGTGAGGATCGCGATGCCGACCGTCCGATCGCGCACCAGGGCCGTGCCCGCCGACCAGCGGAACGGCGGCACGACCGTCTCCGAACGGACCTGCGTCCGCAGCCCGAGCATGAGCACGAAGGCCGTGGCGGTCGCGACCGCGACGCCGGCGAAGGCCGGCCCCGCGCCGTAGGCGTCGAGCACCACCCCGGCCACGATCGGACCGACCACCTGACCGGCCGCCATCGCGGTCGTCCACCAACCGTAGGCGGCCTCGCGGCTGCGGCCGGCGGAGCCGAGGGCGGCGATCAACGCCTGGGCGCCGATGATGAAGGCGTTCTGGAGCGCGCTGCCGACCACGAAGGCGACGATCAGCCAGAGCAGCGACGGCGCGAACGCCATCGGCAGCAGCCCGAGCGTGGTGCCGAGGAAGCCCACGGTCGCGACCCGCCGCGCGCCCCAGCGGTCGACGTAGGTCCCGATCGGCACCGCCGACACGAGCGGCAACAGCGAGGCGCCCGCCACGATCAAGCCGAGCCCGCCGGCGCCGGTGCCGAAGCGCAGCGCCAGCAGCGGGACGAGCAGCGTGAGCATCGACCACCCGACCGTGGCGACCGCGCTGGCCGCCGCGAGCAGCATCAGATCGCGGCGGGCGCCCGGATCCCGGGCGGGGGGCCCTTCCGGTGCGTCGGGCGGCGTGGGCGTGCGCGATCGCGTGGGGATCACCTCGTCTCCTCGCCAGGCTAGCGCCGCGCGGCGCCGTCGCGCGCCCGATCCGCGAACCCGCCGGGCACGCGGAGGGTCAATGGACCAGGTGCAGCTCCGTCTGACGTCCCCCCAAGTAGTGGACGCGCCCGCCGGTGAAGGCGACGATCTGCTCGCTGGCGAGCTTCACGCGCTGACCGTCCCACTCGGGCACGTCGACCTCCGCGAACATCTCGAAGGAGTGCAGCGTGTCGTCGTGCAGCGGCACGTCGCCCCGCCCGGGCACGCCCTCCTGCTGGTCGTACAGCCCGATCACCGGGCCGGCCCCGTGGCCGTGGACCCCGATGGGGTGCGTGTACATCCGGCCCTCGATCCCCTCGGCCGCCATCGCGGCGCGGACGCCGGCGAGGACCTCGTTGCCGGTGCGGCCCGCGACCATCTGCGCAGCGAGCAGGTCCTGCTGGCGGTTGGCGACCCGCAACGCGCGGGCGATCCCGGCGGGCGGCGCCTCCTCGCCGAGCCGCAGCACGTAGGCGTTCTGCTGCGTGTCGGTGGCGAGGCCCAGGTAGTGGAGCCCGAAGTCGCAATGCAGCAGGTCGCCCGGACGGATCACGGCGTCGGGGCTGGCGCCGATGTCGCCGAGGTGCTCGCCGCGGCGCTGGATCGACACCGTCGGCTGGAACCAACACGTCAAGCCGAGGCCGTTGACGCGTTGGCGCATCCACCACGCGACGTCGAGGGCGGTGGTGACGCCCGGGTGGATCACGCGGCTCGAGAACGCCTCGCCGATGATGCCGTGGGCGATCTGGTTGATGCCGCCCGCCGCGTCGATCTCGCCCGGGGTGCGGCGCTCGAGCCAGCCGATCGCGACGCGTTCGGCGCTGGCGGTGCGGGCCCAGAGCTCCTCGCCGAGCGCGCCGCGCAGCGCCTCGTGCTCGGTGTGCGACAGCCCGTCGCCGAAGGCGAAGTCCTCGGCGACGTCGATGCCGATCCGCTTGGGGTCGCGCTCGGCGACCACCCGGCGCAGGCATTGCCACTGGTCCTCGGCGGCCTGGTCGGTCTGGGTCTTGGCCCACATCGGCCGGTAGTAGCCATCGAGCCCGATCCCGGCGTTGGCGATCGCCATCGCCTCGAAGGTGCCGTCCTCGGGCGCGTGGAACACGAGGACGGTGCGGCGGCGCGCCGACATCATCGGCGCCGGCAGCAGGCTCATGAGCACCGGGTCCTCGTTGTACTCGCGCGCGGCGACGATCCACAGGTCGAAGCCCTCGCGCCGCATCACGTCGGGCAGCACGGTGCGCAGCCGCTCGGCGAGCCAGCCGTTCGTCACCTCGGCCTGACGCCGCAGCGGCAGGATCTTGGCCGACCAGTCGCCGGCGTGCACGCGGTCGTAGGCGAGGCGGGCGGTGGGGGTGGTCGTGGCGTGCTCCGGCATCGGGTCCTCCTGCGTCGGATCGTTCGGATCGGGTCGTTCGGATCGGGTCGTTCGGATCGGGCGCGAACCCGCTCCTGGACGACGTTCGTACCACATCCGCAGGGTACCGTGGGCCGCATGGACGCCGCACCCAGCACCGATCCGCTGCACGTCGCCGCCCCGGCCGAGCGCTTCTTCGGCTACTACCCCGGGACGGTGGCCGTCGTGACGACGGCGCACGCCGGCCGCCGCACGGTCATGGCGGCCGGCTGGCATGCCGCGCTGTCGGCCGAACCGCCGCTCTACGGGGTGGCGGTGGGGCCCGAACGCTTCACCCACGAGCTGCTGGTCGCGAGCGGCGCCTTCGCGGTGCACTTCCTCCCCTTCGAGCGGGCGGCGGCGGTCGCCGGGGTGGGCACGCTGTCGGGGCGCGACGTCGACAAGTTCGCGCGCTTCGACCTCGCGACCCGCCCCGGCGCGGCGCTGGACGTCCCGATCCTGCACGACGCCTACCTCGCCTACGAGTGCCGCCTGAGCGCCCGCCACGCCGTCGGCGACCACGACTGGGTGGTCGGCGAGGTGGTCGCGCTGCACCACCGCCCGGAGGCCTTCGACGAGCGGCGGATGCTCGACCCGGCGCGCGTCCGACCCTTCGTCTATTACGGCCGCAGCCGCTACCAACCGTTCGGCGACGCGCCTTTGGCGGAGCACCGCACGGAGGGCTGAGGCCGGGCGGCCCGGGGGTTCAAGACCAGGGGTTCAAGACGCCGAACGCGCGCCGTATGCTCGACCGCATGAGCCAACCCGAACTCGGCCTGCGGCTCCACGCCGTGCGCCGGGCCCACGGCCTCACGCTGGCCCAGGTCGCTTCGCTGAGCGGGCTGTCCAAGTCGTTCGTGTCGATGCTCGAGAACGGCCGGACGAACGTCTCGGCGAGCCGCCTGCAGCGGCTCGCTGCGGTGTTCGGCCTCAAGACCACCGACTTCCTGCCCGACGAGGTGAGCCGCGCGCTGGTGCAGGTGGTGCGGGCCGGCGAGGGCCCCGAGATGCCCGGGTTCGACGACGGGATCGAGGCGCGCGTGCTGGGCGGCGACCGGCCACGGCGGCTGCAGCCCGTCCGCCTGACGCTGCCTCCGGGCGCCGCGCAGCGCAATCCCACCGGGCACGCCGGCGAGGAGTTCCTGTACGTGCTCGCGGGGCGCGTCCTGCTCAGCGTGGACGGCGGCGCCCCGGTGCCGCTCGAAGCCGGTGACTCGGCCTACTACCCGAGCGCGCTCGCGCACGACTACGTCAACGAGGACGACGCCGAGGCGGTGCTGCTGACGATCAGCGCGCCGAACTCGTTCTTCGCGGGCTGATCCGCACGCTGCCGAAGACGTTCACCAGCAGCACCCCGCCGAGCACGATCGAGACGCCCGCCCACTGCGCCGCCGAGAGCGCCTCGGCGAACAAGAGGCGCCCCCAGATCACCGTCAGGAGCGGCTGCAGCGGCATCAGCACGGCCGTGACGAGCGCCGGCAGCCGCGCCAACGAGCGACCGATCAGGAGCCAACCGACCACTTGCGACACGAGCGCGAGCGCGAGCAGCCACCCGTGGCCCGGCCACGTGGGCCGCAGCGTGAAGCCCGGGTCGACCGCCCATCCGAGCGCGAGCGCGCCGACCGCGGTCGCGAGGGTGACGTCGAGCAGCGGACCCACCGGGTGGACCGCGTCCGACGGCACCCGGAGCGCGGCGCGGAACAGGAGCACGTAGCTCCCCGAGGTGAAGGCGGTGACGACGCCCAGGGCCACGCCCGCCACCGGCGCGGCGCCGTAGGCGTCCGCCGCCCCGAGGCCCGTGATCAACACCACCCCCATCAGCACGAGCGGCACCGCGACCAGCGCCCAGCGCGTGGGCCGTTCCCCGTACAGCCACCAGGAGACGAGGCCGATGACGACCACTTGGGTGTTGCCCATGACCGTCGAGAGGCCGGCGCCGATCAGGTCGATCGCCGCGTGCCACACGACCAGGTTCGCCGCGAAGACCAGGCCGGCCGCCCAGGCGAGCGCGCGCGCCCGCACGGGACGGGCGTCGGGCACCCGCCAGAGCGCCATCAGCGCGATCAGCAGCGGCACCGCGTAGGCGGCGCGGAAGAAGGCGGACGTGCCGAAGGAGGCGTCCGACAACCGCACGAAGATCGCCGAGAAGCTGATCCCGGCGATCCCGACCAGCGCCCAGAGGCGCACCACCCTCGGTCAGCCGTCCTTGAGCCGTCGGTCGAACACGTCGCGCAGCCCGTCGCCGAGCAGGCTGAAGCCCAGCACGACGATCGTGATCGCGACGCCCGGGTAGAGCGTCACGTGCGGCGCGCTGCGGATGGCCTCGCGGCCCACCGACAGCATCCGCCCCCACGAGATCTGCGGCGGCTGCGCCCCGAGCCCCAAGAACGAGAGCGCCGCCTCGGCGACGATCGCGGTCCCCATCCCCAGGGTGGCGAGCACCAGCGCCGGCGCCCAGGCGTTCATCAGCACGTGCTTGAAGAGCACGATCACGGGGCGTTGGCCGAGCGCGCGCGCGGCGTCGACGAACTCCTCCTCGCGCAGCGCGAGCACGTCCGAGCGCACCACGCGCGCCATGGTCGGGATCCGCACGACCGCGATCGCGATCATCGCGTTGACGATGTTGGGCCCGAGCGCGGCCACGATCGCGATCGCCAGCAGGATGCCGGGGAGCGCCAGGATCACGTCCATCACGCGCATGATCACGTCGTCGACCCAGCCGCCCACGTACCCGGAGACGGCGCCCAGCACGACCCCGAACGCCAGGCTGATGACGGTCGCGATCAGGCCGACCATGAGCGAGACGCGGGCACCGATGATCAACCGCGACAGCAGGTCGCGGCCGAGCTCGTCGGCGCCGAGGATGAACTGGGTGTTCCACTGCCCGTCGACCCAGAGACCGCGCGGCGCGGCGTAGCGCTCCCAGATGTCCTGGGCGTAGGGGTCCATGGGCGTGATCCACGGACCGATGATCGCGAGGAGCACCAGGAACGCGATGATCGAGGTCCCGAAGACGACGTTCTTGTTCCGGCGCAGCCGGCGCCAGGTCGGGTTGCCGCGGCGCACGGTCACGCGCGGGGTGGGGACGGCGGCGTCAGCCATAGCGGATCCTCGGGTTGACCAGGCTGTAGCTCAGGTCGACGAGCAGGTTGACCAGGGCGAACACCGCCGCGAGCATGAGCACGCTGCCCTGCACGACCGGGAAATCGCGCTGGCTGATGCCGTTGACGATCAGGCGACCGACGCCGGGCCAGCTGAAGACGACCTCGATGACGATCGCGCCGCCCAGCAGCGCCCCGAACTGCACCCCCACCACCGTGATGACCGGCAGGAGCGCGTTCTTGAGGGCGTGGCCGTACACGACCTGGATCCCGCGCAGACCCTTCGCGCGCGCCGTGCGGACGTAGTCTCGGTTGAGCACCTCCAGCAGGCTGGAGCGCGTCAGGCGCGTGATGAGCGCCATGATCGAGGTCCCCAGCGCGAACGCCGGCAACAGCATGTAGCGGACGTGGTCCCAGAGCGGCACGGCGTCCGCCTGCGTCACGAGCGCCCAGAGCGCATCGCCGAACGCAGGTCCGCGCCCGCCGATCGGCAACCACGACACGTGCAACGCCACCTGCGACAGCAGGATGAGGCCGACCCAGAAGTTCGGGGCGGCGACGCCCACCAGCGCGGCGAACATCGAACCGAAGTCCAGCCAGGTGTTGCGCCGCACGGCGGAGAGGACCCCCAGCGGGATGCCGACCAGGATCGCCAGCCCGAGCGACCAGAGCGCGAGCTCGATGGTGGCCGGCATGCGCTCGAGGATGATCTGGGTGACCGGCAGTTGCTGCCGGATCGACGTGCCCAAGTCGCCCTGGACCGCGTTCCCCAGCCAGAGCCCGTACTGCACCGGCAGCGGTCGGTCGAAGCCGTAGACCCGGTTGAGGCGCTCGACGTCGGCGACGGTGGCCTCCTCGCCGAGCATGATCCGGATCGGATCGCCCGGGGCGAGGTGGATCAGCAGGAAGACGAGGATCGAGACCCCGAGCAGGATGAAGACCAGCGAGATCAGGCGGCGGGCGATGTACTTCAGCACGCGGACCCTTCGAAGCGGGGGCGTGGACCGCCCCGTGGGCGGCCTTCGGCGCGCCCGAGCACCGTCGCGACCCGCTGCGTCATCGGACGATCGTCAGCGCCTTCGGCGGCGTGGAGAGGAAGGTGGCCCCGTCGGCCGTGATCACCACGTCCTGCTCCGGGCCGACCGGATGCCCGTCGACGCCGGTGCGGCCGTGCACCACCGGCTCGATCGTGTAGACCTCACCTTCGACGAGGCGCCCGAGGCCCCGATCGCCGTAGCGGTCGCCGAGCGGCGCCAGCGTGGTGCCACCGTCGTGGACGGTGCGGCCGATCTGATGGCCGAGCGCGTGGGTGTACGGCTCGATGCCGCGCTCCTCGAGCACGCGCCGCGCGACGGCGTCGACCTCATGGCCGGCGACGCCCGGGCGCATGGCCGCGACGCTCTCGTGCACCGCCGCCATCGCCGCGTCGAAGCGGTGCTGCACGTCGGCCGGCGGCGCCTCCTCGTCCGGGCGCGCGACGTAGTACGTGCGCATGACGTCCGAGGTGTAGCCCTCGACGAACACGCCCATGTCGATGACGACCGTGTCGCCCGGGAGCAGCGGGGCGTCGCCCGCGGTGCGGTGGCCCAAGCCGGCGGTGCCGGTCATGACCGCGGCGCCGTCGCTGAACGAGTGGGTCACGCCGAGCTCGCGCTGGCGGCGCTTGAGGAACTCGGCCACCTCGCGCTCGGTCATCCCGGCCCGCATGAAGCGCCCGGCCTCGTCGAGCAGCTGCTCGGTGATGGCGATCGCGCGCTCGAGGCGGCGCAGCTCCTCCGGGCTCTTGCGCGCCCGCAACGGCTCGAGGACGGGCGCCGAGCTGACCGCCCGGGCGCCGAGGGTGGGGTCGCCGACCGCCTTCTCCAGCTTCCGCAGCAGGCCAACGGTCAACCCGTCGATCAGGTAGTCGTCCTCGTGCTGATTGAGGGCCACGCTCGCCGGCGCGAGCTCGTCCCACACCGCCTTCAAGTGGGTCGTCAAGCCTTCGCGGCCGTACGCGACGACGGCGTCGAAGACGCCGGGGGCCTCGATCCCCATGCGGTCGTAATCGGCCACCAGCGCGAGCTTGCGGCCGCTGCGGGTGAAGACGAAGGCCGAGAGGCCCACCATCTCGTGGCCGGCGAACAGCAGCGTCGAGCGGTCGCTGCCCTCGCGGCAGAACACCACCCACGCGTCGGCGGGGAGCTCGGGAAGGAGCGCGTCGAGCTGCGCGTGCTTCTCGCGGATCAGCGTGAGGTCGCTCGTGGTCATCGGGAACCCTCCGGAAGGCCGGCCTGAACCCCGTGCTGGACGAGGTTCGGAGCACCGAGCCGTGGCGCCGAGCGTACGCCGAGGCCCTGGAGGTGTCAAGATTCTGAACCCCGTTCAAGCGCTTGAACGATGCCACGGGCGCACGCCGCTCCGGTCTGCTACCATGCGCCCACCATGAAGCTGCTCCTGACCATCGTCCAGGACGCCGACGCCGGCAAGCTCGAAGGCGCTCTGCGCGAGCGCGGGTTCGGGTCGACGAAGCTCGCCACCACCGGCGGGTTCCTTCGTGAGGGGAACACGACGCTGATCATCGGCGTCGAGGACCGCGACGTCGCCACCGTGCAAGAGATCGTGCGCGCGAACTGCCGCGAACGCACCAAGGTCGTCACCGCGGGCTCGCCGCTCCACGCGGTGGAGGGGGCCTTCGCCTCGCAACCGATGGAAGTCCCCGTCGGCGGCGCGATCGTGTTCGTCTTGAACGTCGAGGCCTTCCACCGGCTCTGAGCCTGGTCAGGGATCGCGGCGCAGCAGCGCCTCCTGGTCGAGGCGGCGCAGCTCCGCGAAGCGGAACGCGAAGGCGAGGCTGGTGGCGGCCAGCACGGCCGCGAGCACGAAGACCGGCCCGAACCCGAACACCCCGACGACGACCCCCGCCCCGATCGGCGCGAGGCTCGGCAGGGCGAGAACGCTGTTGGCCACCCCGACGTAGAGCGGCCGCTCCGCCTCCGGCGAGACCGCGTAGAGCAGGTTCCAGGCGGCGATGCCCATCCCCGAGTTGCCCGCCGCCGAGCAGGCGAACACGAGCGCGAACGTCCGCCAGTCGCCGGCGAACAGCGCCAGCAGCGGCGCGGCGGTCAGCAGCGCCAGCGAGACCTGCAGGACGGAGACGTTGCGGCCCCGATCGGCCGGCAGCCGGAAGGCGAAGTTGACCAGGATCGACGCGCCCGTCGCCACCATCACGTAGAGCCCGAGGACGCTCGCGGGCGCCTCGAGGCGTTGCAGCGCGTACAAGGCGTAGAAGGGCTCGGCCAGCAGCGCCGCCAACCCCAGGAAGCGGACCCGCAGGTAGCGCCGGAAGCTCACGTCGCGCCTCAACACGGACGGCAAGCGCACCAGCACCTGCCCCAGCCGCTCCTTCATCGCGATCTTGCCGCTGGGTTCGCGCACGAGCGCGAACGCGAGGTAGGCGCCGCCGGTCAGCACGGTGCCGAACAGGAACACGAAGGCGAAGTCCGTGGGGAAGGCGAGCTCCGAATCGAGCAGGCGCCGGAGCACCCAGCCCGCCGCGAGCGCGAGCACGCCGCCGATCGCGTTGCGCAAGGCCCAGAACGTGCCCAGCCGGTAGTGCGGCACCACCTTGGCGGTCACGTCGGCGAAGGGGACGCCGCCGATCCCGCCGGCGATCGAGTTCACCAGGATCATCGCCAGCGTCAGGGGCACCAACAGCCCGGGCCGATCGCCGGCGAGGAACACCGCCGCCGTCAGGACCGAGAAGGCCACCACCCGCACGGTCGAGGTGCGCCGGTACACCGGGAGCTTGAACGGCACGTGCGCCAGCCGGGTGGCCACGAGCAACTGCGGCAGGAACCAGCCGCCGACCCGCAGCGCCGGGATCGCGCCGATCGCCCAGGCGGGCGCCCCGAGGGCCGCGAGGAAGGGCGCGAGCACCAACGAGCTGTGGAAGAAAGCCTCGCCGCCGTTGACGAGGATGCCGTTGTAGACGCCCAGCCAGAAGTTCCGGTTGGGCTCGCCCCACCCCTTGGCTTGCACGCGCGCATGCTACCGCCTGCGCGCGATCGGAGCCGCCCCTGGACCGCGCACGCGGCGCTTGGCGGAACCTTGCAATCCTAAAGCGCGACTTTAAGATTGCAAGGTTGAACGAGCGACCGCGAACGAGGCCTTCCCGGAGGCGAGCGATCCTCCGAGCCTAGGCGAGCACGCCGTTCTCCAGCGCCCACCGGACCAACTCGGCGCGGCTGCGGACGCCGAGCTTCTCGGACGCACGCTCGCGGTAGGTGGCCACCGTCTTCTCGGAGATGCCCAGCGCCTCGGCGATCTCGCGGTAGGTGCTCCCCTGGGCGATGCGGCGCACCACCTCGTTCTCGCGGGGGGTGAGCTTGACGTGCTTGTACGGATCGCCTTGGGCCATCTCGCGGGCCAGCTCGGCGAGCAACCGCGCCGGCGCGTAGTACTCGCCGCGGGCGACCGCCAGGATCGCATCGACCAGCTGTGCTTCGAGCGAGCTCTTCGGTACGTACCCCGAACCGCCGGCCTCCAGGAAGCCCTGGACGGACTCGGGGTCCTCGTGCATCGACAGCGCGACCAGGCGCAGCGACGGCAGCTGGGCGCGCAGCGCCCGGGCGGTGGCGATGCCGTTCATGCCGGGCAGCGTCAGGTCCAACAGGACGACGTCGGGGGTCGCGTCGGGCACACGCAGGAGCGCGTCCTCGCCGCTCTCCGCCTCGCCGACCACCTCCAGTTGATCGTGCGCCTCCAACAGCGCGCGCACGCCGGCGCGCACGATCGCGTGGTCGTCGACGAGGAACAAACGGATCGGCAGCACCCGGTCAGCGTACCGGAAGGCGGGCGTGCACGCGGCAGCCCGTTCCCGGCGCCGCCTCGAGCGCCCACCACCCGCCGGCGCCCGCGATGCGCTCGCGCATGGCGGTCAGGCCGGTCCGCGCTTCGGGGGCGAGCCACTCGGGATCGAAGCCGGCGCCGTCGTCCTCGACCACCAGGTCGATCGCGCCCTCCCGCCCCAGGACCACCACCGATGCGCGCGACGCGCCCGCGTGGCGCGCGACGTTCGAGAGCGCCTCTTGCGCGACCCGGTAGAGCAGCATCGCGTCCCGCGGCGCCAAGTGCCCGGGCAGCGCCACGTACACGTCGACCTCGGGTGCGCCCCGGGCGCGCAGGTCGCGCGCGCACGCCCGGAGCGCGGCCTCGAGGCCCAGCGTGTCGAGGCTCGTCGGCCGCAGCTCCACGGCCAGCCGCCGCACGTCGCGCAGCACGTCGGCGACGAGCGTCCGGAGGCGCTCCCGACCGGTCGCCTCGATCGGGCAGGCGTCGAGGCCGAGGCGAAGCGCGGTGAGGTTCTGCGCCACCCGCTCTTGGAGGTCGTGCGCGACGCGGCCCCGCTCTTCCTCCTGGGCGTGCAGCAGCGCACGCGCCAGCGCGCGCAACGCCTCGAACTCGGCCATGCTCGGCACGCCGTCGGGGTCGGTCATCGAGCGGGTGCTCCTCGGGGCAGCCCCTCGGACGCGGTGGTGGGTCGGCCGCGGGTCGTCTAGCCCTTCGCTTCGTCGCTGCGGATGAGCAGGAACGGCCGCTTGGCGCGCCGCAGCGCCCCCTCGGCGACCGAACCGAACATCCACCGGTTGAAGCCGCGCCGCCCGTGCGTGCCCATCACGACCAGGTCGTGGTCGCCTTCGGCCTCGAGGATCGCCTGGACCGGGGCGCGGTTGTCGACGCGGACCGCCGTGGCCTTGACCTGCGCGGCCTTCGCGGCCTCGGTGGCGGACTCGAGCGCCTCGTTCGCCATCGCCTTGAGGTCCTCCCACAGCTGCGCCGAGTACGGCAGCGCCTCGGGGCTGGCCGTGCCGGTCGTGAGCGGGTTCTCGAGGGCGTAGAGGAACGTCACTTCGGCGCCGATCGCCTTGGCGAGCTCGATGGCCTCGGCCACCGCATGGTTGGCGCACGCGCTGCCGTCCGTAGGGATCAGGATCTTGCGGTACATCCGGCACCTCCCGCGCCGCTCACGCGGCGCTCCGTCGTCCGGCCCGCGCCGGTGCGCCACCCCCCACGGAGGCGGTCGCCGACGGCGCGTCGCGGCGGATCGCACCTCAGCATAGGCCGCCGGCCGCGACCGCGACGAACGTTCCGGGACTACGGGCGTGTCGGACTTCGTCCGACGCCGGTGCACCGGCGCATGGGGTCCACTGGAGGCATCGGCAGCCCCACACGGGTCGGCCGATCCAAACCGGTCACCGCGACCACCCCCGGCAGCCCGCTCGCGGTGACCGGGTTGTTTTTGGGTACGAAACACCGGGCCGGCGCCTGGGGACGGCCGCGGCGGGGCGCTTTGCTACGATGAGGTACCCCACGCCGCGCGCTCCGACCCGCGCGAACCCCGAGCCGGCACCACTGCCCTGGAGGGACGCCATGCGCATCCTGCATCCGACCGACTTCAGCCACACGGCCGAGCTCGCCCACAAGCTGGCCCAGGACCTCGCCACCCGGGCCCATGCGGATCTGCATCTCGTCCACGTCCAGGAGCGCTTCCAGGACGAGGCGGCGCGCCGCTACCTGCCTGCCCAGACGGAGCAGATCAACGCCGAGTTGCAGCGGCGCCTCGCCGAGGACCGCGCGAACGAGTCGCGCCAGCTGCGCGAGCGGCTCGCGAACGTCGCCGAGGGCGCGTCCAGCGAACTGGTCTGGGGCGGCGTCCTGCCCGAGCTGCTGCGGCTCGCGAACGAGCACGACCTCGTGGTGATGGGCGCCCACGGCAACAACCCCTTCGACGAGGCCTTCTTGGGCGGCGTCGCGGGCCGACTGGTCCGGCGCACGACGACCCCGGTGCTCACCGTCCGGGCGGGCTGCAGCCGCACGCAGATCAAGCGGCTCCTGGTCGCGACGGACTTCGCGGAGGCCTCGATGGCGGCGTGGACCTACGCCACCCACCTGGCGCAGGTGGCGAAGCTGAAGCTGGTGCTCGCCCACGTCGACGAAGAGAAGCGGGGCGACGCGAAGGTGCCCGCCGCCCGGCTCGAGGCCCTGTCCGCCGGGCGCGCCGAGCGCTGCATCGTGCGGGCGGGCCACCCGGTCGACAAGCTGCCGGCGCTCGCCGACGAGGTCGGCGCCGACGCGATCGTCGTCGGCATGCGGCGCCACGGCGCGATCGCCGGCCTGTTGATGGGCGCCCGCGCGGACGCCCTCATCCGCTCCAGCGCGGTCCCCGTCCTGAGCGTGCCGGCGACCTGAGGGCGGGCCCCGCCGCTACCCCTCGAAGGCCGCCGTGACGACCGCCCGGGCTTCTTCGATCAACCGGTCGAGGTGCGCCTCGCCGCCGAAGCTCTCGGCGTAGATCTTGTAGACGTCCTCGGTTCCGGAGGGGCGCGCGGCGAACCAACCGCGCTCGGTGACGACCTTCAGTCCGCCGATCGGCGCGTCGTTGCCCGGCGCGCGCGTCAGGACCGCGGTGACGGGGTCGCCCGCGAGTTCGGTCGCGGTGACCGCGTCGGCGTCCAGGGCCGCGAGCGCCTTCTTCTGGGCCGGCGTGGCGGGCGCGTCGACCCGGCGGTAGGCCGTGGTGCCGAGCTCGGCGGTGAGCGCCGCGTGGCGCACGCCGGGGTCCTCGCCGGTCACGGCGGTCATCTCGGCGGCCAGGAGCGCGAGCAGGATGCCGTCCTTGTCGGTGGTCCACGTGCCGCCGTCGCGGCGCAGGAAGCTCGCGCCCGCCGACTCCTCGCCGCCGAACGCGAGCCGCCCCGAGTGCAGGCCGTCCACGAACCACTTGAAGCCCACCGGCACCTCCTCGAGGCGGCGCCCGTGGCGGGCGACCACGCGGTCGATCAGGGCGCTCGAGACCAACGTCTTCCCGACCGCCAGGTCGGGCGCCCACCCGGGCCGGTGGCCGAGCAGGTAATCGATCGCGACCGCGAGGTAGGCGTTCGGGTTGAGGAGCCCCACATCCGGGACGACGATGCCGTGCCGATCCGCATCGGGGTCGTTGCCGAAGGCGACGTCGAAGCGCCCCGCCAAGCGCAGCAGGTTCGCCATCGCGTAGGGCGAGCTGCAGTCCATGCGCACCTGGCCGTCGTGGTCGAGCGGCATGAAGGCGAAGGAGGCGTCCACGGTGCGGTCGACGACCACGAGGTCCAAGGCGTAGGCGTCGGCGACGCGGTCCCAGGTCGCGAGCGAGGCGCCCCCCATCGGGTCGACGCCGAGCCGCAGACCTGCGGCGCGCACCGACTCCAGATCGACGGCGGCGCGCAGGTCCTCGACGTAGGGGCCCACGACGTCGCGCCGGTGGGTCGTGACCGCGTCGAGCGCGCGGCGCCACGGGACGCGCTGGACGCCGCGCAGGCCGGCCTCGAGGAGCGCGTTCGCGCGCCCCTCGACGGCCTTGGTCACGTCGGTGCCGGCCGGACCGCCGTGCGGCGGGTTGTACTTGATCCCGCCGTCGCCCGGCGGGTTGTGCGACGGCGTGATCACCAGGCCGTCGGCGTCCTCGCGCTTGAGCGCGCGGTGCCGGAGGATCGCATGCGAGACGACCGGCGTCGGCACGGGGTCCAGGTCGCGTTCGACGACGGTGTCGACGCCGTTGGCGGCGAGCACCTCGAGCGCGGTGCGCAGGGCGGGCTCGGAGAGCGCGTGGGTGTCGGCGCCCAGGAACAGGGGGCCCGCGATCCCGGCGGCACGCCGGTGCTCGACGACCGCCTGGACGACGGCGGCGACGTGGGCGTCGTTGAACGAGGCTTCGAGCGACCGACCACGGTGGCCCGACGTGCCGAAGGCCACGCGCTGGCGGGGGTCGGTCGGATCGGGGACGTCCGTGTAGTACGCGGCGACCAACCTGGGCACGTGGGCGTGGGCGTCGGGTCCGGCCGGGTGACCAGCATCGGGGTGCACGGGCATGGGGCCTCCTCGCGAAGCTCGGGACGGTGTCGGTCAGGCTACCGCGGTCGTGCCCGTGGCGCGCCGCACCGGCGCGCTTCGTGAACGAATGCGCGTCTTCGTTCACTGGAATGAACCGATGTGATCCAGGACCCGATCGTTCACCCGAGTGAAGCGCATGATGACGGGTCGATGCCCAAGCCACCCCCCGACCCCCGCGACGCGCTCGTGCTCGAGCTGTCGAGCCAGCTCCTGCCCTTCGCCCACGCCCTGCGCCACGCCGCCGAGCGCGTGTTCGCGCCGATCGGGCTCCGCACCTCGCGGGTGCTCGTGCTGGAGCTCGTCCATCGCGGCGTCGACCAGCCCAAGGCGCTCGCCGAGGTGCTCGAGACGGTGCCGAGCGCGGTCACGGCGATCCTGGCCGACCTCGAGTCGAAGGGTTTGCTGGAGCGCACGACCGACCCGGACGACCGCAGGCGCGCGCGCCTGCGCCTGAGCGCGGAGGGCGAAGCGACCTACGCCCGCCTCGGCGCCGCGTGGCTCGAAGCGGGCCGCTCCTACCTGGACGGCGTCGACCTCGACGACCTGCACGCGGTCGCCCGGGTCGCAGCGCACGTCGCCCGACGGACGGCCTCGTGAAGCCCTGGCGCGCGGTCCTGGCCGTGCTCCTCCTGGTGCCGACGCCCGCGATCGTCCTGGCGCAGGCGGACGCCCCGATCGAGGCCACCTCGACGACGACCGAGGCCGCCGCCCTCCTCGACGGCCTGGCCGAGCACCCCGGCCGCCGCGCCGCGGACGCGCTCGCCGAGGCCGCGGCGCTCCGCCTCGACGCCGTCCGCCAACCGCTGTCGCTCGTGCTGCGCTTCGACGCCCAGCGCTTGACCGTCGACCCGGCCGAGGAGCCGCTCCCGCCTCCGTTCGACGAGCTCTTCGCCGTCGACGCTGCGAGCGAGTCGCTCTCCGCCACGCTCCTGCTGCGCCCGTTCCTGGCCGGCGACCTCGCCGATCTGGCCGACCAGCGCCGCGCCGACGCCGAGCGCGCCGCGCTGCAGGCCCGTGAGGCCACCGCGCAGCTCGAGGCGCAGACCCTCCAAGCGGCCATGGGCCTCTGGCTCGCCGACCTCGGCGTCGACCTCGCGGCGCAGGCGGAGGCGCTCGCCACCGCCGCCGCGGACGCGACCGAGCGCCGCGCGCTCGTCGGCGGCGCGAACGCGGTCGAGCGCGGCGAGGCCGAGCGCGCCCTGCGCGAAGCCGCCGCCGGCGTGCGCGACGCGCGCGCCCAGCGCGACCTCGCCGCCGCCCGCCTCGCCACCCTCGTCCCGGACGGCGCCCCGCTCGCACCCTTCGCCCTCGATCCGGTCGTCGGCGTGCCGCCCGACCTGGTGCGCGCCACCCTCGACGTCGCCCTGGCCGAGGTGGGGGTGCGCAATGCCGAACGCGGCCTGCTCCCGACCGTCGAGGCCGGCTACACCTGGCTGCAGGACGACGGCGCCTCGGTCACCCTCTCGCTCGAGAGCCGCAGCTGGCAGCCGGCGGTCACCTACCAGACCGCGGGGGCCGGCGGGGGCGGCAACGCCCTCGCGGGCGCGCTCCCGAGCACGGCGCAACCCACCGTGCGCGGCGCCCTGAACGTCGGGGTCGCCTGGACGATCTCGCCCCAGAGCGCGCTCGAAGCGGAGGCGGTGCGCCGCCAGCTCGATGCCGCGGTCGCCGGCCTCGCCTCGGCGCACGACCGGGCGCGGCTCGGCCAGCGTTCCCTCGAAGCGACCCTCGCCGCCGCGACCGACCGCGAGACGCTCGCCCGCCTCGACCTCGCGCTCCGCACCCTCGAGCGCGACGCCGCCGACGCCCGCTTCGCCGCCGGCGCCATCGGCGAGCTCGAGCGGCTGCAAGCCCACCTCGGCTGGCGCCGCGCTGCCTTCGCGCTCGCCACGGCCCGCGTCGAGGCGCTGAACGCCGTGCTCGACACCTACCTCACCTACGCCCAACCCCTCTCGGAGGTCCTCCCGTGACGCCCGCCTTCTGCCGCCGCCCGCGCCGTCGCCCGCGCCGCGCGCCGGCCCCGCTCGCCCTGCTCCTGCTCGCCCTCACCGCGGGGGCCGCGTTCGCCCAGACCGATCCGGTCGCCCTCGACCTCGACGCCGTCCTCGCCGCCCGCGAGGGCCGCGTGGCGGTCGTCACGGCGGCGCTCGACCTCGCCGAAGCCGAGCGCACCCTCGCGCGGAGCGAGGCCGACCCGCTCGCCCTCCGCCTCGAGCGGACCCAAGCGCGGCAAGGGGTCGACCTCGCCCGCGCCGAGCTCGCGATGGCGCGCGCCGAGGCCGCGGTCGAGCTCGTGGGCGCGTGGAGCCGCGTCCGCGAGACGATGGCGCAGCTCGCCCTCGCCGAGGGCGCACGCGACCTGACCGAACGCGCGCTCGACGTGGCGCAGCTGCGCTTCGAGCGCGGCAGCGCGACCCAGCTCGACGTCGACGAGGCCGCGACCGACCTGGCCGACGCCGAGGCGAACGTCGCCGCCGCCCGCGACGGCCTCGCGCTCGCGCGCGCCGACCTGGTCGGGGTGGTGGGCCGCGACGCCGCGGTCGACGCCGCGCCGATCGACCGCGCCCGGCTCGACCGGCCGCTCCCCGACGACGCCACCCTCGACGCCGCGATCGCCGGCCTCCCGACCTACCTCCAGGTCGCCCACGGCGCCGAGCTCGCGGCGATCGCGGTCGACCTGCTCGACCCGAGCTTCGCGGCGCAGGCCCAGATCGACCAGGCCCGCACCCAGCTCACGCAGGCGGACGCCGGCCTGGTCGAGGTCGCCCGCGGCCTCGGCCTCCAGGTGCGCGCGCTGCGCAACGCGGTCGCGAGCGCGGCCGACCGGGACCGCATCGCCCGCGAGGCACTCGGCCAAGCCGAAGAGCGCCTGGCGATCGAGGAGCGCCGCCTCGAAGCCGGGCTCGTCGCGGACCTCGCGGTCGCTCAGGTGCGCCTGAGCGTCGAGCAGTCGCGGCTGGCGGTCCTCCAGACGGAGCACGGGCTGCTGCGCGCCTGGCTCGAGCTCGAAGCCGGCACCCTGCTCGACCTGGGGGTCGGTCGTGGTTTCTGAGACCCGCCGCGCGCGGCGCGCCGGCGGACGCGGTGGGCTGCTCGTCGCCCTCGCGGCGGTCGCGGTCCTCGCGGCCTGCGGCGGCGGCGAGGAGGCCACGGATACGACGCCCACGGGCGGTACGCCCGCAACCACCGCGGCCGCACCCGAGACCGCCCGCGCCGTCCGCGCCTCCCCGGTCGTGCGCGACGCGATCACGGCGACCCGGAGCGCCTCGGTGACCGTGCTCCCCTCGCAGGAGAGCCGCGTCGCCTCGGGCGCCTCCGGGCGCGTCCTGGAGGTCGTGGCGCGCGAAGGCGCGCGCGTGGCCGCCGGCGACCCCCTCGTGCGGCTCGACGACGCCGCGGCCCGAGCCAACCTCGACGCCGCGGAGCTCGCGGTCGCGCAGGCGCGGATCAACCTGGACCGCGCCCGGCGCGGGGCGGACGACGCGGTGGCGCAAGCCGCCGCCGGCGCACGCAGCGCCGCGCAGGCGCTGGCGAACGTCGACCGGCAGCTGGCCGAGCTCGAGGCGCTCCTCGCCCTGGGCGCGGTCGCGGAGTCCGACGTGAACGCCCTGCGCGCGCAGCGCGCGCAAGCCGAGGGCGCCGATCTGCAGGCCCGCGAAGCCGTGGAGCGCGCCGGTCGCGCCGAGTCCGAGGACCTGGCGCTCCTCGAGCTGCAGGTCGCCCAAGCGGAACTCCAGCGCCGCACGGCCCGCGACCAGCTCGACGAGACCGTCGTGCGGGCGCCGTTCGCCGGCGAGGTGGCGCAGACCTTCGTCGAGACCGGCGAGTTCGTGGGCGCCGGCAGCCCCGTGGCGCGGCTGCTGGGGGTCGGTCCGCAGGACGCCTCCTTCACGGTCGCTCCGGAGGAGGCGGCCGCCGTCGAGGCCCTCGGCGTCGTCGACCTCCTCACCGGCTCGGGCACCGTGCGCGCCACGATCACGCGCCTCGAGCGGCTCGCCGAGCAGGCGCGCCTGGTGACGGTCCTCGCTCAGATCGATCCCGAGGCGCCGCGGCTGCCGTCCGGCACGCTCGCCGAGGTGCGCTACACGGTGCCGCTCGGCGAAGGGTTGCTCGTCCC
This sequence comes from Trueperaceae bacterium, assembly GCA_011390455.1. The sequence continues at coordinate 56,251 of JAABSI010000005.1, forward strand.
CTCCGGCGCGCTCGCCGCCGACGCCGGACGCAGCTACGTGTACGTCGTCGCGGACGAGCCCGAGGGCGCAGTCGCCCGCCGCCTCGAGGTGCGGGTCGTCGCCGAGGCCGCCAACGTGGCCGTCGTCGAGTCGGTCCAGGACGGGGCCCTCGTCGAGGGGACCCTCGTGATCGCTCCGCGGCCGCTCGACGTGCGCGACGGCACCGCCGTGCGCGTGATCGGCGAGTAGGGCGTGCTCAAGCTCGTCGCCTTCTTCGTCGAGCGCTGGGTGTTCGCGCTCGCCATCTTCCTGGCCGTGGCCTTCTTCGGCCTCTCGGCGGGCACCCGCATCGGCGTCGACCTGCTGCCCGAGTTCGAGTTCCCCATCGTCGCCGTCAACGTCTCCTACGCGGGCGCCGGCGCGGCGGAGACCGCGCAGCAGCTCGCCGAGCCGATCGAGGACGCGGTGGCCCGCTTGGCCGGCGTCACCGACGTCAGTTCCTTCAGCGGCGAGGGCTTCTCCTTCGTGATCGTGCAGTTCGCCTTCGGCACCTCCGTCGACCAGGCCGCCATCGACGTCAAGCAGGCCACCGACGCGATCGCGCCCTCGCTCCCCGAGGAAGCGGGCGACCCCACGATCCAGAAGTTCGACCCCAACGACCAGCCGATCCTCAACCTGGCGCTGGTCGCCCCGGGCGTCGACCTGCTCGAGGTCGAGCGCGTCGCCCGCGACCAGGTGGAGGCTCGCCTCCTGTCGACGGAAGGCATCGCCGCGATCACCACGCTCGGCCCCGTCACGCGCGAGATCCAGGTGCTGCTCGACCCGGCCCGCCTGCGCGCCCTCGGGCTCACGCCGAGCCAGGTGGCGGGCGCGCTCCGCGCGGGCGCGGCCACCGTCCCGGCGGGCGCGATCGAGGTGGGGGGCGAGCGGATCCTGCTGTCCGTCCGCCAGACCCCGGCCAACGCGGCGGACGTCGCGAGCACCTTCGTCGACACCGCCCGCGGGCTCACCGCCGTCGACGTCGCCACCGTGCGCGACACCATCGCGGACGCCGAGCGCTTCGTGCGCCTCGACGGCGAGCCGGCCGTGCTCATGGAGGTGCGCAAGGCCTCCGGCGCGAACTCGGTGAGCGCCGCCCGCGGGCTCAAGGCGGCGATGGCCGACCTGGAGCTCCCCGAGGGCTACGAGCTCCGCATCGTCGGCGATACGACCGTGTTCATCGAGAACTCGGTGTTCGACACGGTCAACGAGACGCTGCTCGCGGTCGCCGCGGTCGCGCTGATCGTGCTGCTGTTCGTCGGCCGCTTGGGCTCCACCTTCTCGGTGGTGCTCGCGATCCCGATCACGATCACCGGCGCCGTGCTCATCTTCGGCCTGCTCGGCTTCACCTTCAACACCGTCACGCTGCTCGCGATCACGGTCGCCGTGGGGCTGGTGGTGGACGACTCGATCGTGATCGCGGAGAACGTCGAGCGGTACCGAGCGATGGGGGCGAACCTCAAGGAAGCGGTGTTCAAGGGGGCCGGCGAGGTCGCGGTGGCGGTGCTCACCGCCACCCTGTCGCTGCTCGCGGTGTTCGTGCCCATCGCCTTCCTGCCGGGCGTCATCGGTCAGTTCTTCAGCCAGTTCGGGCTCTCGCTGGCGGCGACCATCTTCGTCTCGTACCTCGAGGCGATGTTCTTCCTCACCGTCCGGCTCGCGTACCTCCCCAACCCGCTCCCCCCCACGTGGCGCGCGATCGGCCCGGCGCTGCGCGCGCTCCGCCCGGACGCGCGCTGGACGGCGCGGCAATGGAGGCGCGCGCGCACCTACCTCGCGGCCGGCGCCCTGGCCGTCGTGGCCGGAGCCGCGGTGGCCCAGGGCTGGACGTCGGCCGTCGTCGCGTGGTCGCCGACGCCCGCGGTGGGGGCGGCGGTGGCGGGCGTCCTCGTCGTGGCGCTGGCCGCGCTGCTGCCGCCGGTCCTCGGCGTGCTGCGCTACGTGGGCCGGCTCGCCGGCACCGTGGTGGGGGCGGCGCTGCGCTCCGGCCACGAGGCGACCGACGCGGGCGTCCGCTGGCTGCGCGAGCGCTACGCCGGCGCGCTGGGCTGGGTGCTCGACCGCGCCACCGCCACGCTCGTCGTCGCCGCGCTGCTGGTCGCGAGCCTCGGCGTCGTGTTCCCGCAGATCAGCTTCAACTTCGTCTCGCCGGTCGACGCCGGTCAGGTGGCGGTGCGCATCGAGCTTCCACCGGGCACCCCGCTCGATCGCACCGACACGGTCGCGGCGCTCGCCGAAGCGGTCGTCCGCGCCCACCCCGACGTCACCACCACCCTGACGAACGTGGGCAGCGGCGGCACCTTCGGCAACGCCAGCGCGGTGAACGCCAACCTGCAGCTCGAGATCGCGCGCGACCGCGGCGCCTCGTCCTTCGCGGTCGCGGACGAACTGCGGCCTCGGGTGGAGGCGGCGGTCGCCGCGTACCCCGAGGCCCGCGTCACCGTCGGCGCCGACGACGGTGGCGCGGTGCCCGTCGCGACCGGCCTCGAGCTCACGCTGATCGGCGCCGACCGGGCGCTGCTCGAACAGCGCGACCAGTTGGCGCGCGACGTGATGGCGGCGAGCCCGTGGCTGCGCGACGTCCGCTCCAGCCTCGAGGGGAGCGTCGTGGAGCGGGTGTTCGAGGTGAACCCGGCGGCGCTCTCGGGCACCGGCCTCACGGTCGCCGAGGTGGCCGGAACGCTCCGCGCGTACAACGTCGGCGTCTCCGCCGGCAACGTCCGGGACGGCGGCGACGAGACCCCGATCGTCGTCAAGATCGACCCGCGGGCGGTCGCCGACGAACAGACCCTGCTGTCGCTGCCGATGTTCGCCCCCGCGCTGCGGTCGTTCCTGCCGCTGTCGGCGCTCGGATCCTTCGAGCTGCGGGCGGCGCCGGTCTCGGTCGACCGCGCGGCGCAGGCCTACGTCGCGAACCTGTCGGCGGAGATCGTCGAGGGTGCGCCGGGGCAGTTCCAGGTGCGCGCGCAGGTGGAGGAGGCGTTCGCGGCCGCCGGCGTCACCGATCGCGACGTGCGCGTCACGGCCGGCATCGGCCCCGACCTGCTCGGCGACCTGGTGTTCTACGGGCCGATCGCCTTCGCCTTGGCGATCCTGCTCAACTACCTGGTGATCGCCAGCCAGTTCAACAGCCTCAAGTACCCGCTGTACCTGCTGCTGACCGTGCCGTTGGCGCTGGTCGGCGCCATCTGGTTGTTCTTCCTGACCGGCAGCTCGCTCGACGTGATCAGCGTGTTGGGCGTCGTGATCCTCATCGGCTTGGTGACCAAGAACGCGATCCTGCTGCTCGACGTCGTCGTGGGTCAGGTGCAGCAGGGCGAGCCGTTGCGCACCGCGCTCGTGCGCGCGGGCCGCCTGCGGCTCCGACCGATCCTGATGACCGCGCTGACCGTGGTCATCATCTCGGTGCCGCTGCTGCTCGGCTTCGGCGAAGGGAACGAGTTCCGGCGCCCGCTCGGCTTGGTGATCCTGGGTGGGGTGGTGTCGTCGACGTTCCTGACGCTCTTCGTGGTGCCTGCGGCGTTCTACCGCTTCGAGCGCAAGCGCTTCGATGCCCGCGAAGCGGAGCCTCAGGTGGCGGCCGCGGCCGTCTCGACACCCAACGAGTAGCTTAAAGCATTTCGGGTCCGGCCGTCGATGAAGTGGGCACCACTTCCATCGGCGGCGGGGCCCTACGATTACAGACGAAAGGAGGCCCGTGATCGATTCAAACGAAGATCACCGCCTTTCAGACGTCGTCCGCGGCCACTAGAGGCTCACCGGGTACGCACCCTGCGCACAGGGTTCCCACCGAGCATGAATAGGCACGCGGACTTCGTCATGTGGGTCCGCCGCACCGCCGCCGACCCACCGAGGCACGGGCCACCGCCGCAGCATCCACGAGAAGCGCGCCGCACCTTCGGGTGCGGCGCGCTTCGTGCCGTGGGCTTCAGCGAAGGAGCAACGGCGCGATCGTCAGCGACACGATCGCCATCACGTTGATCAGGATGTTCATCGAGGGGCCGGACGTGTCCTTGAACGGGTCGCCCACGGTGTCGCCGACGACGGTCGCGGCGTGCACCTCGGAGCCCTTGCCGCCGTGGTTGCCCTTCTCGACGTACTTCTTGGCGTTGTCCCAGGCGCCGCCCGAGTTCGACATCATCAAGGCGAGCAGCACGCCGGAGAGCAGCGCGCCGCCGAGCATGCCGCCGAGCGCCTGGGCGCCCAGGACGAAGCCCACGACCACCGGCGCGCCGATCGCGATCGCGGCCGGGAGGACCATCTTGCGCAGGGCCGCTTGGGTGGCGATGTCGACGCAGCGGGCGTTGTCGGGCTTGCCGGTGCCCTCCAGGAGGCCCGGGATCTCGCGGAACTGCCTGCGGATCTCGTTGATCATCGTGAACGCGGCGTCGCCGACGGCGGTCATCGTGATCGAGGCGACCAGGAAGGGGATCGCGGCACCGATGAGCATGCCCATCAGCACCTGCGGGTCGGAGAGGCTGAGCGCGAAGTCCGGGATGTTGACGTAGAGCGTCTCGATGTAGGCGGCGATGATCGTGAGCGCCGCGAGCGCGGCGGCGCCGATCGCGAAA
>JAABSI010000005.1:61005-64411 GCA_011390455.1 Trueperaceae bacterium
ACCGCGGCGATGCCGACCCCGTAGAGGCCGGCGAGCAGGCTCGAGACCAGGATGATCGCGGCGATCGTGAAGACCGGGATCACCACCGACTGCAGGCCGACCGCAAGGCCGGCGATCATCACCGTCGCGGTGCCGGTCTCCCCCGCCTTGGCGATGCGCCGCACCGGGCTGCCGGCGGTGTAGTACTCCGTCACCAGGCCGATGACGATGCCGCCCACCGAGCCGGCGACGACCGACCACCAGATGCCGTTGGCGACGTCGAGAACGCTGACCACGGCGAACGAGGCCGCCATGAACAGCACCGCCGAGCCCATCGTGCCGATGCGGAGCGCCAGCGCCGGTTGCCGGTCGGAGAACACCTTGACCAACGCGATGCCGGCGAGCGAGCAGAGCAGGCCGATCGAGGCGAGCGCCAGCGGCAGGAACATCAGGTCCTGCTGCGAGCCGAGCGCGGCCAGCACGCTCGCGCTCATGGTCGAGGCGATGGCGATGGTGGCGATCTGCGCCCCGCAGTACGACTCGAAGATGTCGGAGCCCATGCCGGCGACGTCGCCGACGTTGTCGCCGACGTTGTCGGCGATCACGCCGGGGTTGCGCGGGTCGTCCTCGGGGATCCCGGCCTCGACCTTGCCCACCAGGTCGGCGCCGACGTCGGCCGCCTTGGTGAAGATGCCGCCGCCGACGCGGTAGAAGAGCGCCACCGCGGAGGCGCCGACGCCGAAGCCGTGGATCGCGTGCGCCGCCTCGGGGTTCGCGCCGAAGATCAGGTAGAGGAAGCCGAGCCCCATCAGGCCGAGCGAGGCGACCAGCAGACCCATGACGGAGCCGCCGAAGAAGGCCACCGTGAGCGCCGCCGGCGCGCCTTTGGTCGCGGCCGCGGTGGTGGTGCGCACGTTCGCCTTCGTCGCGGCGTACATCCCGAAGAAGCCCGCGGCTGCCGAGGCGATCCCGCCGACGAAGAACGACACCGACGTCTTCCAGCCGAGCGCGAAGAAGAGCAGGACGCCGACGACGAGGCCGAAGACCACGAGGATCGAGAGCTCGCGCTTCATGAAGGTCATCGCCCCGAGGTGGATCTCGTCGGCGATGGCCTTGACCTTCGCCTCCCCCTCCGGGTACGCGAGGACGAGCCGGTAGACGGCGAAGGCCGCCGCGATCCCGACCATCCCGAGCAGGAGCGGCAGCAGTGCGCTGGTGGTCATGAAACCTCCTGGTGGCGCCGTCCCGATCCAGGAGTCCCCTGGCCTACCGGACCCCCCGCGGAGGACCGGCCGGTCGACGGCGGTGGCGCTTGCGCGTCGTTATACCGCGTCCAGGAGCCTCGTGCGCGGCCCGCCCGGCGCGCTCATGTCGCCAGCGCGCGGCTGCCCTCGCGGGTGAGGTGCAAGGGCACCTCGCTCAGGTCGTGCAGCGCCGCGCGCACCGCGTCGTGTTGGCCATCGGGGCAGCACACGAGCACGTAACCGCTGATCTTGCCGCCCGGGAGCTGCGGCGCCGCCCCGGTGGCGCGCACGCGTGCGGTGACGTCGCGGACGTGGTCGTCGACGAAGTGCCCAGGCAACCGCTCCTTGAGGCGCTGCTTCTCACCGATGCACCAGGCCGTGCGGGCGAGGTCGCCCGCGCCGAGCGCCGCCTCGAGCTCGCCGGCGAGCGCCTTGACGTCGTGGAGCACGGGGAGCGCCTCCTCCAGGTGGCTCGAGAGCAGGTCGAGCGAGGGCTTCGTGCGCGCCTGGCGGCCGCTCGAGAACAACAGCAACGAGTCCTCGAACGCGGCGCGCGCGGCCGCCGCCATGACCACCTCGTGCCCGGTCACCTCCGCCCCTCGGTACTCGAGCCGCAGCAAGCCGCCGCGCGCGCACACGTTGGGGTCGTGGTAGCCGGAGGCGCCCCGGAGGACCTCGACCTCGATGCGCGCCGCCTCGGCGCCGAGCGCGGCGCCATCGGGCGCCTCGCCGCGGTGGGCGCGCAAGGCGTGCAGCAGCGCCACCGTCACCGCCCCCGAGGTCCCCAGCCCGCTCTGCCCGGCGACGTCCACCCACACCCCCAAGCGCACCGGCGGGTGGTGGGGGTCGACCGACCGCAGCGCCTCGCGCACGAGGTCGTGGCGCAGGTCGCCCAGGCGCTCGGCGGTCTCGACGCGGCCCTCGGCGACGACCTCGAAGCGACCGTCGAGCGAGGGGAGGAGGGTCACGTGGGCGCCCAGGTCGATCGTCGAGCTCACCGTCGTCCCGCCGAAGCGCTCCGCGTAGGCCTTGAGGTCGGTGAGGCCGCCCCCGAGCGGGATCCGCAGCGGCGTGCGCGCGACGATCACGGCCGCCCCCCGTCGGCGAGCGCGTCGCTCGCGGCCCAGACGCGGCGGACCACGTCGCGGACGTTGGCCTCCGGCGTGGGGAGGACCCCGCCCAGGTGGACCCAGGCGTCGCAGACGACGTGGCCGACCTCGGCGCCGTCGTCGAGGCTGCACTGCAGGTTCGGCAGCATCCGGTACTCCCCCTTCTCGGCGCGCACCTCGGTCATGCGCTCCAGCACAGCCGGCGCCAGCTTCCACAGGCCGACGTCGTAGAGGTCGTCGACGCCGTCCCACACGCGGAGGACGCGCCCGCCCCGCACCGTGGCGCGCAGCCGGTCGGACTCGTCCTCGTGGCCGGCGCCCAGCGTGACCACGGTCGGCGCCGGATGCGCGACCACCGCGTCCACCATCGCCGCGGTCGGGAACAGGTCGCCTTGCCAGGCGACCACGCCGTCGCTGGGCTGCAGCGCCCGGGCCGCGAGGGCGAGCGCGTGGCCAGTACCCAGGCGCTCGCCCTGCTCGACGTAGACGATGGGCAGCCCGGCGTAGGACGCGCCGAAGTGGCGGCGCACCTGATCGGCGAAGTGGCCCACGACGAGCGCCAGGCGATCGCGGCGGACGTCGACGGCAGGGCTGGCCACCACCTGCGCCAGCGCGTGTTCGAGGAAGGGGCGCAGGCCGACGGGGTACATGCACTTCTGCAGGTAGCCGCCGAGCCGCCCCATGCGCGTGCCGGCGCCGGCGGCGAGGCAGATCAGGTCCATGCCACGAAGCTAGCACCCGGACGCGCCCCACGCTCAGCGCGCGGGCGTCGCCTCGACCGCGAACGCGCGCAACCCGCCATCGAGCACCGCCTCGAGGGCCGCCAGGCTCGCCGCCACCGCCTCGGGGCGGGCGAAGCCGCCGGCCGCCTCGAGCGCGGCGAAGCCGTGCACCGCCGCCCGCAGGACCCGGGTCGCGTGGACGAGCGCCTCGCCCGCGAGGCCGTACCCGCGCAGCACCTCGAAGGCGACGGCGACGACGGCTTCGCCGGCGGCGCGCCCCTCGGGGTCTTCGGCCGGCACGACCGTCGCCGCGAGCAGGCCCGGGTGCGCGACGCCGAAGGCGTGGAGCGCG
>JAABSI010000005.1:65083-67356 GCA_011390455.1 Trueperaceae bacterium
GACGCGCAGCGCCCACGGGGTGGGCAGCGGGCGCACGAACGGGCCGGTCAGGACCACGCCGGCCACCAGGTCCGGACGCTCGGCGGCCGCCCAGACCGCGGGGCCGGCGCCGTAGGAGTTCCCGACCAGGAGCGCCGGACCGCCGAGCGCCTCGATCAGCGCCACGACGTCGGGCCCCATGGCGTCGGCCCCGTACGCCGGCCAGCCGACGCTGGAGTCGCCGTGGCCGCGCAGGTCGAGGGCGACGGTCCGGTAGCCGCGGGCGGTCAGCTCGGGCACCAGGTGCCGGTAGGCGCTGCGCAGCTGCCCGAGGCCGGGGAGCAGCACGATCAGGGGGCCGCTCCCGGCGACCTCGTAGGCGAGCGTGCCGTCGGGGCGCTCGAGGGTCGCGGTGCGCGGCGCCGGGTCGGCGATCGGGGAGCGGTGGGGGGCGAGGGGTGCGGGGGTCGGCATGATCAGCTCCATTCGCCTAACATCGTTAGGCTGATGGAGCGTAGCCTAATACCCTTAGGTTTCGGTGTCAACCCCGAGGCGGCGCCGCAGCTCGCCGAGCGCCTCCCGCAACGACCGGGCGCCGCGCGCCGACCACCCCTCGCCGAGCCCGAAGTCGCCCGCCGGAAGTGCCAGGGTCCAGGCCTCCGGGACGCGCCCCGTCCAGGCCTCCGTCCAGACGAGCAGCGCGGCGGGGTCGAGCGCATGGCCGCCGCCGGCGCCGGGTCCGGCGCTCGGCGCGACGCGCGTCCACGTGGGGCGCGCCAACGACGGGTCGGCCGCGGCGTCGACGAACCAGACCGCGTCCACCTCGGCGAGGTCGACCGCCAGCTCGGGCACCAGCCCGTGCACCGGCCGCGTCGCCACGCCCTCGGGCAGCGGCGCCGCCGCGAGGGCTTCGGCGACGGCGGGCCCCAGCGCGTCGTCGCGCCGCAGGCTGCTGCCCACGCCGAGCACCAACAGCCGCCGGCCGGGCGCCCACGCGGGGCCCGGCCGGCGGTCGCCGGGGGGTGCGTTCACCCCCGCGCGACCTCGTGCAGGAGCCGCCCCTCGGCGTCCTCGAGCCGCACGACCAGCGGCATCGCCCCCACCGCGTGGGTCGAGCACGACAGGCACGGGTCGTAGGCGCGGATGCCGGCCTCGACGCGGTTGAGGACCCCTTCGGGCACCTCGGGGCCGGTGACGAAGGCGCGCGCGATCTGCTTGATGGTGCGGTTCATCGCCAGGTTGTTGTGGCCGGTGGCGATGATCATCCGGACGCCGGTGATCAGCCCCTCCTCGTCCACCCGGTAGTCGTGGATCAGCGTGCCGCGCGGCGCTTCGCTCGCGCCCACCCCGCGATGGCGGTTGATGCCGGCTTCGCCGCGGAGCGGCCCGGTGTCGAAGTCGGGGTCGCGCAGCAGGTCGCCGAGGCGCTCGAGCGCGGCCAGCATCTCGACCAGGCGGGCGCCGTGGTAGTGGAAGGAACTCGTCGCGATGCGTCCGGCGCGGGCGCGGAAGGCCTCGAGGGCGGCGTCCGCCTCGGGCGTCCCCATGGTCTCGGCGAGGTTGAGGCGCGCCAGCGGCCCCACCCGGTACATGCCGGCCGACATCACGTCGACCGGCGCGTCGCCCTGGACCCCGCGGTGGTAGGGGCTCTTGAGGTAGGTGTCGACGTCGGCGGTCTCGGCGATCGTCTCGTCGTAGTAGCGCACTTGCTTGTCGGGGCCGACCCGGTTCCCGTCGGCATCGATCCAGCGGAGGTCGCCCTCGTGGTGCTCCCACGTCCCCTTGTCGTTCGCGAGGCCCATGTAGAGGCTCGTGAAGTCGCCGAAGGCCGCGACCTCCTCCGGGTGCGCGGCGCAGATCGCGTCGTACTGCTCGAGCGCCCAGCGCACGTCGTCGAGCACGGTCGGGAGCTCTTCGAGCGCGCGCGCCCGCCCTTCGGGGTCGATGCGGCCGAGCACGCCGCCGGGCACCGCCCAGGCCGGGTGGATCTTGCGCCCGCCCAGGGCCTCGATCAGCGCCTGGCCGTAGCGGCGCAGGCGCACGCCGCGGCGCGCGATGTCGGGCTGGTCGCGCATCAGGGTGAAGACGTGGCGCTCGGCGGGGTCGCCGTCGAAGCCCAGGAGCAGGTCGGGGGCGCTCAGGTGGAAGAAGGAGAGCGCGTGCGACTGCAGGATCTGCGCGAGGTTCATCGCGCGGCGCATCCGGCGCGCCGCGGGCGGCGGCTTGACCGCCATGATCATGTCGCCGGCCTTGGCGCCGGTGAGCACGTGCGAGACCGGGCAGATGCCGCAGGT
>JAABSI010000057.1 GCA_011390455.1 Trueperaceae bacterium
TCGAGTCCGCCAAGATCCTGGGGATGAAGCCCTCCTGGACGGTCGACGTCATCGACCGCGCGATCGTCGAGACCGTCAAGGCGAACGAACGCCCGAGCTGCTACATCCGCCCGCTCATCTGGTACGGCCCCGAATCGCTCGGCATCAACCCCAGCCGCAACCATCTGCACTTCATGGTCGCGACGCTGCCGTGGGGCGTGTACCTGGGCGACGAGGCCGTGCGCAAGGGGGCGCGCCTGATGACCTCCTCGTGGCGCCGCTCCTCGGGCGACATCATGCCCACCAAGTCGAAGGCCGGCGGCAACTACGTCAACTCGGTGCTGGCGAACAGCGAGGCGCGCGACAACGGCTTCGACGAGGCGCTGCTGCTCGACAAGGAGGGCTTCGTCGCCGAAGGTTCGGGCGAGAACATCTTCTTCCTCAAGGACGGCACCCTCTACGCGATCGCGCACTCGGTGAACCTGCGCGGCATCACCCGCGACACCGTGCTGCAACTCGCGAAGGACATGGGCACGCCGATCGAGACGACCATGGCGGTGCGCGACGAGCTCTATACCGCGGACGAGGTGTTCATGGTCGGCACCGCCGCCGAGGTCACCCCGATCGCTTCGATCGACCGCCGGCCGATCGGCGCCGGCGTCGCCGGCCCGTACTCGCTCGCGATGCGCGAGCGCTACCTCGAGGCCGTCGCCGGCAAGCTCCCCGAGTACCGGCGCTGGCTCACCTACGTCGCCGACTGACCGAGCCCGTCGCCGTCGAGCGCTCCGTCCGGCCGTCGCCGGACGGAGCGCTCATTCGTCGTCGACCCCGCCCGCCGCCCGCTTGCGGAGCGCGGCGCGCCACCCGTCGGTCAAGCCCGGCGACGCCGCGGCCTCCCGCAGGGCCTCGCGGTCGGGCTCGGCGGCGTAGCGCACGGCGTTCAGGCGCGCCACCGACCAGGCCCCCGTCGCGCGCTCCGTGAGGGACCCGGCGTCGCCTTCCGCCACCCGTCCGGGCTCGAGGACCCGCAGGTACCAGCCCGTCCAGCCGGTCGCGCGCAGGTCGACCGTCAGACGCTTCTCGCCGGTGTAGGCCGCGGGGATGAAGCAGGGGACGCGCGGCTGGGCGACCTGCACGACCGCCCCGCCCAGGGTGAAGACGTCGCCCACGTGCACCGCGTCCTCGTCCACGCCGTCGAGCAGGAGGTTCTCGCCGAACGCGGGGCGCCGCAGGTCGACGCCGAGCCGCGCGCGCCACGCCGCGTACCGCGTGGCCGGGTAGACGCAGACGGCCTTGTCGGGTCCGCCGTGGTTCTTGGTGTCGGCGACGGTGTCGCCCTCGAACCCGAGCGGGTGCAGTTCGAGCGGGCCAGCCGCGCGCTCCTTGCCGATCGCGGATCGCACGGTGGACCCCGCGTGGGGGACCTCGCCGATGCGCCCGACGCGGAGCTCGGTGACGTGGAAGGTGGGCATGGGCGCAGCCTAGCGTGGACGTAGCATGCGGGATGCCCGCATCCGGACCACGGCCACTGGCGGCGCGATGAGCCCCCTCGCCCTGGCGCTGGTCCTCACGTCCGCGCTGCTGCACGCGACGTGGAACCTGGCGGCCAAACGCGCCGGCGGCGCCACCCGCGGGCCGGCGTTCGTGTTCGCGTTCTCCAGCGCTACGGCGGTGCTCTACGCTCCGGTCGCCTTGGGCTTCGGCGGCGCGCGCGTGGGGGACGTCGATCCCCTGGGATGGGCCTTCGTGCTGGGCAGCGCGGCGCTCCACGTCGGCTACTTCGTGGCGCTGCAGCGCGGGTATCGGGTCGGCGACCTGTCGATCGTCTACCCGATCGCTCGGGGCGTGGGGCCGGCGCTCGCGACGGTGGGCGCGATCGCCCTGCTCGGTGAGCGACCGAGCGCCGTCGCGCTGTTCGGGACGCTCCTGGTGGTCGGCGCCGCGGTCGCCTTGGCGACCGGGCGGCCGCCGGCGGGAGCGCGGATCGGACCGGGGGTGCGGTGGGGGTTGGTCACGGCCACCTTCATCGCCTCGTACACGGTGTGGGACGCCATCGCCGTGGCCCGGGTGGGCGTGCCGCCGCTCCTCTTCCTCTGGTGGTCGGAGCTGGCGCGGGCCACCCTGCTCGCCCCCGCCGTGCTGCGTCGACCGGAGGCGTTGCGCCACGTCCTGCGCCACCACCTCGGCGCCGTGGCGACGGTCGCGCTGCTGAGCCCGCTGGCGTACCTGTTGGTGCTGACCGCGTTCACGTTGGCGCCGGTGAGCCTCGTGGCGCCCGCCCGCGAGGTGAGCGTGCTGATCGGCGCGCTGCTGGGGACCACCCTGCTCGGCGAGGGCGGGCGGCGCCGGCGGCTGACGGCCGCCGCCGCGATGGTGGTGGGGGTGGCGCTCCTGGCGCGTGGCTGACCGGGCGCCTGCCCGGGCGACCTGTGACGGTTCCGAAAGCGACCCCCGGCTACCTTCGTCCCATGAACGGACTCCTCGCGTCCCTCCGCTTCCCCTTCGCCCTCCGCGGGCCGTGGACGGCTGCCGCCGCGGTCGCCGCCACCGCTGCCCCGACCCGCGCGGTCGATGCGCCGGCCCGAGGTGCGGATCCGTTCCGCACGCTGGCGCACCAGGAAGCCGAGTCGCGTGCCTACGGCACGCCCGTCATGCCGCCGATCACCCGCGCCGCCGCACCCGTCGAGGCGACCCTCGAGGCGACCCTCGAGGCCCCCGAACCTGCCCTGCTGCCGGCGCTGCCGGTCGAGCCGAGCGTCCGCGTCTCCGCGGCGCACCTCGTCGACCCCGTCGGCCTGCGCGTGGTCCCCTTCCGACCGTCGACCCGCTGGCCGCTGCGCCGCGCGACGCCGCGCATCTACGACCCCTTCCGGGGCTTCCCGCTGCGCTCCGTGCACCTGGCCGACCTGATGGACGGCCGCGCCGACCCGCGCTGAGCTCGAGGCACCCGCGCACGCGCTACCCTCGCGGCATGAGCGCCGCCCCGAACCCCCTCCCGCTCGACCTTCGCTCCCGCACCCACGCCGCCGCCTGGTCCGCCCTGCGCGATCCGTTGGCGGCGGAGATCGTGGCTCGGAGCGGCGTCGACCTCGTCGTCTTCGACCTGCAGCACGGCAACATCGACGAACCCGACCTGCTCGGCCTGCTCCAGGCCACCCAACCGTTCGTGCCGGCGTTGGTGCGGCTGCGCTCGGTGGACCCGGCGCAGGTCACGCGCGTGCTCGACCTGGGCGCCGACGGCGTCGTCGTGCCGATGATCGACGGGCCCGACGACGCCCGCGCGATCGTCGCGGCCGCCCTGTACCCCCCGGTCGGGCGCCGCTCCTACGGTCCGATCCGCGCCGCGCTGCGGCACGGTCCCGCGTACCGCGAGCGGGTCGCGGCGCACGCGCTCGTCGTCGCGATGATCGAGACGCGCGCCGGGTTCGAGTCGGTCGAGGCGATCGCCGCCGTGCCCGGGCTCGGCGGGCTGTTCGTCGGCCCCGCCGACCTCGGCCTCGTGATGGGGTGGGGGCCGCAGACCGACGGCACCCACCCCGCGTACCTCGAGGCGCGCAGCCGCGTCGTGGCCGCCGCCCACGCCCACGGCCTGAGCGTCGGCCTGCACGGCGACGACCCCGAGGCGGCGCGGGCGGCGCTCGCCGACGGGGTCGACTGGGTGGTCGTGGCGAGCGACAGCCGTCTGCTCGGCGCCGGGACGGCGGCGCGCCTGCGCGCCGTGTTCCCCGAACGCGGCTGACGCACGAGCGCGAGGCGCGCCAACGCGCGCGCCCTCGACCGGCGGGCAGGTCGAGGGCGCGAACGAAGTGGGCTGGGGCTGCGCGCGGTGCGCGAGGTCGGATCGGACTTCTCAGCCGCGGCGCGCCATCGGCACCGACCGGCGGGCGCGCGCGGTCGTCGGGTCGAGGTCCTCGGCGATCGCGGCGAGCACGCGGGCGGCGCGACCGAGGTGGCCGGCCAGGGTGGATCGGAGCGCTTCGAACCGCGGTCGGTCGGCGCCGGCGGCTGCGAGCAGCGCCGCCCGGTCGGCGTCGGCACGCCGCTCGCGGAGTGCGTGGCGCGCGTGGTGGAGCAACAGGTGGTCGTTGGGGTAGTTCACGGTCGGCACCTCTACGAAGAGCGAACGATGGAGTGCGGGCCGACGGCGGTCGCTGCGTTGGCTAGCTCAGCGGTTGGCCCAGTGGAACGGTTGGCGCGGGGTGCGCTCCTGGTCTTTGAACCCGGCGCGGCGCAGGCGCGCGGCAACGGTCGACTGGTGGAGCTCCTGCAGGCGCACGGCACCTGGGTGGATCTGCGACAGCGAGATCACGGTGGACCTCCTCTCTCGTGGCGTAGAGAACGAAAAAACCTCGGCTGGGGAGCCGAGGGACGCGGGCCTAGTGGGCCGACCGGATGCGGTCGGGCCTCAGGCGGGGGTCCCTGCGGCGGAAGGTGCGACGGTGGGCGCCGAGATGATCGGGCACAGAACGTCGAAGCGCGCTTGGCGCGGGCGATTCAAGACCATGCTCGTCACCTCCTTCGTCGCGGCGGCGGCCTCGTGGCCGGGCGCTGGTGCCCTCAGGCACGAGGAGGAGCCTAGCAGATGCATGCCGGTTATGCAAGAGGGTATTCGGGATACCGTCGGGCTCGCGCTCGAGCGCCGCGCTCACCCGTCGGCGACGTCGCCGCCGCCGAGCTCGCTCGCGCGGCGTTCGCCGGGCACGCTCCGGCGCTGGTGCCGCGGCTGCAGCAGCGCCACGACGATCTCGAAGCCTTCGGGGGTCTGGCTCGAGCGCACGATCTCCTCGTCCAGCCCGAGGCCGGCGAACAGCTTCGGCAGCGCCCGCAGCACCGCCAGGCGGTCGCCCTTGACCACGACCAGGGTGACGTCGGTGGCCCGCCGCCCCTGGCCGAACCCGACGTGCAGCCCGAGGCCCCGGGCGCGCTCGCGCAGCGTGCGCTGAACGCGCGCCTGCTCGGGCGTCGGGTGGGGCTGCACGTGGCGGCGGTCGTCCATGGCCGGATGGCGCGCGCCTAGTAGGCGCGCGCGAACACCACCTTGTTGCGGTACCCGGACGGGCGGCCGGTGTGCACGCAGACGGTCCCCTCCGCCGAGACGCCCTCGAGCGGGATGCAGCGCACGGTCGCCTTGGTGGCCTCCTGGATGGCCTTCTCGGACTCGGGGTCGCCGCAGTGGGTGGCGATCACGAATCCGTTCTCGACGCCCGCCACCAGCTCGTCCCACGTGTGGGCTTCGACGGTACGCGCGTCACGGAAGGCGCGTGCTCGCTCGAACAGCCGCGCGTGGAAGTCGGGGATCGCGGCGAGCAGGTGATCGACGAGGCCCGAGAGCGGTACGACGTCCTTCTCGTCCTTCAGCCGATCCTTGACCAGCGCGGTGCCGGCCTCGACGTCGCGCGGACCGACCTCGAGGCGCAGCGGCACCCCCTTCTGCTCCCATTCGTAGAACTTGGCGCCGGGGCTGCCGTCGCGATCGTCGACCTTGACGCGCACGCCGGCCGCCCGCAGTTCGCCGACGACGCGATCGACCTCGGCGCGCACCTTCGCGCGCCCCTCCTCGTCGTTGGCCCGCCCCATCGGCACCACGACCACCTGCACCGGCGCGAGCTTGGGCGGCAGGATCAGACCCTGGTCGTCGCCGTGCGCCATGATGATCGCCCCGATCATGCGCGTCGACAGGCCCCACGAGGTGGTGTGGGCGAAGGCCTGCTCGTTCTGCTGGTCGTTGAAGGTGATGTCGAAGGCCTTGGCGAAGTTCTGGCCCAGGTAGTGGCTGGTGCCGGACTGCAGCGCCTTGCCGTCGCGCATCATCGCCTCGATGGTCAGCGTCTCGACGGCGCCGGCGAAGCGCTCGCCTTCGGTCTTCTCGCCGCGGATGACGGGCACGGCGGCGAACTCCTCGGCCAGCCGCGCGTAGACGTCGAGCATGGTGCGCACCTCGGCGCGCGCCTCGTCCTCGGTGGCGTGGGCGGTATGGCCCTCCTGCCAGAGGAACTCGGACGTGCGCAGGAACGGCCGCGTGCGCATCTCCCAGCGCACGACGTTGTTCCAGAGGTTGTAGAGCAGCGGCAGGTCGCGGTAGCTCTGGATCCACTTGGCGTAGAGCTCGCCGACGATCGTCTCGGACGTGGGGCGGATCGCGAGCGGTTCCTCGAGCTCTTGACCGCCGGCGTGCGTGACCACGGCCAGCTCGGGCGAGAAACCCTCGACGTGCTTCGCCTCGCGCTGGAAATAGCTCATCGGGATGAGCATCGGGAAGGAGAGGTTCTCGTGACCCGTGGCCTTGAACATCGCGTCGAGCTCGCGCTGGATGTTCTCCCACAGCGCGTAGCCGTACGGTCGGATGACGAACGCGCCGCGCACCGGCCCCAGATCGACCAGGTCGGCCTTGTAGACGAGCTCGTTGTACCAGGCACTGAAGTCCTCGGCTTGGGTGGGAAGGGCGGGCTGCTTCGCCATGACGCTCCAGCGTAGCAGGCGCGGACGCCGCATCTCGGGTCGATGCCGTGGGCCAGGTCACGGCGGGCCGGGACGTTCGCCTCTAGACTCATCGTGACGATGTTCACGAACGCCCAGATCAACGACCCCCCTGCCGACGCCGACCTCGCTGGCGCCGCGGCGCGGTTGCCCGTCGTGCTGTACGACGGCGCGTGCGTCTTCTGCACCGCCCAGGCCGAGCGCGTGCAGCGGATCTCCGGCGGCCGGATCGCGGTGCGCCCGCTCCAGGACGCGCTCGCCGACGTACCGTGGGTCGACCCGGACGAGGCGATCCGAGCGCTCCATCTGGTCGACCGCGACGGGCGCACCTACGCCGGCGCGGCCGCGATCGTGCGCCTGCTGCGGCTGACGCGGCCGATCCTCGGCGTGCTCGTGCTGCCCTACCACCTGCCGGGCGTCCGCTGGCTGGCGGAGCGTGCCTACACGTTCGTCGCGAACCGGCGCTACGCGATCGCCGGGCGCACCGATGGCGCGAGCGACGACGATTGCACCACGGGCGCGTGCGGGGTGCCGTGGGCGGAGCGGAGCGAAGCCACCTGAACGACGAGCCGGCGCGTCCTCGGGCGTGAATTGTCACGACCTCGCCGCCGCCTCGTTCCGATAATCGGTGCATGCATCGCTCCCGTGCCGACCCGGTGAGGCACCGGCGTCCGTCTCGATGGGCCAACATCGCCGTGCTCGTCCTGCTTCCGCTGCTGCTCGTCGCCTGCCCCACCCTAGATGGGCCCCCGGCCGCGGTCGAGGTCGAACTCCGCGTGAGCGCCCAAGGCTCCGGGCGCGTGCACGTGAACGGCGCCTCGCCCACCCTCCCCTACGAAGCCGACTACCCGCAGGGCACCGAGATCACGCTCCGCGCCGAAGCGGACGACGGCCACACCTTCGAACGCTGGGGCGGCGACGCGAGCGGCGCCACGAACCCGCTCACGCTCACCCTGGCCGACGCCCAAGCCATCGAAGCCGTGTTCGTCGCCGAGCCGGAGCCGGAGCCAGATCCGGAGCCAGATCCGGAGCCGGAGCCGACCGTGACCCTCACGGTCGCCACCGACGGCAACGGCAGCGGTCACGTGACCAGCATCCCGGACGGCATCGATTGCGGCACCACCTGCGCGACGACCTTCGCACCCGGCACCCGAGTCACCCTCACGACCACGCCGGACGAAGGCAGCATCGTCACCGCACGGACCGGCTGCGACACCGCATCGGACACGACGTGCACGCTCGACTTGGACGCAGACCGAACCGTCACCGTCTCGTTCGGGCAGGACGATCCACCACCCGCGATCGAAGTCGCGCTCCGCGTGAGCGCCCGAGGCTCCGGGCGCGTGCACGTGAACGGCGCCTCGCCCACCCTCCCCTACGAAGCCGACTACCCGCAAGGCACCGAGATCACGCTCCGCGCCGAAGCGGACGACGGCCACGCCTTCGAAGGCTGGGGCGGCGACGCGAGCGGCGCCACGAACCCGCTCACGCTCACCCTGACCGAAGCCCGCGACATCGCAGCCGTGTTCGTCGCCGAGCCGCCGCCAGCGACCGGCGCCCCGGCCTGGCACCTCGCCGACGAGGCCTTCGTCGTGACCGCCGCCGTCGGTACCGCCCCACCCCTGAACACCACCGTCCGCAACGACGGCGACGCCGAGGGGACCTTCACCGTCGCCAGCGACCGCGCCTGGCTGAGCGCCGAGCCGACGTCGGGCACCCTCGCGCCCGGCGCCGAGCTGGCGCTGGACCTGGTCGCGGTCTGCCCGTCGCGGGGTCGGGAGACCGCCGTGCTGACCGTTCAGGGGGATGGCGCGAGCGCCACGCTGACCGTCGACCGAACCTGCCAGGCAGCGGAATGGTCGACGAACCCCGAGTCGCTGGTCTTCTCCGGCTCGCTGGTCGCGACGGACCAGGCCCAACCGCCCTCGCAAACGTTGACGGTGACCAACGCCGGCACCCTCGCCGCCATGCCCACGATCGAAAGCGACGCCGCCTGGCTCGGTGCCTCCGTGCCCGCGAGCCTCGTGGAACCCGGCAGCTCGGCGAACGCCACCGTGACGGTCGCCGCCTGCACCGAAGCAGGCCGTACGCAAGCGACGCTGACGATCGCGGGCGGCGGCGACGCCGCGACGGTGGTCGTGGAACGGACGTGCGATGCGG
Organism: Trueperaceae bacterium; assembly: GCA_011390455.1. Next base: position 8,617 of record JAABSI010000057.1, read on the forward strand.
TCGAGTGGAGCCCCGACCCCACCACCGTCACCCTGGTCGGCCTGAGCGACGGCAGCCCCGTCCCCGCCGGCAGCTTCACGCTTCGCAACGACGGCACCGTCGGCGCCACCCCCACCGCCACCGCCCGCGCGGGCGCCCCCGACTGGCTCCTCTTCGGCAGCGCCAGCCCGGGCCCGGTGCCCGTCGGCGCCACCTCGAGCCCCCTCACCGTCGAGGTCGCGCCGTGCAGCGCGTTCGGCATCGCGTCGACGTGGATCGACGTCACCGGCGGCAACGCCACCGCCAGCGTGCAGGTCGTGCGCGACTGCCGCGAGGCGAGCCCCGTCGGGCTGTCGATCGACCGCTTCTACGTCAACCAATCGGTCCCCGCGCAGGACACGCTCCCGGGCGCGCGCGACGTCCCGATCGTCGTCGGCCGCGACGGTCTGGTGCGCGCGTTCGTCACGGCCGACGCGCCCGGCGCCAGCGGCGCGTCCGTGACGCTCGCGTACCGGTGCGGCAGCGGCGGCGCCGAGCGCGAGGTCGCGCTCGCCGGTCCAACGCAGGTCCCCACCAGCACCGTCGAGGGCGACCGCTCGACCGTCTACGAGCGTCGCGTCGACGCCGCCACGTTCTGTGCGGACGTGCAGGTCGCGGTCGCCGCGACCGCCACCGGTGCGGACGGTGGGCGCCTCGGAGCGCGCTGGCCCGCGAGCGGGTTCGCGCCGCTCACCACCACGACGCCGCCCGCCACCTCCTTCGTCCTGGTCCCGGTCGCGCTCAACGGGGGCGCGCCGCCGTCCATCCCCAGCCCTGCGGCGTACCTGGCGGACGTTCGACGCGCGTTCCCGTTCGGTGACGGCACCATCACGAGCATCGACGTGGGCGCCTCCTTCGCCTTCACCGGCGACCTCACGCAAGGCGCGGCCTGGAGCAACCTGCTGGGGGCGATCACCACGATCGCCAACGACGATCCGCAGGGGCGCCACCACATCGGCGTCGTCACGCCGCCGTACGACGGCGGCATCGCCGGCATCGCCTGGCTCGGCAACGGGAACCCCGCCTACCGGGCCGCCGTCGTGTGGAGCAAGTGGGGCTTCGCCGAGGTGACCGCGCACGAGCTCGGCCACAACTGGGGGCGAAGGCACGCGCCGTGCGGCGGCGTGGGCGACCCGGACGCCGCGTACCCGTACGACGGTGGCTCGATCGGCGTGTGGGGGTTCGACCTGGTCGGCGACGACCTCAAGGACCCGGTCAGCCACACCGACCTGATGGGGTACTGCAGCCAGACCTGGGTGAGCGACTACACCTACGCCGGGATCGCCGCCTACCGCTCGCAGTACGGCCTCTCGGTGCGCGCCGCATCCGCCCCCGTGCCCGGCTTGCTGGTGACCGGCGTCGTCGACCGCGACACCGGCATCCTGACGCTCGACCCCGTGTTCGCGATCGACGCCCGCCCCGACGCGGTACCCCCCGGCCCCTACCTCGCCGTGGGCATCGCCACCGACGGCACGGAGGCGTTCCGCGTCCCCTTCGGCACGCGGGAAGTCAGCCAGCACGAGGTCGAACCGTTCCGCGTCTTCGTGCCGTGGCGCGGCGCGGCCCCACCGCCCCTCGCCAGGCTGCGCATCGAGCGCGACGGCGTCGTGCTCGTCGAGCGCGTCGCGGGCCTGCGCCCGTCCGCCGTGGCGACCGTCGAAGCCGAACGCACGCCGGACGGGCGGGTGCGGCTCTCGTGGCCCGCCGCCGCCTACCCGTGGGCGCGCGTGAGCGACGCCGACGACGGCACGCTGCTCGGGGTCGGCCAGGGCGGCGCCCTGCTCGTCGCCCCGGTGGGTCCGCGGTTGCGCGTGCAGCTCGGCGACGGGTTGAACACCATCACGGTCGACGTGGCGTACTGATCGTCGGCGTCCCCCGCGAGCGCCGCGGGGGACGCCCGCCACTGCCCGTCCTCCCCCACCGACGCCTAGCCTGAGGGGCGACGCGCCGTGCTTCGGGCGCGTCGAGCGGAGGTCGGACGATGAGGTACGACGTAGCGATCGTCGGGGCCGGCGTGGTCGGCTGTGCGATCGCGCGCGAGCTGTCCAAGTACCACCTGAGCGTGGCGCTCGTCGAGCGCGACGTCGAGGTCGGGCTCGGCACCAGCAAGGCGAACAGCGGCATCATCCACGGTGGGCACCGCGCGCACGACGGCACCCTCAAGGCGGCGACCGAGTGGCGCGGCAATCAGCTCTGGGGCGACCTCGCCGAGGAGCTGCCGTTCGGCTTCCAGCGCGTCGGCGACCTGACCGTCGCCTTCGACGAGGCCGACCTGACCGTGCTCCGCGAGACGCTGGAGCAGGGGCGCCGGCGCGGCGTCACGGGGCTCGAGATCTGGGACGCCGAGCGGCTGCGCCGTGAGGAACCGAACCTTTCGCACGAAGCGATCGCCGCGCTGCACGCCCCCACCGCCGGCGTGGTCAACCCCTACGAGGCCTGCTTCGCGCTCGCCGAGAGCGCGGTGCGCAACGGCGTCGACCTGAAGCTCGAGCACGCGGTCGAGGGCATCGACCGGGACGCCGACGGCTTCGTCCTGCGCACCGACCGCGGCGACCTGCACGCCCGCTTCGTCGTCAACGCCGCAGGGCTGTTCGGCGACGCGGTCGCCCGGATGGCGGGGGCCACCGCTCCGACGATCCGCGCCCGCAAGGGCGAGGAGTACCTGCTCGACAAGCGCCTCGCCGGGTACGTGAAGCGCGTCGTCTTCCCCACCCCGAACGCCGAGAGCAAGGGCATTCTGCTCATCCCCACCTACGACGGGACCCTGATGGTGGGCCCCACCGCCCACTGGACCGCGAACGACGGCGCCGACAAGACCGACCTCGACACCACCGCCGTCGGCGCCGCCGAGGTCTTCGCCGGGGCGCGGCGGCTGGCGCCCGGGATCGCCGAGGCCGACTGCATCGCCGAGTTCGCCGGCCTGCGCGCCGTCGCCGACGGCGAGGACTTCGTGATCGGCGCGACCGAGGTGCCGGGCTTCGTCAACGTCATCGGGATCCAGTCGCCCGGCCTCACGGCCGCGCCGGCGATCGCCGAGGACGTGGTCGCATTGCTGGCGGCGCAGGGCCTCGAGGTCGAACCGGACGACGCCTTCCGCCCCGGGCTCGAGGCGCCGGTGCGTGCGGCCCAGCTGGACTTCGACGAGCTGGCGCGCGTCGCCCGCGGCGACCCCCGCTTCGGCCGCATCGCCTGCCGCTGCGAGCGCGTCACCGAGGGCGAGGTGATCCAAGCGATCGAGCGCGGCGCCCGCACGATGGACGGCGTCAAGTTCCGCACCCGCGCCGGGATGGGGCGCTGCCAGGGCGGTTTCTGCGCCTGGCGGGTGATGAGCTTGATCGCCGAGGCGACCGACGTGCCCATCCCCGCCGTGACCAAGAAGGGGTCCGGATCGTGGATCGCGATCGAACGCTCGGACGCCGAGGAGGTCGCCCATGGCTAAGCCCGCCCCCCTCGACCTCCGCCGCCGCTACGACGTGGTCGTCGTCGGCGGCGGCCCGGCCGGGCTCGCGGCCGCCGTCGGCGCCCGCGACGCCGGCGCCGACCACGTGCTGGTCGTCGACCGCGAGAGCGAGGCCGGCGGCATCCTGCAGCAGTGCATCCACCACGGCTTCGGCCTGCACCACTTCAAGGAAGAGCTCACCGGGCCCGAGTACGCCCAACGCTTCCTGGAGCAGGTCCAGGAGCGCGGCATCGACGTCCTGACCGACGCCTACGTGCTCGACGTCGACGCGAGCCGGCGGGTGGCGCTCCTGTCGCAAGACCACGCGCTCGCCCCGGTCGACGCCGGCGCGGTGGTGTTGGCGATGGGGGCGCGCGAACGGACCCGCGAGGCGGTGCGCATCCCGGGATCGCGCCCGTCCGGCGTGATGACCGCCGGCTTCGCGCAGAAGCTGGTCAACGTCGCGGGCTACCTTCCCGGCAAGCGGGTCGCGATCCTCGGCTCGGGCGACATCGGGCTGATCATGGCGCGGCGGCTGATCCTGGAGGGCGTCGAGGTGGTGGGCGTCTTCGAGCTGATGCCGCACGCCAACGGCTTGTCGCGCAACGTCGTGCAGTGCCTCCACGACTTCGACGTACCGCTGCACCTCTCCACCACCGTCGTCCGCATCCACGGCCACGACCGCGTCGACGGGGTGACGGTCGCGCCCGTCGACGAGGCGCTGCGCCCGATCATGGAGCGCGCGTGGGACGTGCCGTGCGACACCCTGCTGGTGTCGATCGGCCTGATCCCCGACAACGAGCTCGCCCGCCACCTCGGCGTGCGGCTCGACCCGGTCACCACCGGCCCGGTGGTCGACAGCGCGATGCAGACGAGCCGCGACGGCGTCTTCGCCTGCGGCAACACCGTCCACATCCACGACCTGGTCGACATGGTCTCGCAGGAGTCGCACCTCGCCGGCACGGCCGCCGGGGGCTTCGTGGCGGGGCAGACCGCCCCGGCGGACAACGTCCGCCTCACCGCCGGCGCCAACGTGCGCTACACGGTCCCGTCGACGATCTCCACCGACCGCGAGCACACGGTCTACCTCCGCGTCCAGAAGCCGATGACGGACTGCACGCTGCGGTTGGGCGACGTCTACGCCAAGCCGCTGCGCTACGTGGTGCCCGCGGAGATGGTGACCCTCAAGGTGCGGCCGCGCTTCCTCGAAGCCTTCCACGGCGGCTCGCTGACGGTGTCGATCGAAGCGCGCGCCGAAGCGCGCGATCGTGAAGGCGCCACCGCGAAGGGGGCCACGGCATGAGCCCGGAGCACGATCACGAGTCCGCCCATTACCTGTGCATCGGCTGCCCGCTCGGCTGCCGGCTCGAGGTCGACGCCGTCGACGGCGAGGTCGTCGAGGTGCGCGGCCATTCGTGCAAGCGCGGCAAGGAGTTCGCGGTGCAGGAGTACACCGACCCGCGCCGTTTCGTGACCACGACCGTGCGGATCCAGGGGGGTCGCTGGCCGCGGCTGCCGGTCAAGACCGCCGACTCGGTGCCCAAGGGGCGCGTGGAGGACGTCGCGCGCGCGCTGCACGAGCTCACGCTCGAGGCGCCGGTGGCGATGGGCGACGTGGTGCTCGCCGACGTGCTGGGCACCGGCGTCGACGTGGTCGCGACCCGCGACCTCCCGCTGCGCGGGTAGCGGCCCCCGCGGCGGTCAGGTCACCAGCACCGGCACCTTCGAGGACCGCAGCACCCGCTCGAGCACCCCGCCGAGCACCGTCTCGAGCCACCGCGCGTAGCGGTGGCTCCCCATGAGGATCAGGTCGCAGCCGCGCTCCTCGGCCGTGGCGACGATCGCTTCGGCGACGGGGCCGGAGCGCTCGACGTAATCGGCGGTGACGCCGTGGCGCTCGAGGTACGTGCGCGCCTCGCCGAGCGTCGCCGCGGCCGTGCGCGCCAGGTCCGCGACCGTCAGGACGACGAGCGGAAGATCGCGCTTGGCGGCGAGGTAGGCGCCCGCGAAGAGCGCCGCTTGGCTCCGGGGTCCGCCGTCGTACGCGACGAGGCCCTTCGCGAGCTCGGTGGCTCCGGCGGGCACCGCCATGACCGCGCAGGGCGAGCGGCGCAGCAGCGTCATGACGCCCGGCGCCAGCACGCCCGACGGCAGCAGCACGGGCGCGACGACCAGGTCCATCCAGGCGGCCCGCGCCAGCAGGGCGGGGATCGGTGCCCCCACCGCGACGGTGAACTGGGCCGCGACCTCCGCCTCGCTGCACGCCGCGTCGAAGCGCGCGCGCAGCGCCGCGACCGTGGGCCCCTCGGCTTCGGCCGCGGACGCGACCACGTGCACCGCGTACAGCCGCGAGCGCTCGCGCGTGGCCACGGCCAGGGCCTGGTCGACGGCCGCCCAGGCGGCCGGGTCGGCGTGCACCTGCACGAGCACGTCGTCGGCCAAGGCGGCCTCGTCGGCGTCGCCGCGGCGGCGCGCCACCGACTCGAGCACCGCGTCGCGCGCCGCGCTCGGGCCGGCGCCGCGCTCGTCCTGCGAGCGCCCCACCGCCTCGGCGACGGACTCCGGTGGCAGCACGACCCCCAGGTCGTCGATCAGCTTGCCGCGGTGCTCCGACAGCCACAGGTAGAGGTCGGTCTCGGTGCGCCCCTCGAACCCGCGCAGCAACGCCCGGGCGCGCACCCGCTCGACCACGGGGACGTAGATCGCGTCGTACCAATGGGCGACCGCTTCGGGGTACGGGACCTCGCGGTCCTGGTCGAGCCCCATGAAGTAGCGGTGGACGTCGATGTGCTCGAGCAGCCGCGCGAACGAGCCGGGGATGGTGGTGCGCACGTCGGCCTCGGGGCGCAGGCGGTCGAGCTCGGTGCGCTCCAGGAACGCCGCGTGCTCCTCGGCGACGATCAGGTCGTCGGGCGACGCGTCGGCGGCGAGCGGGACGCGGGCGTGCACGGGCGTCACGTACGCCTGGATGAACTTGGCCCCCAGCTGGCGCGCGACCGACACGCGGTGGTTGCCGTCGCGCACGAAGTACGCGTCGCCGATCCGGTAGAGGTCGACGGGCGGGGTTCCGGCGAGGCCGGTCATGGCCATGCGCACCCCCACCCAACGCGCCTTGTCGGCGTCGGTGCGGGGGAGGAACTCGCGGGTGAAGTCCTGGGTGCGGCCGACGCTGCCGACGATCGCATCGAGCGGGACGTCCTCGAGCACGTTCGTCGGCGTCTCCACCGCGTGCAACCGGCGGCGCACCTCGTCGTACGAGAGGAGCGGCGCCTCGCGCCCCGACAGCGCGGCGAGCACCTCGGCCAGACCGGCACGCCGCCGCGCCCGCAGGAAGTCCTGCACCGCGTCGACGGAGGTGTGGGGTTCGCTCGTCACGGGGGCATCGTAGCGCTGGAACCCCGTGGGCACGGCTCCAGCGGGAAGGACGCCGCCCGTGCCCGGGTGCTATCCTCCCGCCATGACGCGCCGTTCGATGCCGAGTCGCCCCGCCACCGCCTGACGGACCTCGTCGTCGGGCCGGACGGGGCGTCGCGCGAGCGGCGCCTTTCGTTTTGCCCAGTTGCACCCCCATGGAGGACCCACCCGCATGACCGAGCCGACCCGCGCCGCGTACTACGCGACGACCCCGATCTTCTACGTCAACGCCGCCCCCCACATCGGGCACGCGTACACGACGATCCTCGTGGACGTCGTCACGCGCTTCCACCGACTCAAAGGCGACGACGTCCACTTCCTCACCGGCACCGACGAGCACGGCGAGAAGGTCGCCAAGGCCGCCGCCGCCGCCGATCAGACGCCGCAGGCGTACGTCGACGACATATCGGGCCAGTTCCGGGCGACGTGGGACCGGCTGGGGATCGGCTACGACGGCTTCATCCGCACCACCGACCCCGCCCACCGCACCGTCGTGCAGGACGTGCTGCAGCGGGTCTACGACAACGGCGACATCTTCTACGGCGAGTACTCGGGGCTCTACTGCGTGGGCGCCGAGCGCTTCGTGACCGAGAAGGAGCTCGTCGACGGTAAATGCCCCGATTCCGACGACCCGCCGGAGCTGCGCGTCGAGGCCAACTACTTCTTCCGCATGGAGAAGTACCGGCCCTGGCTGCGCGAGACGATCGAGGCCAACCCCGGCCTCATCCGCCCCGAGCGCTACCGCAACGAGGTGCTCGCGATGCTGCGCGAGCCGATCGGCGACCTCTCGATCAGCCGCCCGCGGGCGCGCGTGCCCTGGGGCATCCCACTCCCCTGGGACGAGGAGCACGTCACCTACGTCTGGTTCGACGCCTTGATCAACTACTGGTCGCACCTGGTCGCCCACGGCACCGAGAAGCGCTATTGGCCGGCGGTCAACCACTTCATCGCCAAGGACATCCTCAAGCCGCACGGGGTTTTCTGGCCCACGATGCTCAAGGCCGCCGGCATCCCGCTCTACGACCACCTGAACGTGCACGGCTACTGGCTGGCCGACGAGCGCAAGATGAGCAAGTCGCTCGGCAACGTCGTGCGCCCGCTCGACCTGCACGAGAAGTACGGCAACGACGCCTTCCGCTACTTCCTGATGCGCGACATGAGCTTCGGGCTCGACGCCTCCTTCCACGAGGCGGGCATCGCCGAGCGGATCAACTCGGACCTGGCGAACGACCTCGGGAACCTGCTCAACCGCACGTTGGGGATGCTCGGCCGCTACACGGACGGGACCGTCCCCGCGTTCGGTCCGCTCGAGCCGGCCGACGAGGCGCTGCGCGACGCCTTCCTGGCGCTGCCCGACGCGGTCACCGCGCACTTCGAGCAACTGCACTTCGATCGTGCGCTCGAAGAGGTGATGGCGGCGGTGCGCAAGGCGAACAAGTACGTCGCCGACCAGCAGCCGTGGACGCTCGCCAAGGACCCGGCGAACGCCGAGCGCCTGGGCACGGTGCTGCGCTCGGTCGTCGAGGCGCTGCGGGTCGCCTCGGTGCTGCTCGAGCCGGTGCTCACCACCAAGGCGCGCGAACTGCGCGCCCAACTCGGGCTCGACGACGCCCCGGCCACCCTCGACGACGCCCGTCGCTGGGACGGCGCGCCCGCAGGCATCGCGACCCGCCCCGGCGAGCCGCTCTTCCCGCGCATCGACCTCGAGGCGCTCGCCGAGGCGATCGCGGCGCCGACCGAGCCGCCGCTCGAACACAAGAGCGAGGTCACGATCGACGACTTCGCCAAGCTCGAGTTCCGGGTCGCCACCGTCCAGCACGTCGAAGCGCACCCCAAGGCCGACAAGCTGCTGGTCCTCACCGTCAAGGTCGGCCCCGAGACCCGAACCATCGTCTCGGGCATCAAGGCCCACTACACGCCCGAGCAGCTGATCGGCAAGAAGGTCGTGGTCGTCGCCAACCTCAAGCCGGTCAAGCTCCGCGGCGTCGAGTCGCAAGGGATGATCCTGGCGGCCGAGAGCGCCGATGGGGAGCTGGCCGTCACCACCCTCGACCGAGATCTGGCGGACGGGTCCGAGGTGCGCTGACCCGCGCGGACCGCGTCGCGGCGCGTCGCGGCGCGTCGCGACGAGTGAAACCGGGCCCGTTCGCGCGCTCCGCCATGCGCCATGATCGCGTCCGATGACGCAAGCGGTCGCGGTCATGCTCTTCACGGCGATCTCGCTCGGCGCGTGGGCGCTGGTGGCGCAGACCTGGCGCCTCGGCCGCCGACCCGGCGCCGGCGTGTTCGTGGCGATGGGGCTGGCGCTCGCGCTGCTCGCGACCGTGGCGCTGATCCAGGCCGTGGTGGCCGGGACCGCGCCCACCGAGGCGCTCGTGCGCGCGCAGATGGCGCTGCGCTCCTTGACGCCCGCGATCTGGCTCGCCGCGCTGCTGCGCTGGGCGGCGCCGCCCTTCGTCCGGCGGCCCGGTTGGACCATCGCGGCGCTCGTCGCGCCGGCCGCCTTCTTCGCGATCGCCGCGCTCGCGACCCCGATCGGCGGCCCCATGCTCACCTCGGTCGCCCGCTCGCTCGAGACGCCGTGGACCGTGCAGGTCGTCCCCGGTCCCTGGGCCGACTGGGGCGTCTTCCCGTACGGGATCGGGCAGCTGGCGCTCGCGGTCGCGGTGATCGTGGCGACCCCGCTGCGCGGGCGCGGCATCGGGCGCGCGGCCCGTACCGGCTGGCTCGTGGCGACCGTGCTCGCGCTGCTCGCCTCGGTCCTCAACGTGGTCGGCCTCAGCCCGACGCCCGGGTACACGAGCACCACCTTCGCGCTGGGCGTGATGGTGGCGGTGCTGCACGCCACGTTGGCGACGACGCCGGCGTTCGCGCGGCGCGAGGTCGCGTTCCGCGCGGCGTTCGACTCGATGCACGAACCGGCGCTGGTCGTGGGCGCCGACGGCGGCGTCCTCGAGGCCAACCCGGCCGCGGAGCGGCTGTTGGGCGATGGGGGCACCCTCCAGGGCGCGAGCCTGATGGGCGTCGCGCCGCAGCTCGAGATCGCGCGCCGACGCTCCGGCACCGGCACGCCGCGCGAGGAGCTCGCCGGCGACCTCGCCGGCTTCGAGGCGAGCGTCGCCACCGCACGCGCCGGCATCGGCGTGGGGCCTGCGACGGTGCTCGTGCTCCACGACCGGCGTGCGGAGCAGGCCCACGCGGCCCAGCTGCTCGAGCGTTCGCAGCGCGACCCGCTCACCGGCGCCGTCAACCGGCTCGGCTTCGCCGCCGCCTTCGCGCGCGCGCTCGCCGCCGCGCGCGGGCGTCCGGTCGCGCTCGCCTACATCGACCTCGACGGCTTCAAGGAGGTCAACGACCGCCTCGGGCACGCGGCGGGCGACGAGGTGCTGGTCGAGGTCGCCCACCGGTTGAGCGCGGTCGTGCGCGACGGCGACGTCGTCGCCCGGCTCGGTGGCGACGAGTACGCGCTGGTGCTGGTCGACGTCACCCCGGAGGTCCTCGCCAACGTGGCCGGGAGGGCCGCGGACGCCGTCCGCCGGCCGATCGCGACCCGTGCCGGCGAGGTGCGCGTCGACGCCAGCGTCGGCCTCGCGACGGCGCCGCACGATGGGACGACGCTCGACCAGGTGCTGCACGCGGCCGACGCCCGGATGTACCGGCAGAAGCACGCGCGGCCCGAGCGGGGGGCGGTCGGCGAGGAGCGACGGCGGCCGGCGTAGCGCTCGCGTCACGGCACCGGGCATAGGTTCCGGACCGGAGGTACGACCATGCACCGTTCCGCGCCCGTCCGTT
>JAABSI010000058.1 GCA_011390455.1 Trueperaceae bacterium
AGATGCCCTGGCCGAGCGGCCCGGTGGTCGTCTCGATGCCCGGCGTGTGGCCGTACTCCGGGTGGCCGGGCGTGCGGGAGCCCCACTGCCGGTACCCGCGCAGGTCGTCCATCGACAGGTCGTAACCGGTGAGGTGCAGGAGGGCGTACTGCAGCATCGAGCCGTGGCCCGCGGACTGGACGTAGCGGTCGCGGTTCCACCAGCCCGGCGCGCCGGGGTCGTGGACCATCGCGTGGCGGAACAGCGTGTAACCCATCGCCGCCGCGCCCATCGGCATGCCCGGGTGGCCGTCGCCGGACTCCTGGGTGGCGTCGATCGTCAGTGCGCGGACGGTGTTGACGGCGCGGGTCTGCAGCGTTCGTTCGGGGGTGCTCATGCGTCCTCCTGGGTCTCCGTCGGCCGGGGCGCCGATCGGTGCGCGACGCCACGCGGCGCACCGACGCAGAGATCGGGGCGCGGTGGCGGAGGCGGCGGGCCGGGGCGCGCGCACGCGCCCCGGCACCGACGATACCGTCCGCCGACCGCGCCCCGGGCGGGAATCAGGCCGCGGCGCCGGTCAGAGCGTCACGGATCTCCTCCATGACGATGCTCGACGAGACGGCGCCTGCGTCCGGATGTCCGCGTGCGCGCTCCCCCAGGCGGCTGGCGCGGCCGAGCTTGGGCACCAGGTCCTTGGTGGCTTGGACACCGCCCCAGGCGGCCTCGACGGCGCGATCGAGCGCCGTCGCCAGGTCGGTTCCCTCGTCCGCTGCCTCACGGAGGGCGGCGGCCGCCGGGACCCAGGCGTCGACCATGGTCTTGTCGCCCGGCTTCGCGCCGCCGGTCCGTTGGGCCGCCGTCGCAATCGCCTCGAAGACGGCCGCCCAGGTGGCGGGCTCGTCGTACGCGTCGTGCTCGTCGAGTGTCGCCCCGGCCGCCGTAAGCAGCTCCTCGTAGATCGGGCCGATCGCCGCGCCGACGTCGTCGGCGAAGGCCTCGGCGGCGGCGCGGAAGGCCTCGCCGGCGGTCGGGCCCTCGAGTTCGTCCAGGTTGCGGCGGATGGCGCGCATCCCGATCGTCATGCTGACCCCGTGGTCGCCGTCGCCGACCGCGGAGTCCAGTTCGCACAGGTGGTCCTTCTCCCGCTCGATGCGCTCGGCGATCGCGTGCAGCATGCGCACGATCGCGGCGTCGTCGATCCTAGCCACGCTGGCCTCCCATCTGGACGAACATCGGGCACTGGGCGGGTGCCGCGAGCAGGTCGTGGAGCTCCTCGTCGAGTTGCATCAGGGTGATCGAGGCGCCGGCCATCTCCAGCGACGTCACGTACTCACCGACGTAGCTGCGGCGCAGCTTGATGCCGTGGCCTTCGAGGACCTGGCGGGCGCGCCGGTACATGATGTAGAGCTCCTCGTACGGCGTCGCGCCGAGGCCGTTGACGAGGACGGCGACGTCCTGGCCACGGTAGTCCTTGTCGGCCAGGACGATCTCGAGGATGTCGTCGACGAGTTCGTCCACCGGCACGACCTTCGAGCGGCGGATGCCTGGTTCGCCGTGCACACCCAAGCCCAACTCGAGTTCGTCGTCAGGGAGTCCGAACGTGGGCTTGCCGTTGGCCGGGACGGTGCATGCCGAGAGGCCCACGCCGACGGTGCGGGTGGCGTCGTTCGCCTTGCGCGTCGTCGCCTCCACGGCGTCGAGGTCGGCCATGGTGTCGGCCTTCGCGGCGAGGATCTTGAACACGAAGAAGTCGCCAGCGATGCCGCGTCGCCGGTGCGCCTCCGCCGAGGGGGCGGATGCGACGTCGTCCGTGACGAGGACGGTGCGGACGGGGATGCCCTGTTCGCCGGCGCGGGCCGCCGCGCGGTCGAAGTTCATGACGTCGCCGGCGTAGTTGCCGTAGCTGTAGATCACGCCGGCACCGCCGTTGGCCGCGATCGTGGCCTCGAGGACGGGTTTCGCTGGGGGCGAGGCGAAGATGTTGCCGATCGGCGCGGCGTCGGCACCGCCGGGCCCGACGTACCCCATGAAAGCCGGAAGGTGGCCCGACCCACCGCCGATGACGACGCCGACCTTCCCCTGGATCGGGGCGTCGACGCGGGCGACGGCGCGTTTGCCGACGCGGCGGACCAGGTGTTCGTGGGCGAGCACGAAGCCGTCGAGGCTCTCCTCGACGAAGTCGAACGGATCGTTGATGAGCTTCTTCATGGCGTGGTCGCCTCCGACGCCTCGTCGCCCGGGTGGGCGGCAGGCGCGCGTCCGGCGTCGTAGGCCGCGATCTTGTTCACCTTGCGGGCGCTGTTGCCGCCCTCGAACTCCGATTCCAGCCAGGTGTCGATGATGGTCTTGGCGAGTTCTGGCGCGATGACCCGGGCCCCCATCGTGACGATCTGGGCGTCGTTGGATTTGCGCGCTCGCTGGGCGGAATAGGCGTCGTGCGCTTGTGCAGCGCGGACACCGGGAACCTTGTTCGCGGTGATGGCCATGCCGATGCCAGTGCCGCAGATGAGGATGCCACGTTCCATCTTGTGTGCCGCGACGTCCTGCGCGAGTTTGAGTGCGATGTCGGGGTAGTCGACGGGGTCGGGGGAGTCGCAGCCGTAGTCCAGGACCTCGATCCCTGCGTCCGTCAGATGCGCCTTGAGCGCCTCCTTGAGGTCGAAGCCGGCCTCGTCGGATCCGATAGCTACCTTGGTTTTGGTCATCTTCCTTGTTGGCTCCGTCCTCTGGCGTGTCCAGCGGCCGTCGCTTGGCAGGATCAGCCCCAGGGAAACCTCGCCCCCGGGGCTGATCGTCAGCGCAGGTCGCTAGCCGTCGTGTCTAGCGGGTCGTGAGTTCTTCGCGCTCTTCGAGCAGTGCGTCGACGTTGTCGAGGGTGATGGGCGTCCAGGGGACGTTGTACTCGTCGAGCATGCCGCCGGACCATTCCATCTCGGGGTAACGGGTCCAGAGTTCACCGAGCGGTTCATAGCTCTCGCCGATGATGCGCGCGAGCACGATGTCGAGGGCGCCCTCGGCCTGGGCCTTGGCGTCTTGCAGGATGCTGATGTCGTGCTCGCCGGCCTTCACTGCCAGCATGGCGTCGGTCACGCCGTCGATGCCGCTGGTGGGGATGGTGGCCGGGTCGATCCCGGCGGCCTTGAGCGCTTCGATCGCGCCGAGCGCCATCTCGTCGTTCTGGCCGACGACGCCATCGATCTGACCGGGGTAGGTGGTGAGCCAGTTCTCCATGCGCGCGAGCGCTTCGGCGCGCGACCAGTTGGCGGGCTGCATGGCGAGCATGTTGATGCCCGGGTACTCCTCGAGGGCCTTCAGGTTGCCTTCGCGACGCTCGATCTGCGCCGATTGCCCGAGGGGACCTTCGAGGATCACGATGTTGCCTTCGCCACCGAGCAGCTCGAACACGCCGACGGCCTGCTCGTAGCCCCCGAGCACGTCGTTGGAGCCGATGTAGCTGGTGAGTTGGTCGCTGTTGACGCGGGTGTTCGAGCCGACGACCGGGATGCCCGCGGCCGCCGCCACGGCCACGGCCGCCGCGCCGGCTTCGATGTCGATCGGCACGAAGATGATGCCGTCGAACTGCTGGGTGACCATGGTCTCGAACTGCGACTGCTGGACGGAGGCATCGTAGCGGCCGTCGAAGACGGTCAGCTCGACCTGGCCGCTGACGACGGCCGGATGACGCTGAAGGGCGGTGGTCCACAGCTGCATGTACTCGGCCTGCAGGCCGTAGACGGCGGCACCGATGCGGATCGGTTGGTTCTGCGCGATGGCGGACGCGAACAGCGTCGCCACCAGGACGATCAGTACGAGCTTCAGGCTCTTGCGCATGCGGGGGTCCATCCTCTCGGGTCGGGTTTGGCGTCGGGTCGTGCCGCGCGGGTGGCTTGGGTGCCTGTTCGTGAGGTTCTATCCAAGCGTGCCTCCTCTCGGACGGCGGGGCGGGGCCCCGCGGGCGGGATGCGGGTTCAGCGGCGCCGCAGCGAGTCGAGCAGAACGGCCGCGACGATGATGGCGCCCTTCAGGGTGAGCTGGTAGTACGCGGTGACGCCGAGCAGGTCGAGCCCGTTGTTCACGACGCCGATGATGAGTACGCCGATCAGGGTGCCGACGAGCCGTCCCTGGCCGCCGGCAAGGCTCGTGCCCCCGATGACCACGGCGGCGATGGCATCGAGCTCGTAGGCGACGCCGGCCTGCGGTAGGCCAGCGGTGGTGCGGGCGCTCAGGACGATGCCACCGAGCGCCGCGAGGGCGCCGCTGATGCCGTAGACGGCGAACTTCACGGCGCGAGCGTTGACCCCGCTGATGCGGGCCGCCTCTTCGTTCCCGCCGACCGCGTACACGTAACGTCCGAACGGCGTCCGGTAGAGCACGATCCAGGCGAGCGCGAAGGCGCCGAAGAGGATGAGCACCGGGACCGGGACGCCCAGGAACATCCCCTGGCCGACGAAGGTGTACTCGTCGCTGAGGCGGGACACCGGCATGCCGTTGCTGGAGATCAGCGTCAGGCCGCGGGCGATGCTGAGCATCCCGAGCGTCACCACGAACGGGGGGACCCGGAAGAAGGCGACGAGCGCACCGTTGACCAGGCCGAGGCCCAGCCCAGCGGCCAGGCCGACGGGCAGGGCGACGTAGAGCGGGTACTGGGTGCCGAGGCTCGAACTCGCGAAGATGGACGCGGCCATGCCGCCGAAGGCGAGCACCGACCCGACGGAGAGGTCGATGCCGCCCGTGAGGATCACGAAGGTCATCCCGATGGCGAGTAGGCCGTTGATCGAGGTCTGCCGCAACACGTTGCGCAGGTTCGAGGCCGTCAGGAAGTACTCGCTGGACAGCGCCAGTGCCGCCACGAGCACGAGGAACGCGAGGATGATGCCGTTGTCGATCAGGAAGACGCGGAGCCTCTGCCCTCGGCTGTCGCTGGGCTTTTTCGCGGGTGTCCGTTCCACGCGGTGTCCGACCCTTCTCGGGCTCCCTACGGAACCCGAACTCAGCGGCTACGTTCGATGGCCGTAGCCTACACCGACGACTTGACATCGGTCAAGTATCGTCACCATTCGTCACCATGTCGATCGGGCGCCCGCCGAGACGGGCCGGGCCAGCGAGGCGCCCTGAGGGCCTTGTGCTCTATGGTGACCGTCCGGCAACGTGCCAATCCAACGGTGAGCCGTTGCTTGACAGATGCCAAGGAGTTCGATGTCATGTCAGGCTCCGTTCCATCACACGGCCAGTTGCATGACCGTCTCCTCGGTGGCGTCGGCCGCGTCGACGATCCCAGCCAGGCGCCCGTTTCGCATGACCAAGATGCGGTCGCTCATGCCGAGGACCTCGGGCAGCTCCGAGGAGGCGAGCACGATCCCCTTGCCTTGGCCTACGAACTCCGACATGAAGCGGTAGATCTCGCGCTTGGCACCGATGTCGATGCCGCGCGTCGGCTCGTCGAGCAGCAGCAGCCGCGGCTCCGTCAGCAGCCAGCGGCCCAGCAGGACCTTCTGCTGGTTCCCGCCGCTGAGGTACTTGACCAGTTGGCTGGTCGACGCCATCCGCACGTCGAGGTCGTTGCTCGTTTGCTCCACCGCGCGGCCGACCTTGGCGCTGGAGACGAAGCCGGCCGAGGTGAAGCGGGCGAGCGTGGACATCGCCATGTTGTCCTTCACGGACATCGGAAGGAACAGACCAGTTCCCTTGCGGTCCTCCGTGAGCAAGGCCATCCCGGCGGCGATCGCCTGGGAGGGCTGCTGCGGCAGTAGCGAAAGGCCCGCGAACGTGACCTCACCCGCGTGCGGGCGGGTGACCCCGAACAGCGTGTTCAGCAGCTCGGACTTGCCCGCGCCGAGGAGCCCGAAGACCCCAAGGATCTCGCCTTCGTGCAGCGTGAAGCCGATGTCGTGGAGTTCGCCGGCGCGCGCCAGGCCACGTACGCTCAGCAGCGGCTTCGACGTCGGGACGTTGGCCTTGGGAAAGCCCTTCACCTCCCGGCCGATCATGAGTCGAATCAAGCGGTCGCGATCCACCTCGCTGGTCGGGTACGAGCCCACGAGTTTGCCGTCGCGCAGCACGGTGACCTCGTCGGTGATCTCGAAGACCTCCTCGAGCTTGTGCGAGATGTAGATCACGGCCGCGCCCCGCGCCTTCAAGCGGCGGATGATCGTCATGAGGTGGTCGACCTCTTGATCGCCCAGCGCCGAGGTGGGCTCGTCCATGATCACGAGGTCGGCGTCGTACGAGATGGCCTTGGCGATCTCGACGAGCTGCATCTCCGCGACCGTCAGCGTGCGCATCTTGCGCCGAGGGTCGAGGTGCAGCTCGAGCTGGTCGAGCAGCCCCTGCGTCTGGGCGTGCAACTGCGCGAAGTCCACGAAGAGGCCAGCCATGCGGGGCTCACGGCCGAGGTAGATGTTCTCGGCGATCGTCATCTCGCCGACCGGGCTGAGCTCTTGCTCGATGATCGACACGCCCGCGCGCAGCGCCTGGCGCGGCTCGACGAAATCGACCTCGTTGCCCATCAGCCGCACCCGGCCGGAGTCGCGGCGATGGATGCCGACCAGGATCTTCACGAGCGTCGACTTGCCCGCCCCGTTCTCGCCGACCAGCGCATGGACCGAGCCGCGGTGAACGTTCATCGTGACGCCATCGAGCGCCTGTACCCCAGGGAAACGCTTGGTGACGTCTTCGACCTCGAGCACGACGTCGTTTCCGGCTGCGCTCGGCGACACGACCGGCGGCGCTTCGGCGGCGGCGCGAGGGGTTTCCATCATTGGATCACGAAGCCACCGTCGATGATCAGGTTGTGGCCGTTGATCATCGCGGCCGCATCGCTCGCGAGGAACACGACACTGGCAGCGACCTCTTCCGGCAGCGCGAAGCGGCCGACGGGGATCCGCTCCTTCATGGCCTCGCCCTTGGCGCCAGCCCAGGCGGCCTTACCGAGTTCCGTGAGCACGACGGTGGGACCGACGGCGTTGCTCGTGATGCCGTGCTTGCCCCACTCGACGGCGAGGACGTTCGTGAGCCCCACGATGCCGGCCTTGCTGGCGCAGTAGGCGGCGTGCTGGTCGATGCCCACGACCGACGCCTGCGACGAGACGTTGATGACGCGCCCCGCGCTCGAGCGCGCGAGCGAGGGAAAGGCGGCGCGCGACATCAGGAAGGCGGCGCGCAGGTTGACGGCCATCGTCAAGTCCCAGTCTTCGTCGCTGAGCGACTCCACCGGTGCAAGCCGGACGACGCCCGCGTTGTTCACCAGCACGTCGAGTTGGCCGAACTCGGCCACCGTGGCCTCGACCGCGTGTTGGCAGGCTTCGGCGCCGGTGACGTCGCCCTCGATGGCGAGGGCGCGATGTCCGTCGGCGCGGAGGTCCGCCGCCGTCTGCTCGACGTCTGGCAGGAGGTCGACGAGTGCGACACCGGCACCGCTCTCCGCCAGTGCCCGGGCGATGGCGGCGCCGATGCCGCGGGCCGCCCCGGTGACGAGGGCCACCCGGCCGTCGAGCTTGGACGAGGGGGTGCTCTGCGGTTGGGTCATGACGCTCCTCCGCTCGGTAGAGCGCGTGCCGTCGCCGTTGCCACGCCGCGTGCACCGCGCTCTCCGCTCCGATGGCGGCCGCCGTCCGGTCGTCACCGAGGCCTTGTGTGTAAGCCTCATGTTACGCCTTGGACTTGACAAAGGTCAAGCAATGCTTTCAGATGTTGATACGCCGCATCTGGTTGGAGCCCCGCGATCGCGTCGACCCCGTGCCCACTGCGCCCTGGCGCCGACCACGGCTGCTCCGGTTCGGCGGTCTTCTGGAAGCCGTTTCTCCGGAGTCGTGCGGCGCGCCCGGGGCTGGAAGGCAGTCGGTAAGATGATGCGGACGGCGGTCGCATGAATGAGACGAGGTGCTGACAGATGTCACCTAAAGCTGGGCGCTTGTCGAACCGAAGCGCAGCGGTGGAGCCGCCCGTGGGGACCGCGGGCGAGAACGGGACGACGGTCCTCGTATCCGATGTTCCCACCGTTGGCGACCCGTTGGTGACGGCGGCGTGGCTCTACTACCACGAGAACATGACCCAGGCGGAGATCGGCGAGGTCCTCAAGGTCTCACGGCCGTCTGTGGCGAACCTGTTGGCGCGTGCGCGCGACAGTGGGGTCGTTCAGATCAGCGTCCGCACCGATTTCCTCGCGGCCATGCGGCTCAGCCGGGCGTTTCGGGAGCGGTTCGCTCTGGATCAGGTGGTGATCGTCCCCACCCCGCCGGGCGCCGGCTCGACCGCCGTGCAGCGCAGCTTGGGGAAGGCGGGTGCCCTCTACCTCGAGAGCGTCCTGCAGGCCGGTGAGATCCTGGTCACGGCCTGGGGAGCGATGATGCTCGAGGTCGCACTGGCGCTGAACTACCGGCCGGTGCCAGGTTTGACGATCGCGCAGTCCCTAGGTGGCCTATCGACTGCCGGCGACTTCAACCCGACCCGGGTGGCCGCGCTCATGGGAGAGCGGCTCGGCGCGCGGGTGTACCACCTGTACGTCCCGTGCGTCGTCGAGTCGTTCGAAGTACGTGACGTGCTCATGCGCGACCGCAACATCCACTCCGCGTTCGAGGTCGCGCGTTCCGCGAACCGCGCGATGATCGGGATTGGCAAGGCCGCGGCGGACGCGACGGTGGTGCGAGCGGGGTTCATCTCGGACCTCCAGATGGACGAGCTCCGCGCGAAAGGTGCCGTGGGCGACGTGATGGGCAGGTTCTTCGACCTTGACGGTCGCCCGGTGGTGACGGAGATGAACGAGCGCATCATGGCGCTGTCGATGGACGACCTCTCCCGCATCAACCCGGTCATCGCCGTTGCCGGTGGCAACGAGAAGGTGGAAGCGATCCTGGGCGCCGTGCGCGGGCGGTACGTCGACGTTCTGATCGTCGACGAGAGGACGGCGCGGTTGGTGCTCGAGCGGGCCGGCACACCTCCCGCAACCGAGTTGGCCGATCGGCCGTCCTGAGGGCGGCTACCTTCGGTGGGCGCGTCAGCCTAACCGCCGTGCGTCCGTCGCCGCCTGATGTGTTCGCGGACGCGGGCACCGATCGCGTTGTGGAGCCGTTCCTCGTCGGTCTCGATCCGCAGCGGCGGAACGGCGGTGGGCTGGCCCTCGTCGTCGAGTGCGACGAAGCTCATGTGGCCGACGGTGGTAAGGCGGCGGTCGCCGGTGCGCGGGTTCTCGCCGATCAGCTCGCCGCGCACGATCATGCTGGTGTGGCCAGTCCAGATGACACGGCTGCGTACCTCGAGGATCTCCCCAACGTGTACCGGTGCGTGGAAGTCGATCGGTTCGGTCGACGCCGTCACGACGGTACGGCGCGCGAACCGGTAGCAGGCGATGGCCGCGTTGATGTCGAGCAACTCGAGCGCCCGACCCCCGAACAGCGTGCCCATCGTGTTCGCGTGGTGCGGGAAGACCACGTCGGTGGTCACGACCCAACTCGCCGCCCGCGGGTGCGTCGGGTCAACGGCGTGCGCGGCACCCGCTTGCGGGGCGTCTGCGCCGGCGGCGTCGAGGTCGGCGCACATGGGTGCAGCATAGCCCGTGGTCCGACGGTACCGCCTGCTCATCTGGCGGGCGGCGCCGGCACCCCAACCGCGGTGTAGCCTGGCGCCCACCCCCGAATGCCACGAAGAACGGCGCCCCGAGCACATGCTCGGGGCGCCGCGGTTACCCGTCTCGAAGTGAGGGATCCGGTCCCGGATCCATCGGAGGCCGGGTCGTTACCCTCGACGGGTACCTCCACGGGTCTCTGTACGTCGATTGATGCAGACCACCTCCTCTCTGTGGTGCCACGAAGATAAAGCCCACGGCGGCGCGGCGGATGTGAGCTAGTTCACCGTATCGAGTGGCCCGGGGGGTCACGGGATTCGCGGGGTCGTGCGACACGGTGGTCGCACGGCACGCCGGGGCACACCACACGCCGGGTCGCCCGCCCCGCCGCGCCCCGGTAGGATGCCGCCAGACCCCGCCCGGGAGGACCGCCGTGCTGAGTACGCCCGAGAAGCTGCTGTTCCTGGTGCTCGCCGCCGTGGCGCTGACCTTCGCCGCCACCGGCTTCGGGCGCGTGGCCCGCGTGATCGCGCGCGGCGACCGCGCCCTCGCGATCCCGCGCTGGGACGCGCTGCCGCGACGCGCGGTCAGCGGGCTGCTGCGCACCCTGGGCCAGGTCACCGTGTTCCCCCAGCGCCCGTGGGTCTCGTTCTTCCACGCCTTCGTGTTCTACGGCTTCGTCTTCTACCTGCTGGTCAACGTCGTCGACGCGGCCCACGGCCTGCTGCCGCGCGCCTGGCTCGGCGCGCTCGGCTTCGGCGTGGTCGGCGACGCGTTCCGGCTGTTCGCCGACCTGTTCGGCACGCTCGTGTTGGTCGGGGTCGCGTGGCTGCTCGCGCGCCGCTTCGTGCGGCGCGACCCACGGCTCAGCCCGGGCGGCGCGCGCGTGAAGCTGCACGAGGCGGTCGCCGCCGGCGGCGTGCAGCGCGACAGCCTGATCGTCGGGGTGTTCATCCTCCTGCACGTCGGCTTCCGGCTCGTCGGCGAGGGGTTCCTGCTCGCGTCCGAGGGCCACGCCGACGCCTGGCAGCCGGTCGCGAGCGCGCTGGCCGCCCTCATCGGGCCGGGCGAGGGGCGCATCGTCGGCTGGCACGTCGGCTGGTGGGGCGCGCTCGGCCTGATCCTGGCGTTCCTGCCGTACTTCCCGCGGAGCAAGCACCTGCACCTGTTCACCGCGCCGCTCAACCTGGCGCTCGACCGCCGCACCGCCGCCGGCACGCGCGTCCCCTACGGCGTCCTCGAGCCCATCGACCTCGAGGACGAGGACGCCGAGCGCTTCGGCGTCAGCCACCTCGAGCACCTGCGGGTGCCGCAGCTGCTCGACCCGTACGCCTGCATCCAGTGCCACCGCTGCAGCGAGGTGTGCCCCGCCAACCAGACCGGCAAGGCGCTCAGCCCCTCGGCGCTGGAGATCAACAAGCGCTACGAGCTCGTCCTCAACGCGCCGGCGTTCGCCGCCGGCGAGCCGAGCCCGCGGCCGCTGCTCGACTTCGCCATCTCGCCGGAGGCCGTGTGGGCGTGCACCACCTGCGGCGCCTGCATGGACGTCTGCCCGGTCGGCTGCGAGCCGATGATCGACGTCGTCGACCTGCGCCGCTACCAGGTGATGACCGAGGGCGAGTTCCCCACCGAGTTGCAGGTCGCGTTCCGCGGGATGGAGCGCAACGGCAACCCCTGGGGCCTCGCGGCCGACGCCCGCATGGGCTGGGCCGACGGGCTCGATGCCGTCGTCCCGACGGTCGATGAGAACCCCGACTTCGAGGTGCTCTTCTGGGTCGGCTGCGCCGGCAGCTACGACCCGAGCGCGCAGGCGACGACGCGCGCGATGGCGCGCCTGCTCGAGCGGGCGGGCGTGAACTACGCCGTGCTCGGCAAGGGCGAGCGCTGCACCGGCGACCCGGCCCGGCGTGCGGGCAACGAGTACCTCTACTACCAGCTGGCGAGCGAGAACGTGCTGGTCCTCAACGAGGCGCTCGCCGGCCACGCGGTCGACGCCACCAAGCGCAAGCAGGTCGTCACCGCCTGCCCGCACTGCTTCCACACGCTGTTCGCCGAGTACCCGCAGCTCGGTGGCGACTACGAGGTCGTGCACCACAGCGACTTCCTCGCGATGCTGGTGCGCGAGGGGCGGCTGCCGCCGGTCGCCGCGGCCGCGGCGGGCGGCCCCAGCGTCACCTTCCACGACCCCTGCTACACCGGCCGCCATCACGGGATCGTGGACGCGCCGCGCGCGGTGGTGGCCGCGGCTGGCGCGACGCTGCAGGAGATGCCGCGCCACGGGACCGGCAGCTTCTGCTGCGGCGCCGGCGGGGCGCAGTTCTGGAAGGAGGAGGAGGAAGGCGACGCCCGCGTCGCCGACGTGCGCTACGCGGAGGCCGTCGACACCGGCGCCGAGGTCGTGGTCACCGGCTGCCCCTTCTGCCGCTCGATGCTCGGCTCGGCCACGGGCGCGCAGGCGGCGAACGCAGCGCCGGTGCGCGACGTCGCCGTGCTCCTCGCCGACGGGATCGACCGCGCGCAGGCGCGGATCGATGCCGCCGTGCCGGGTTCCGCCGGGACGGCCGGCGGCGACTGACGCGGGCGCGTCGAGGAGGCGGGCGGCGACTGACGCGGGCGCGTCGAGGAGGCGGGCGCCGGACGCCGGGTGCGAACCTTTACATCGCCGCCCACGGGTCGCCGGCGCTAGGATGCGGCCCCGGCGCGAGATCGGTTCGGCGCGTCGGGTGGAGGCATCGGCTTGGCTACGCCCGCGCCGGCCAAGGTGGCCGTCGACCCCGTGTTCCACGCGCACCCGCAGCCCCTGCTGCTGGTGAAGCCGGCGGACTGGACCGTCGTCGAGGCCAACGAGGCCGCGAAGCGGCTCTACGGCATCGCCCCCGATGCCCTCCAGCGATTGACCCTGCCCGAGCTGTGGGGCCCCGCGAACCCGCCCGACCCGAGCGAGTTGGCTTCCCGGATCGACGCGGAGGTCGACGAGGGGCACCTCGAGACGCACCTGGGCCGGGACGGTCGGGCACTGCAGGTGCAGGTCACGCTGCGCAGCCTGGGTGCGCGGGTCCTGGTCAGCGTCGTCGACCAGACGTCGCGCCGGCGCTCCGAGGAGGAGGCCCGCCGTAGCGAGCGCGTCTACCGGGCGCTCATCGAGAACTCCTTCGACGGCGTCGCCCTGCTGGGTCCCGACATGGCGCTGCGGGCGGTGGGCGAGGTCGCCGCGCGGGCCCTCGGGGTGGAGCCGCTGGCCGAGGCGGACGCGGCGCCGCGCGAGCTGATCCACCCGGCCGACCGGCAGGTGTTCGCCGAGGCGGTCGCGCGGCTCACGGGCCGGCCCAACGAGCGCGAGACGGTGACGTACCGCACGCGCGACGCGCAGGGTCGCTGGCACTGGCTCGAGGGGACGCTGACGAACCTCGCCGACGACCCCGACATCGGGGCGCACGTCCTGCACTTCCACGACGTCACCGGCCGCGTCCGCGCGGCGGAGGAGGTCGCGCACCTCAACGCCCAGCTCGAGCGCCGGCTGCAGCACTTGCAGGCGCTGCGGCGCATCGACATGGCGATCACCAACGCGATCGACGTCGGGCTGGCGCTCGACATCTTCCTGGAGCAGGTCCAGGCGGACCTCGGGGTCGAGGCCGCCGGCGTGCTGCTCTACGAGTCGCACGGGCAGACCCTGAAGCCGGCCGCCGGGCGCGGCTTCGGCGTGCCGATCGCGGAGGACGAGCTGCGCCTGGGCGACGGCCTGGCCGGCTACGCGGCGCTCGAGCAGCGCACCGTGCACGTCCCCGACATGCGCGCCGACGGTCGCCTCGGGGCGAGCGTCGAGGCGGCGGCCCAGGCGGGCTTCGTGTCGTACTGGGCCGTGCCGATGCTCACCAAGGGCCAGTTGCAGGGCGTGATCGAGCTGTACACCCGCGCGCCGCTGGTGCCGGACGCCGAGTGGTTCGAGTTCCTCGAGACCTTCGCCGACCAGGGGGCGATCGCGGTCGAGAGCGCGCAGCTGTTCCGCTCCCTGGAGCGCTCCAACATCGAGCTGCAGCTCGCCTACGACCGCACCATCGAGGGTTGGGCCTACGCCCTCGACCTCAAGGACGAGGAGACCGCCGGCCACTCGAAGCGCGTCACGCGCCTCACGGTGCGCATGGCGCAGCGCATCGGGATGGACGCGAAGGAGATCGTGCACGTGCAGCGCGGCGCGCTGCTGCACGACATCGGCAAGATGGGGATCCCCGACTCGATCCTGCTCAAGCGCGGCGCACTGACGCCGGAGGAGCGGCAGGAGATCGAGCGGCACCCGGTCTACGCCTACGAGCTGCTGTCGCCGATCGAGTTCCTGCGTCCCGCCATCGACATCCCCTACTGCCACCACGAGAAGTGGGACGGCAGCGGTTACCCGAGGGGCCTGGTCGGCGAGCAGATCCCGGTCCCCGCCCGCATCTTCGCCATCGTCGACGTGTTCGACGCGCTCACCAGCGACCGCCCGTACCGCGCCGCCTGGGACCGCGAGCGCACGCTGACGCACATCGCCGAGCAGAGCGGCAGCCACTTCGATCCCGCCCTGGTCGACGCGTTCATGGAGATGATTCGCTCGGACGAGTGATCGTGGCGCGGCCCGCCGTGACCGCGGATCCGCGACGGCGGTGCTACCGTGGCGTCCGTGCCGCGCACCCTCCGCTTCGCCACCCTCGCCGTCCTGCTCGTCCTCGCCGGCGCCGGCGCGTACCTGCTCGGCACGCGCCTGGCCCCCGCGCCCGAGCTGGCCGGGACCGCGCTGCAGAACCCCCCGGCGGTCGGCGACGCGGTCCTGCTCGACCCGAGCGGCCGCGAGGTCACGCTGCTCGAGGCTGCGGACGGCGCGCGCGTCACGCTGGTCTTCTTCGGCTTCACCCGCTGCCCCGACGTCTGCCCGATCACGCTGGCGCGGCTCGCGAAGGTCTACCGCGACCTCGGCGAGCCCGACGACGTGCAGGTGGTGATGATCACCGTCGACCCGGAGCACGACACCCCGGACGTCGTCGGGCCCTACGCCGCCGCGTTCCACCCCTCCTTCGTCGGTCTCTCCGGCAGCAACGCGCAGGTGGCGGTCGCCGCGCGCTCGTTCTACGTCGGCTATGCGGACGTCGGCGGCGGCCAGTTCACCCACACCGAGGTGGTCGCGGTCGTCGACCGCGACGGCCGCCTGCGCTACGTGTACGGCAACGACAAGGTGCCTCGGCTCGAGGTCGACCTCGAGCGCCTGCGGCGCGTGCTGTAGGGTCGGACGCCGGCGTCGCGTCGGCTCCCGCCGCGGCGGCGCGCCGCCGCGGGCGGACCTCAGTTCAGCAGCGGGCCGTGGGCCGCATCGCGCAGGCGGGCCGGGTCGAACAGGTAGCGTCCGCGGGTGCCCTCGAGCAGCCCGCGCTGGCGCAGCTCGGAGAGCGTGAGCGTGGTCGTCTCGCGGGCGGCGCCGACGAGGGCCGCCAGGTGCTCGTGGGTGAGCGGCAGGGTGAGCCGGACGCGGCCGTCGTCGCCGCGCTGGCCGAAGCGCTCGCCCAGGCGGACCAGCGTGCGCGCCAACCGAGCGGCGACCGGCAGGTCGACCTCCTCGAGCGCGTGCCGCAGCTGCACGAGGTAGGCGTCCGCGGCACGGGCGAGCGCGATCGCGTGCTCGGGCCGGCCGGGGTCGATGGCACGCGTGACGACGGCGGCCGAGAGTGCCTCGGCCGTATCGCCGTACGTCTCGGCGCTGGGCGTGAGGGCGCCGACGAGGTCGCCGGGACCCGCGACGGCCACGATTCGCTCTCGACCGGACGGCAGCGTCAACGACAGCTTGACCAGGCCGGCCTCGATCGCGAAGGACGCCGCGACCGGCTCGCCCACGCGGTAGAGCGAATCACCGCGGCCCAGCGTCCGCGCCGGCGACGGCGCGAACCAGGTCGGCGGCGCCGCGTGGTTCGCGGGCAGGAGCGCGCGGGAGGCGTCGTGCGGCATGGTTGCATCATACGGGGGTGGCGGCGCGCGCGCGGTGACGGGGGGTAGCATGGCGGGCATGAGTGACGCCACGCCCGCCCGAGCCCCGAGCCCGGCGCCGCCCTCCGACGAGATCTCGCTGCGCGAGCTCTACCTGGTGCTCAAGCGGCGCGCGCCGTGGATCGTGGCGGCGGCGGCGGTCGCCGCGATCGCCGTCGGCCTGTTCCTCAACTCGCGCGCGCCGAGCTACGTGGCGGAGGCCACGGCGGTGGTGGCCCGGGCCCCGATCGAGGTCGACCTCGGCACCTCCCTGCGGTTCCGCCCGGAGGTCAACCTGACCTTCGACACCTACCAGACGCTCGCCTTCTCACGCGGCGTGCTGGAGGAGCTCGCGCTCGAGCGGTCGGTCGGGGTCGCCGAGCTCCGGCGCGCCCTGACCCTGGAGCGCGTCACCGGGGCGGCGAACCAGTCCACGAGCTTCCTGGCGGTGGCGCACCAGGTGGCCGACCGCGACCCCCAGCGGGCCGCGCGGCTGGCGAACCTGTGGGCCGAGGCGACCGTCCGGCGTGCGCGCGACCTGCTGCTGGAGAACCTCGACGCCGTGGAGGTCATCACGGGCGAGGGGCTGGACGCGGCCCGCGAGGCGCTGCTGGAGGCAGAGAGCGCCTTTCAGGACTACACGGCCGAGGTGGCCATCGAGGCGCTGCGCGCGCGGTCCGTCGCGCTCCTGGAGGCCGAGAGCGAGACCATCGTCGGCCAGCGCGACGCGCGCCTGTCGCTGACGCAGCTGCGCTCCGAGCTGGAGGTCCTGCAGGCGCAGCGCCGCAGCGACGGCGATGGCGGCCTGCCCGTCGTCTTGACGGGCGCGCCCGAGGTCACGTTGACGCTGGACGGCGCGATCGCCTCCGTGCAGGCGAGCGTCGCCGGGCTCGAGGCACGCCTCGCGGCCTGGAGCGACGAGGCCGAGCGCATCACCGCCGAGCGCAGCGCGGTCGCCCGGGAGCTCGCGAACGCGAGCGTGCGCCTCAGCCAGCTGCAGCGCGCGGTCGACGACCAGGCGCGCCAGGTCGACGCGCTGGCGACCGTCGAACCCGGCGTGGCGTACGTCGCGCAGGTCGCGCCGTCGGGCGCGAGGGTGCTCAGCGCCGCGCTGGTGCCCACCGAGGCCGAGTCGCGTCGCGTGCTGCTGATCGCGCTGCTGGCCGCGGTGGTCGTCGGCTTCGCCGGCGTGGTCGTCGCGCTGCTGGCCGAGGCCGTGCGCGACCCGCGGGTGAACGGCGCCTAGGCCCACGTTGCGCCTCGCCCTCCTGGCCGACGTCCACGGCAACCTGCCCGCCTTCGAGGCGGCGCTGGCGGCCGCCAGGCGCGAGTCCCCCGACCTGCTGGTGGTCGCCGGCGACGTCGTCAACGGGGGCCCGGACTCGGGCGCCTGCTGGCAGCTGGCGCGGGCCGAGGCGGGCCTGCTGCTGCGCGGCAACCACGAGCGCTACGCCATCGACCTCGGCACGCCCGCCGGCGATCCCGCCTGGCTCGGGCCCCGCTTCCGGCCGCTCGCCTGGACGGTGGCCGAACTCGCGGGCCTGCTCGACGACGTGCGCGGGGCGCCGATCGAGGCGCGCGTCGACGACGCCGTCTACGTCATGCACGCCGCCCCGGGCGACGACCACGCGGGCGTCTTCCCGTGGACGCCCGACGACGAGCTCGCGCAGCTCTTCGCGGGGGTCGACGCCGAACTGCTGCTGCGCGCCCACAACCACCTGCCGTTCCACCGCACCCTGGAGGACGGTCGCCTGCTGGTGAGCGCTGGTGCGGTCGGCCTGGCGCTGGCGGGGCGGCCCGAGGCCCAGTGGGCGCTCCTCACGCGTGAGCCCCGCGGCTGGCGCGTCGAGCACCGCAGTACCCCGTACGACGTCGCCGCGGCGCTGCGGCGCTTCGACGAGAGCGGCTACCTCGACGCGGCGGGGCCCGTCGGCGCCCTGTTCCGCCGCGAGGTGGCGACCGGGTCGCACCAGCTGGTGCCGTTCATGCGCTTCGAGCGGGCGTGGCGCGCCGCGAACGGCGGCGCGGTCGACGGTCGCGACGGGGACGCCGCGCTCGAGGCGGCGCTCGCCGAGTTCCTGCGCCCGCGGCCGTAGGGCGCGGACCTACGCCGGTTGGCGTTCCCGCGCCGGTCTCTATGCGCGGGCCCGCACGCCGTTAGGCGTGCGCACGGTCGAACGCCACCCGCCCCGCCACCAGCGTCATCGAGGGCCAGCCGCGCAGCGCGCGGCCGTCCCAGGGCGAGAACTTGGCCTTGCTCAGGAAGGTCGCGGGGTCGACGGCCGCCTCGGTGTCGAGGTCGAGCAGCACGACGTCGGCGGGCGCGCCGGGGGCGAGCGTCGGCTCGGGCCAGCCCATGACCCGCGCGACGCCGCCCTGCAGCAGCTCGAGCAGGCGCGCGAGGTCGAGATCGCCGGCGAGCACGAGGTCGGTGTAGAGCAGCGGGAAGGCGACCTCGATGTTCGGCAGCCCGAAGGGGGCCCGCAGGGCGTCGCGGTCCTTCTCGGCGCGGGTGTGCGGCGCGTGGTCGCTGCCGAGGCAGTCGACGACGCCCCGGCGGACGGCGTCGCGCAGGTAGGCGACGTCGTCGCCGGTGCGCAGCGGGGGCGCGACCTTGATCACCGGGTCGAAGGCGCGCCAGGCCTCGTCGGTCAGCGTCAGGTGGTGCGGCGTGACCTCGCAGGTGACGGGCGCGCCCTGCGCCTTGAACCACTCGACGACGCGCATGCCGCGCTCGCTGCTCACGTGCGCGATGTGCACCCGCGCGCCGGTCATGCGCGCGACCTCGCAGTCGCGGAAGATCATGATCGACTCCGCCTCGGCCGGGTTGCCGGGCAGGCCGAGTTCGTGCGAGACGGCGCCCTCGTGCATGACGCCGCCCTGCCGCAGCGAGGGGTCCTCGGAGTGCGTCTGGATGACGAGGCCCAGCTCGCGCACGTACTCGCAGGCGCGCCGCTGCAGGTGCGAGTCCACCACCGGGATGCCGTCGTCGGTGATCATCACCGCGCCGGCGGCCTGCAGCGCGGCGTAGTCGGCGAGCCGCTCGCCCTTCAGGCCGAGCGACAGCGCGGCCGCGGGCCGCAGGCGCGCGCGGCCCAGC
>JAABSI010000059.1 GCA_011390455.1 Trueperaceae bacterium
GAGCTCGTCGCGCACCGGGGTCGGCTGCTCGCCGACGCCATGCGCCGCACCCGCGTGACCGAGGACGAGGTCCACGCCGCGTTGCGCAAAGCGGGGCACGCCGGGTTCGACGACGTCGCGGCCGTCATCCTCGAGACCGACGGCGCCTTCAGCGTCGTCGCGAGGGACGAGGGCGGTGGGCGCGACGCGCTCGAGGGGGTCCGGGTGGCACGCCCGGACGGATGAGCCCACGAGCCCCGACGTCGCCTCTATCCTGGACGCGTCGAGCGGTGCGCGCAGGCCGTGGACCGCTCGCGGGAGAAGGTGGGTCATGGGCCGTCGGTTGGCGCTCTGGGCGTTGGTCGTTTCGGTGCTCTTCCTCGCGTTCGGTGGGCTGTACGGCGGCCTCTCGATGCTGCGGGACCCCAGCGGCGCCTCGCTCGGCATGGATGTCGTCCTCCCACGGATCCCGGTACCGAACTACGTCTTGCCCGGCATCTTCCTCGTGGTGGTCATGGGCTTGATGCCGCTCGGGTTGGTGTACGGCCTCCTGGCGCGCCCGACGCCGCCCTGGGCCGCCACGATCGCACGCCTCAGCGGCCACCACTGGGCTTGGACCGGCGCCTTGGTGCTCGGCATCGTGCTCGTCATCTGGCTCGCCGTCCAGGCATGGATGATCGGCTTCTCCTGGCCGATCCAGTTCGTCACCGCGGGCAACGCCGTCGCGATCGTCGTGTTCGCCTTGCTCCCGGCCGTCCGGGGGCGGTACGTCGCCCCCGGCTTCGAAGAGCGTCGCGCGCGGCGCCGCACGGCCTGAGGGGTTTCATTTCGCCGTTGACGTAGATCACGACGTCGGCGTTGCGGGGGTCGGGGACGACGCGGCGGTGGGGATCAAGGCCGGAGTCTAGGTGCGGCGCTGATAAAGTGTCAACGCGATGAGAAGGACGTTGGTCCGGTGGGCTTCGGGCGCGCGGTGGCGCGCGATCCCAGGCGCGCTCGGGCGGGACGCCCGATGACCGACGTCCGGGCGCGCTTGACCCAGCTCCGTCGGCTGATGCTCGAGAACGGCGTGGAGGCCTGGCTCGCCCCGACCGGCGATCCCCACCTGAGCGAGTACGTCGCCGCTCGGTGGCGCACCCGCGACTGGCTCAGCGGCTTCCGCGGCTCGGCCGGCACGCTCGTCGTCACCCACGACGAAGCCTGCCTCTGGGTGGACCCGCGGTACCACATGCGCGCCGACACCGAGACGGCGGGGAGCCCCGTCGCCGTCTTCAAGTGGGGCACCGAAGGCACGCCGGACGTGCCCACCTGGCTCGAGGGCGCGCTGCCCCCCGGATCGTCGCTGGGGCTGGATCCCGCGACCTCGGGCATCGCGGCCGTGCACGAACTCGAGGCGCGCCTGACGCCGCGGGGGTTCACGATTCGCGCCGTGGCCGGTCTGATCGATGCGGCATGGACCGACCGGCCCGCGACCGAACCCGCCGCGATCGTGCCGCACGGCCTCGAGTTCGCCGGCGAGCCCGCGAGCGCGAAGCTCGGTCGCTTGCGGGCGCACCTTGCGGAACTGGGCGCCAGCAGCATGCTCGTCGCGGCGCTCGACGAGGTCGCCTGGCTGCTGAACCTGCGCGGCGCCGACGTCCCGATGAGCCCGGTCGCGCTCGCGTACTGCCTCGTGCAGCGGGAATCGGTCCTGCTCTTCGTGCACGAAGCCCGCGCCGCGCCGGAGCTGCGCGACCACCTCCCGAGCGAGGTGGTGATCCAGCCCTACGAGGACGTCGCGGCCCATCTGCGCGCGCTCCCCTCGGACACGGCGCTGCTCGTCGACCCGGAACGAACCACCATGGACCTCCATGCGGCGGCGCGGCACACGCGTCTGGTGATGGCCCCGAGCCCCGTGGAGCGCATGAAGGCGATCAAGAATCCGGTCGAGCTCGCCGGCGCCGCGGCCGCGCACCTCCGAGACGGGCTGGCGCTGACCCGCCTGCTGCACTGGCTGGCGACCACCGAGCCTGAGGCGCACACGGAGATCTCGGTCGCCGCGCGGTTGGAGGAACTCCGGTGCGGGCTGCCCGAGTACCGGGGGCCGTCCTTCGGCACGATCGTCGGCTTGGGACCGAACTCCGCGGTGGGCCACTACGCATCCGATCCGAGCGCCCCCCAGCAGCTCGTGCGCGACGCGCTGCTGCTCATCGACTGCGGCGGGCAGTTCCACGACGGCACCACCGACACGACCCGCACCGTCGTCCTCGGCGAGGCCACCGAAGCGCAGATCCATGCGTACACGACCGTCCTGAAGAGCCTGATCGCGCTCAGCCGCACCACGTTCCCGAAGGGGACGACCGGCCAGCAGCTCGACGCCGTCGCCCGGTCCCACCTCTGGGCCCAGGGCTGGGAGTGCCGGCACGGCATCGGCCACGGCATCGGGAGCTACCTCCACGTGCACGAGGGGCCGCAACGGTTCAGCAAGACCAACGAGGTCCCGCTCGAGCCCGGCATGGTCGACTCCTGCGAGCCCGGTGTCTACTTCGCCGGGTCCTTCGGCGTCCGGCTCGAGAACACGATCGCGACCGTCGCCTCGTCGACGACCGCGTTCGGCCCGTTCTACGGCTTCGAGACGCTTACCGTGTGCCCTTTCGACCGCGACCTGATCGCGCCCGGACTCCTGACGCCGGAAGAGCGCGGCTGGCTCGACGCCTACCACCTCCGCGTGCGCGAAGCGCTCGTCCCCCACCTGGACCGCGAGGCGGCGGCGTGGTTGACGGACCGCACCCGCCCGTTGGCCTCCGGAAGCGACGCGGCGCCGACGACCGCCTCGCGGTAGACGCCCGGGCGGCCGACGCGCCGACCCGTGCACGCGCCGACGACCGTCGTGCGTCGGACGCACGTCCGAACCATCCCGATCCGCCCTCGCACGCCCATCCGCCGCACGACCGAACCGCTGCGGCCCTGCACGCCACACCCCGTGTGACGAACGCCGCCCACGACCCCGCGCCGGCGCCTACAATCCCCCATCCCCATGAGCGCGAACGACTCGGTCGTTCGGGCGACGCAGCCTCGGTACCCGAGGAAGAAGGAGCCACCTTGCGCCGTTCCGTACCCCTTGCCCGCCGTAGGTCCACGTCCGCCTCGGCCAGGACGCCATGGCTCCTGGCCGTCGCCGTCGCGCTCGCCGCCTGCGGTGCGCCGTCCGTCCCACCAGGCCTGCAGCTCGCCGTCGGCACGGCCTCCGTGGCCGTCCTGCGCGGCGCCACCGCAGACGTCCCGGTCGACCTCACGCGCCTGGGTGGCGCTGCCGACGCGGTCGACCTGAGCGTCACCGGTCTGCCGGCGAACGTCACCGCCGCCTTCGCCCGGGCGACGCTGACCGGCGGCGTCCTCACGAGCACCCTCACGATCACCGTCGGCGCCGCGGCCACCGAGGCCACCTCCGCCCTCACCGTGACCGCCAGCAGCGGCTCCTTGACCAGCGACACCGCCCTGTCGCTCGACGTCACCAGCCTCACGGTCGAGGGCCGCGTCCTGGGGTCCCGTTCACGGCCCCTGGTGGGCGCCACCGTCCGCAGTCAAGACGAGAGCACCTTCACCGACGCCACCGGCACCTTCACGCTCACGGGGCTCGCGGTCCCCTACGACCTGGTCGTGAGCTCGGCGCTCGGCAACGGTGGTTTGCACGTCTACGAGGGGATGACCGCGGCGGAGCCGCTGCTGCGACCGACCTTCGCGCTGGGTGCCGCGGCCTCGCCGACGCTCGGCACCACCGTGTCGGGTTCGCTGACCGCCGGCGCGCTCGGCGCGGACGAAGTGGTCGTGGTCTGCGTCGAGGGCCTCGCGGTGCCCATCTACGGCTGCGACGCGGCGCAAGTGGGCGACACGGGCTACTCGATCGGCGCCGCCTGGTTCGATGGCACCGGCGTCGCCGCCCGCCTGCACGCCTTCCACTTCACGGTCGACGCCGACGACGTTCCCGTCGCGTACCTCGGCTACGAGACGATCGCCGTCAACCTCGAGGACGGCGTCGCTGCCCTCGCGAACCTCGACTTCGATCCCGTCGACTCCGGCGTGCTCTCGGGGACGACCACGAAGCCCGTCGCCCTGGTCAATGCAGACCTCCTGGTGTCGGTCCGCTTCGGGCCACACCTGAGCATGCCGCTGGCCAACCTCGACCTCGCCACGTCGGACTTCCAGCTGACCGTCCCTGAGCTCCCGGGCGTCACGTAC
Organism: Trueperaceae bacterium; assembly: GCA_011390455.1. Next base: position 4,198 of record JAABSI010000059.1, read on the forward strand.
GACGTCGTGTTCGCGGCCAGCGATGCCACGAGCGCTGCCTACACCTGGAAGACCGGCATCGGGTTGGAGGCTGGGACCTTCTCGGTGGGCCCGCCGATCGAACTCGTGTCGCCCGCCGATGGCGCCACCGGCGTCGAGCTCACCACCCCGTTCGAGACGGCCGCTGCAGGCGGCGGCGCCCGCACGTACGTGTGGGACACCGCGCTCAACGGTCCCGCCATCGCGCTCACCACCACCAGGACCGACGTCACCGTGCCGAACCCGGCCACCGGCGGCTTCGCCTTCCCGGCCGGCCTCGCCTACTCGTGGAACGCGGTCGGGCACGGCGACGTCGACACCGACACCGCAGCCGCTGGCGGCTACACGGACTTCGTCGACCTGAGCACGGCGGTCAACGAGGGTGGGCCAGGATTCGACGGAGACCGGACGACCGCCATCACCATCACCGCCTTCGACTTCACCTTCGCCCCCTGACCTCAGGCTCGGTCCACGGCCGGCGCACCCGCGATCGGGTGCGCCGGCCGTGGCGCTGGCTCAGCCGTCCGCGACGGTCATCGGGCTCGGGGCCGAGCCAGACACGACCGAGCGCAAGCCCGATCGCGCCGAACGGCGCACCGAGCCTCGAAGGGAGGGCCGGCCGTCGTATCCTGCCGACGCGCACGGCCCCAGTTCGTAGCTGTCTGCGTCGCCGCACGGCGCCGACCCCGCAGGAACGTGAGGACCCCGGATGAACCACGACGAGCTCCGCGACTGGTCGAAACGCGCCGCCGATTGGGCGCACGCGTACCACGCCACCTTGCGCGACCGGCCCGTGCGGGCCCAGACCACCCCCGGCGCCACCGCGGCCCGCTTGCCCGAGCGGGCGCCCGAGGAGCCCGATGCGCTCGAGCGGATCTTCGCGGATTTCGAGGACGTCGTCCCGGACGCGATGACGCACTGGCAGCACCCGCGCTTCTTCGCCTACTTCCCGGCGAACGCCGCGCCGGCGTCCATGTGGGCCGAGCAGCTCGCCAACGCGATCGCCGCGCAGGCGATGCTCTGGCAGACCTCGCCGGCCGCCACCGAGATCGAGGAGGTGATGGTCCGCTGGCTGCGCGACGCCCTCGGCCTGGCACCCCACTTCCGGGGCACGATCCACGACAGCGCCACGACCGCGACGCTCGCCGCCATCCTGACCATGCGGGAGATCGCGACCGGCTGGCAGGGCAACGACGCCGGCCTGTCGGGTCAGCCGGTGCTGCGCCTCTACGCCTCCGCCGAGACGCACAGCTCGATCGACAAGGGCGCGCGCATCGCCGGCATCGGCCAGGCGAACCTGGTCAAGGTCCCGACGGACGCCGAGCACGCCATGGACAGCGCCGCCCTCGACGCCGCCATCCGCGCGGACCTCGCGGCCGGCTACGTGCCCGCCGGGGTGATCCTGGCCACGGGCGGCACCTCGATCGGCGCGTGCGACCGGATCGCCGAGTCGCTCGCGGTCGCCAAGGCGCACGGGCTCTACACGCACGTCGACGCGGCCTGGGCCGGCTCTGCCATGATCTGCCCCGAGTTCCGGCCCCTGTGGGCCGGCGTCGACGGCGCCGACAGCATCGTCTTCAACCCGCACAAATGGCTCGGCGCGCAGTTCGACTGCGCGGTGCAGTTCCTCGCCGACCCCGTCCCGCAGGTTCGCACGCTCGGCCTCCGCCCCGAGTACCTGCAGACCCTCGGGCACGAGGGGCCGGACCGGATCACCAACTTCAACGAGTGGACGGTGCCGCTGGGCCGGCGCTTCCGCGCGCTCAAGCTCTGGTTCACCTTGCGCGCCTACGGCCTCTCCGGCCTGCGCCGCCGCATCCGCGACCACGTGGCCTGGGCGCAGGAGCTCGCGACGGTGATCGCCGACCTCCCGGGCTTCGAGGTCGTCACCCCGCCCGTGCTCTCGCTCTTCACCTTCGCGTGCACCGAGGGCGACGCCGCCACCGAGGCGCTGCTCGCCCGCATCAACGACGACGGCCGCGTCTACCTGACGCAGACGCGCCACGCGGGCCGCTTCGTCATCCGCGTCCAGGTGGGGCAGTTCGACTGCACCCGCGACGACGTGATGACGGTGGCCGAGGTGCTCCGCGACCTGGCCTGAGCGCCGTCAGCGGCGAGCGCCCTTCAGCGCTCGGTTCGCCGCCAGCTTCCCCGTCAGGAACGCCATCGGCACGCCGCCCGGGCTGTACGCCCACTGCCCCGCCTGCAGCACGCCCGGGATGGGCGTCCGCACCGAGCTCGCCACCCGCTGCATCTGGTGGACGGCCGGCATGTGCGGACCGTCGAACGCCCAGCCGACGATCGCGCCGTCGGTGTTGCCGGTGTAGGACTCGAGCGTGACCGGCGTCGTCATGAAGCGCGACCGCACCTTCGCGCCCAGGCCCGGGTAGAGCCCCTGGGCGAGCGCGGCCGTCATGGCCTCGGCGGCGTGCTCGCGGAAGGCGTCGGTCCAGCCGGACTCCTGGATCCGGCGGGTGAGCCGGTAGTCGAAGAGGCAGCTGACGATCAGGCCGGTCTTCCCCGGCGGCGCCAGCGCGGGGTCCTTGAGGACGGGGATCGAGACCTCGTAGGTGGTGCGGGCGAAGAAGGCGTCCAGGTAGGCCTTCACCGGCGCCTCGGGCAGGGGTCCGTCGACGTGGCGCGCCAGCAGCTCCTCGAGGCCCTTCGTGTGCAGGTCGCCCAGACCGCGCGCGTCGGGCGCGTAGAACAGGTGGCCCTCGGAGATCGCCGCGAAGGTGGCCGGCGGTTCGTCGACCGACAGGAAGAGCGACAGCACCGAGTCGCTGCCGGTGCACGCCTCGAGCTCGGCGCGGCGGGCGGCGACGGCGCGGGCCAGGCGCGGGTCGGTGATGGCGTCGGCGTCGATCGCCCGGTAGAGCGCCTTGAGGTCGCCGCACCAGATGAGCGTCCCGTAGCCGTGGACGGCGCCGTCGCGATCGGTGACCGTCCGCGCCTCGGGGTCCAGGGCGACGATCGGCTGGTTGGTGCGCACGTCCACGCCGTGCGTGCGGACGAAGCCCTCGAGCAGCCCCATCAGCGCCGCGGTGCCGCCGCAGGGGTAGAGGTAGTCGAGGTAGACGCTGAAATAGCTCATCGCGAAGAAGGCCGGCGTCCCCTTGAAGAAGTGCTGGCCGATGATGCCCTTGAGGCCCGGATCGTCGGTCAGCTCGTCGAGCAGCGCCTCCACCGGACCCGACATGCGGTTGATCCGCCCGATGGTGGCGACGAACTTGACCATCCACGGCAGCAGCGTGCCGAAGAGGTAGCGGCGGTCGCGCATCGGGTCCTTGAAGAGCGGGTTGTCGATCCCGTACAGGACATCCATGTCGCGCATGATCCGCTCGATCAGCGCCATGATCCGGTCGACGTCGGCCGCGCGGTCGGGGTAGGTGCGCACCAGCAGGTCGCGGTAATCGGCGAGCGACGCCTTCGAATCGACGGTGATCCGATCGTCCTCGATCGCGACCGACACCGGGCTGCGCACGTGCTCCAGGTGCAGCCCGAGCTCCTCGAGCATGGGCAGGACGATCCCCGCGTTCTCGACGGCGCGCAGCCCCATGTCGAAGACGAAACCGTCGCGATTCACGGACTGCACCAGCCCGCCCAGCCGCGCCTGCCGCTCGAAGAGCGCCACGCTCCGGCCCGCGCGGGCGGCGTACGCCGCGGCGGTCAGTCCGGCGGCCCCGCCGCCGACCACCAGGACGTCAAAGGCCATCGGTCAACCCAGTCAGGTCCATCGTCATCTCCCAGAGCTCGCGGCCCACGTCCCGGTCCAGCGCGTGCGGCGCCGGCTTCTCGAGATGCGTGCGGTTGAAGTAGCGCCCGCCCGCGCCCTCGAGCTCGGGCGCGGCGGCCAGGACGTGCAGCGACTCGCCCGCCACGCGCGCGTCCGCCAGGAACGGCGCGACGACGAAGCGATGGAAGCCTCGGTAGAGCGGCCCGTTGTTCTGGCCGATGCCCGAATGGACCTCGCCCGGGTGCATGGCGTTGATCGTGACGCCGCTCCCCGCGAGCCGGTCGGCGAACTCCCAGACCGAGAGCAGCTGCGCCGTCTTCGAAGCGCCGTAGGCCAGCAGCCCGACGTAGAAACGGCGGCGCCAGTCCAGGTCCGCCAGGTTCAGGCCGCCGAAGCGGTGCCCCTGCGAGTTCACCTGCAGGACGCGCCCCGTGCCGGTCTCGCGCATGCGCGGCAGCAGCCGCCGGGTGAGGACGAAGGGGGCGAGGTGGTTGACGGCGAAGACCAGTTCAAACCCGTCCTCGGTCCCCTGCCGGCGGGTGCAGTGCACGCCGGCGCTGTTGATGAGCACGTCGATGCGCTCGAGGCGCTCGAGCAGCTCCTCGGCGACGCGATGGACGTCGCGGAGGCGCGCGAAGTCGGCCAGGAACACCGCGACCTCGGCCCCGAAGTCGCGCTCGAGCTGCGCCCGGACGGCCTCGGCCTTGGCCTCGTTCCGCGCCACCAGCGCCAGGCGCCCCCCGAAGCGCGCGACCTCCCGGGCGGCGGCCAGCCCGACGCCCGACGTGGCCCCCGCGATCACGACCGTCTTGTCGGCGAGCGAGGCGGTCGTCCGCTGGTGCGGCGTTCGCTGGTTGCGGAGCAGCTGCTGAAAGTCGGCCGTGCGGTACTGGTGGAGGTAGCGGACCACGGCCTACCCGAACCGGCGCCGCATGAAGCGGCGGTAGATCTTGGCGAAGCGCGGGATGTTGTCGAAGATGTCGCCCCACAGGTCGTAGTAGTCGCGCTGGCGGACGATCAAACCGTCCTCGTCCTGGGTCAGCTTGGTGCAGCCGTACAGGGTCGAGCTGGGGTAGCGCTCGAACATCAGCGTCATCTCCCATTCGAGGAAGAGGACGTCGCCCGTCTGCGAAACGTCGACGATGTGCATGCGCAGTTCCTTGCAGCGCTTGGCGAGCCGGTTGCACAGGGCCTCGAAGGCCTCGCGCCCCTCGACCCGCTGGATCGAGTCCTGGAAGACGATGTCGTCGTGGTAGTGCGGGAACAGGTGCGACCAGTCCGGTTTGCCGTGGGTGTTGTAGGTGCGCGACCACAGCGCCCGCACCGCATCGGGGTCGAGCCTCATGCCGCCGCGTACCCCACCAGGTAGACGACCACCGCGACGCCGAAGACGACGACGAACGAGGCGATCATGGCGGCGAGCGTCCGCGAGTACCCGCGCGGGACGATCTGCCCGGCCGCGTCCATCTGGGTGATCGCCGGATACAAACGCGAGTAGAAGGTGAGGATCGAGAAGATCAGCGCGATGGTGCTGAAGACCTTGGTCTCGGGCGAGCCGGTGAGGACGATGCCGATGAGCAGCACGATGAAGATCAGCTTGGTGCCGGCCACCCAGTCGACCAGGTACCGCACCAGCGCGTGGACCTCGGGGTCCTGCTTCGAGCGCTCGTAGGCGCGGAAGACGCCCAACGCGTTGCCACGGCGCGAACCGGGCGCGAGGTAGAGCGTCAGGACGTTCAGGAGCTCCAGGGCGCCGAAGGCGATGAGCACGACGGAGAGGACATCCATCTCGAGCCTCCACGGGGGGTCGCCCGGTCGCCGGCATCGCGGCGCGGTGAGGCGGCTCCGATCCCATGAGGGTGCCGCAACCCGCGGCGTTCGGCTAGGGACGGTCGCCTCACGGAACCCGTCGCGGCCACCGCCGGCGGGGTCGCCGGCGGGCGACGCGCCGAGCGCGGGCCGCGTTCGGGACGGGACTCCCGAGGCCCCCGCGGTAGAATGCGCCCCGACGATGAACCCCTTCCCGGCGGTCGCCATCGCGGCGCTGGTCGCCTTCGTCGGCGGCTCGCTGCCTTTCGCGGTGTGGGTCGCGAGGCTCGCCCGCACGCGCGACGTGCGCGCCGTCGGCGACGGCAACCCGGGGGCGATGAACGCCCTGCGCGCCGGCGGGCCGGCCCTGGGCCTCGCCGTGCTGCTCCTCGACGTCACCAAGGGCGTCCTGCCGATCGTCCTCGCGCGCGACGTGCTCGGCCTGGAGGGAGCCGCGCTCGCGCTGATCGCGGTGCTGCCCGTAGCCGGTGCGGCGTTCTCGCCCTTCCTGGGCTTCAAGGGCGGCAAGGCGCTCGCGGTCCTGCTCGGCACCTGGATCGGGCTGACGCTCTGGACGATCCCGCTGGTCGCGCTCACGACCATCGTGCTGGCGACGCTCCTGGTCCAACCCGACGGGTGGGCGGTGGCGATCGCGCTGGCCGCGATGCTCCTGGGCGTGTTGCTGTGGGTGCCCGGCGGCTGGCCGGTGCTGACGCTGGTCCTGCAGGCCGCGATCGTCCTCTGGAAGCACCGCGCGCAGCTCGCCCAGACCCCCCACCTGCGGCGGCGCGCGCCGCGGACGGCATGACCGAGGCAGCCTTGGGGTTCCTGGCCGGCGACGCCCTGGTGGGCATCGTCGCCTTCCAGGCGGGCGTGCTGCTCGTCGTCCTCGGCAACGTGTTCCTGCTGACGCGTCCGGCGCGCGGCCGCATCGGAGCCCCTACGCCGCGGGTCTCGCTGCTGGTGCCGGCCCGGAACGAGGAGGCGAACGTCGGCGCCTGCGTGCGCTCGCTCCTGGCCCAGACCTACCCCGACCTCGAGGTCCTGGTGCTCGACGACCGCTCCGAGGACGGCACCCGCGCGATCCTCGAGGCCGAGCAGTCGGCGGCCACGGCTGCTGGCGATCAGCGGCTCGTGGTGCTCACGGGCGAAGAGCCGCCGGCGGGCTGGACGGGCAAGAACTGGGCCTGCCACCGGCTCGCGCGCGCGGCCCGAGGCGAGGTCCTGCTGTTCGCCGACGCCGACACGGTCTTCGTCGATCCCGATGCGGTCGGGGGCATCGTCGGGTCGCTGGAGGCGAGCCGGGCCGACCTGATGTCCGGGCTGCCGCGGCAGGTCCTGGGGACCCCCGGAGAGGCGCTCCTGGTCCCGATGTTCTACTGGGCACTCTTCTCGTTCACGCCGCTCGCCTTGGCGCGCGTCTGGCGCCGGGCACCGGTGGCCCGCGCCGTGGGCCAGCTCATGGCCTTCCGCCGGGACGCCTACGACGCGATCGGCGGCCACGCGGCCGTCCGCGGCAGCGTCGTCGACGACATCGACCTGGCGCGGCGCGTCGCGCGGGCGGGGCTCACCTGGCGCCTCCTGGACGCCACCGACCTGGTGACGTGCCGGATGTACCGGAGCGGGCGCGAGGCGGCCGACGGCTTCTCCAGGAACGTGTTCGCGGCCTTCGGATCCGCGATCCTCCCGTACGTCTTCGTCTGGGGGTGGCTGGCGTACGCGGTCCTCGGGCCGGTGGCCGTGGGTGCGCTCCACCTCGCGTGGCCGGACCGCGTGCCGATCGCGCCCGGGTGGCTGCTCGCGACGATCGCTCTGTCGGTCGCCCACTGGGGCCTCGTCCACGCGCGCCTCCGCTTGCCGGTCGGGCTGGCGCTGGCGTACCCGGTGAGCTTCGCCGCGTTCCTGGCCGTCGCGGTGCGATCGTTCGTCGACGGCGTCCGCCGCCGGACGTCCTGGAAGGGGCGCGCGCTCGAACGGCCGCCGACGCGCTGGCTTTAGGGACGGTCGTTGCTACGATGCCGCATGCCCGCCATCAGCATCTTCAACGACGTCATCGGCCCGGTCATGCGCGGCCCCTCGAGCTCGCACTGCGCGGCCGCGCTGCGCATCGGACGGCTGGCGCGCGACCTGATGGACGGCGACCTGACCGACGTCCTGGTCGAGTTCGACCGCGAGGGTTCGCTCCCGACGACCCACGAGAGCCAGGGCTCCGACATGGGGCTCTTCGGCGGCCTGTTGGGATGGGACGCGGACGACGAGCGCCTGCCCGACTCCGCCCAGGCCCTCGCCGACGCGGGCATCGCGCTGCGCATCGAGACGGTCGACGTCGGCGACCCGCACCCCAACACGTACCGGCTCACCCTGCGGAACGCGCACGAGCAGCACGCGCTGATCGCGATCTCCACCGGCGGCGGCATGATGGAGGTCCTCTCGATCGACGGCGTCGCGCTCGGGATGGACGGCGGGTACGCAGAGACGCTGATCTGGTCGGACGCATCGGCCCGCGCGGCCGTCGAGCGGCTCGCGCCGCGCTTGGGCGCCGACGAGGTGCTCGTCCACGACGCCGAGGGCGGCCTGCTGGTGCAGGTGAAGGCGGCGGCGTTCGTCGCGGACGACGTGCTCGCCGAGCTGCGGCCGACGCGCGTGCGGCGGCTCGGCCGCGTGTTGCCGGTGCCCTCGCAACGGAGCGTGCGGCTGCCCTTCACCGGTAGCGAAGAACTGCTGGCGTTCGACGGCGACCGCCACACGCCGCTGTGGCGCCTCGCGGTCGAGTACGAGCGGGCGCGAAGCGGCTTCGACGAGGACGAGGTCGTCGCGAAGATGGTCGAGATCGTGGGGATCCTGCGGCGCTCGATCGACCAAGGGATCGCCGGCACCCACTACGAGGACCGCGTCCTCGGTCATCAGAGCGGGCGCTTCCTCGAGATGATGGAGGCCGGGCGCCTGCTCGACGGCGGCGCGCTCAACCGCATCGTCCTGTACGTCACCGCGCTGATGGAGGTGAAGAGCGCCATGGGCGTGATCGTGGCCGCGCCCACCGCCGGTGCGTGCGCGGCGCTGCCCGGCGCCGTCATCGCCATGGCCGAGTCCATGGACCGCTCCGAGGAGGACATGGCGCGCGCGATGCTCGCCGCCGGCCTGGTCGGCGCGATCTTCACCACCCGCTGGACCTTCGCCGCCGAGGTGGGCGGCTGCCAGGCCGAGGGGGGCGCCGCGGCCTGCATGGCCGGAGCGGCCCTGGTCACCCTCGCCGGCGGCACCCGCGACCAGGCGCTCGCGGCGGCCTCGATGGCGCTGCAGAGCATGCTCGGCCTCATCTGCGACCCGATCGCCAACCGCGTCGAGGCGCCCTGCCTCGGCAAGAACGTCATGGCGGCCGCCAACGCGCTGTCGTGCGCCAACATGGCGCTCGCCGGCTTCGACCCGCTCATCCCGCTCGACGAGGTGGTCGACGCCGCCAAGGCCGTGGCCGAACGCATGCCGCGCGAGCACCGCTGCACCTCGCTCGGGGGGTTGGCGGTCACGCCGACGTCGCTGCGGATCGAACAACGGTTGCTGGCGGCCAAGGGCGGCGCGTGCGTGGGCTGCGGTTGCGGCTGAGCGGCCCGCGCGCACGGACCTCCGCTTGCGCGCGAATCGATCGCCTGGGGTAGATTCGTCCATGCCCCAGAGCGTGCTCGTCACCGGCTGCAGCAGCGGCATCGGCCTCGCGATCGCCACCCACCTCGCCGCGCAGGGCGTGCCCGTGATCGCCACCGTCCGCACCGAGGCCGACGCCGCGCGCCTCGCCGCGATCGACGGCGCCGAACCCGTCATCTGCGACGTCACCGACGACGCCCAGGTCGCGCGCCTGCGCGATGCGATCGACGCCCGCGGCGACGGCCTCTGGGGCATCGTCCACAACGCGGGCATCGCCCACCTCGGCCACCTGACCGCGACCTCGCTCGACGAACTGAAGGCCGTGTTCGAGGTCAACGTCTTCGGGGTCCACCGCGTGACCAACGCGCTCGTCGACCTGATCCTCGCGAGCCGGGGCCGCATCGTGACCATCTCGAGCCTCTCGGGGACGATCTCCTCCCCGCACTTGGGGGCGTACAGCATGTCGAAGCACGCCCTCGAGGCGTACACCGACGCGCTCGCGATGCAGCTCGCGCCGCTCGGCGTGCACGTGTGCGCCGTCGCGCCCGGCAACTTCGCGTCGGCGATCGTGCGGAGCGCCGTCGGGCGCTTCGCGCCGCCCGAAGACGCCAGCGAGGGCATCAAGGCGCTGTTCGCGCCGGGCGCCGACACCTCGCGGTCGGAATACCCCGGTCCGGAACCGGTCGCGGCCGCGTGCCACGCGGCGCTGTTCGACGAGGCGCCGCGGGAGCGGTACCTGGTCGTGCCGAACGCCGAGGAGGCCGACGTCACGCTGCGCCAGGCGGCGCACGAGTGGGCGCGCCTCGACGCCTCGACGCCCTACGGCTGGTCGCGCGAGCGGATCGTCGCGACGGTCGCGGCCGGTACCGGAGGCGCCGCCGCGGCGGACGAGGGCAGACGCTAGGCGTTCCGCGCGGTGGCGCAGGGCGACCGGGAGGATGGTCGTCGTGGCGCGCCGCGACCGCGGTCCTACCGTACGGTGGTCTGGGAAAGGGGGTCCGATGGAGATGACGGACGTCGTCAGCATCCTCGTACTGATCGTCGTGGTCTACCTCGCGTTCCGGATCGGTGCCGTCTTGATGAAGGTCCTGCTCGGTCTCGTGGCGCTCGGGTTGATCGTGTGGCTGATCGCTGGCTTGCTCGGGGGTGGAGCGGCGGTCTGAGCGGCCACCCGCCCTCGGCTCGAGGGGTCGGGCATCCGCACCGAGTTCGCGCCCCGACGGACCTACGCTGGTCGCGATGCCCGCACCGTCCAAGCCCCCGGCTTCCAACCCCCCGAAGCTCTCGCCACCGGCGCTCTTTGCTCTGCTCGAAGGGGTGGAGGACGCGCTGTTCGTCACGGATCCCGAGGGCCAAGTGGTCTACATGAACCCCGCCGCCAAGACCCTCTACGGCTTCGAGGACCGCGTCGACGCGGACGCTTCGACCCTCAACCTGCGCCACCACTCGGACGAGACCTTCGTCTTCCACACCCTCGCGGGGGTCGCGGTCGCCGACGAGGACCGCCCCGTGGTGCGCGCCTTGCGCGGCGAGCAGTACCGCGACGTCGAACTCGTGGTTCAGCGCGCCGGCGACGCGGACCCGCGCGTGTACGTGTTCAGCGGGCACCGCATCGAGGGGGATCCGCCGCTGAGCGTGCTCACGGTGCGCGACGAGACCGACCGCTGGCGCGCCGAACGCCGCTACCGCGTCGTCTTCGAGGCGGACCCGGCCCCATCGGTGATCGCCCGCCTCGACGATCTGCGCATCGTCGACGCCAACGAGGGCATGGCCGACCTCACGGGGCTCGACATCCCAGAACTGACGAGCCGGTCGCTCGCCGATCTCGAGCCGTTCCACTCGAACACGGACTTCGGCGTCGCGGTCGAGCACCTCCGTACGGGTGCGTACCTCCACAAGGTCCGGATGGTGATGCGCACCGAGGACGGTCCCGAACTGCGGGTGCTGCTCTCGGCGCGCGCCATCGAGGTCGACGGCCGCGCCTGCGGCCTCTTCACCTACATCGACGTCAGCGACCTCGAGGACGAGCAGCGGGAGCATCGGCAAACCCAGGACCTGCTGCACGCGACGCTGCGCGAACACGCCGACGAGAAGGCCGTGCTGTCGTACCAGGCCATCTTCGACGCCCTCACGCGCATCCCCAATCGGCGCGGCCTCGACGTCCGACTCGCCGACGAGGTGCAACGCGCCGAGCGCTACGGCAACGTGTTCTCGATCCTCCTGCTCGACCTCGACGACTTCAAGCAGCTCAACGACGCCCACGGCCACGATGCCGGCGACGACGCGCTCCGCCAGGTCGCGCACGTGCTGCAGCGAGAGGCACGCGGGTCGGACTTCGTCGGCCGTTGGGGCGGCGAGGAGTTCCTGGTGATCCTGCCCGAGAGCGGACCCGAAGCGGCGCTCGAGTCGGCGACCCGCATCCGCGAGCGCGTCGAGCAGGAGGCCTTCCCCGGCGTCGGCCACCTCACGGTCAGCATCGGCGTCGGCACGTTCCAGGGGAGCGACCGCCTGGACCGCCTCTTCAAGCGCGTCGACCGGGCGCTCTACGCCGCCAAGAAGGGCGGCCGCAACCGCATCGAGGTCGCGCCGCGCGCAGCGGACGCATGAACCGGCGGTCCCGGCATGCCCCTCACCGAGGGTCGCCGGTGGTGACCGGAACTCATGGCGCCCCCGTCGCGCGCACCATCTGCCGCACCGCACCGAGGTGGTAGGCGGTGTGGGCCAGGACCGCGAGCGCGTCCCCTAGGCGGCTCTCGTCCCACGTCAAGTCGCTCGTGACGAGGCCACGGAACCGCTCCAGGCTCGCCTGGAGCCGTTCGCGCTGCGCCTGCCACGCCGCTTCGTCGACGATGGCGGGCTGGAAGCTCCCGGGCCAGTCGGACACCGGCTCCGCCCCACGCATGCCCGCCTCGATCAGCTCGACGTAGTAGGCCGCGTGGGCGGTCTGCGCCGCGATGCTCGTCCCACCCGCGACGATCGGTCGCGACGCGTGCGCCGCATCGATCGCGGCCAGCGTCTGCAGCCATCCCGTGTCGCGGTCCAGACACGCGCTGCCTGGGGTCGTCTTGGGCGGATGGCCCGCGAACTCGTCGAGGATGAAGAGGAAGGGGCGGAGGAGCGCCTGGGTCGGCACGGTCGCGTCGCTGCTCATGCGCCCCATCTTGCGCCGATCGTGCGCCATCGCAAGGGACACCCCACCCCGCCGGCGTTCGGGTCCACGGTCGTCGCTCGGACATCCGCCCGCCGCCGGACCGGGCATCCGCGACGGATCGTCGCCCCGACTGCACTAGGGTGGACTCGATGACCGCCACGCCCGACGCCCCGGAGCCCACCACCCCAGAGCTGACGTCTCCAGCGCTCCGCGCCCTGCTCGAAGGCGTTCAGGACGCCCTGTTCGTCACCGATCCGACGGGCCGAGTGCTCTTCATGAACCCCGCGGCCAAGACGCTCTACGGCATCGAGGACCGCATCGACACGGGCGGAGCGACGATCAACCTGCGCGACCACTCGCTCGAGACCTTCGTCTTCCGCACCCTCGAAGGGGTTCGGATCGCCGACGAGGACCGCCCCGTGGTGCGCGCCCTGCGGGGCGAGCGGTACCGCGACGTGGAACTCGTGGTCCAACGCACCGGGGACGCCGACCCGCGCGTGTACGTCTACAGCGGCCACCGCATCGAGGGCGAGCCGCAGCTGAGCGTGCTCACGGTGCGCGACGAGACCGACCGCTGGCGCGCCGAGCGCCGCTACCGCGCGGTCTTCGAGGCCGACCCGGCGCCGTCGGTCGTCTTCCGCCTCGACGACCTGCGCATCATCGAAGCCAACGAGGGCATGTCGGCGCTCACCGGGTTCGACGTCCAAGACCTGAAGGACCGCTCGCTCGCCGATCTCGAGCCGTTGCACCTCGACCGCGACCTCGCGACGGCCGTCGAGCGATTGCGCGCGGGCGCCCGCCTCCACAAGGTCCGGATGCGGCTGCGCACGGCCGACGGTCCCGAGGTCCAGGTCCTGATCTCGGCGCGCACCATCGAGGTCGACGGCCGCGCCTGCGGCCTCTTCACCTACATCGACGTCAGCGACCTCGAGACCGAGCAGCGCGACCACCAGCAGACTCAGGACCTCCTGACCCGCACGCTGCGCGCCCATGCCGACGAGAAGGCCGTGTGGGCCTACCTGGCCATCTTCGACCCGCTCACGCGCATCCCCAACCGACGCGGCCTCGACGTCCGGCTCGCCGACGAGGTGCAGCGCTCCGAGCGCTACGGGAGCGCGTTCTCGATCCTGATGCTCGACGTCGACCACTTCAAGGAGATCAACGACGTCCACGGACACGCCGTCGGCGACGACGTGCTGCGCCAGATCGCGCGCGTACTCCAAGACGCCGCCCGTGGCTCCGACTTCGTCGGCCGTTGGGGCGGCGAGGAGTTCCTGGTGGTCCTGCCCGAGAGCGGACCCGACGCGGCGTCGGCGTCGGCCGAACGCATCCGAGCGCGCATCGAGCATGAGGCCTTCGAGGGCGTCGGCCACCTCACGGTCAGCGTCGGCGTCGCCACCTTCGAGGCGAGCGACAGCGTCGATCGCCTCTTCGAGCGGGTCGACCGAGCGCTCTACGCCGCCAAGGCGCGCGGCCGCAACCGCGTCGAGGTCGCGCCGGGCGGATCGCCGGCCGCGTGATCGCGAAGCGCTCAGCTACCGGAGGGGCCCGAGGGCCCGCACGCCCGCGCCAACGCGGCCAGGTAGCGCCCGATGACGAAGCGCGTCGCGGCCAGGACCGCTAGGCCGGCGCCGCGCTTCGGCACGAGCTCCACGCGCCAGCGCACCTCGGTCCCGCCGTCCCCGGTCGCTTCGAACACCACCGTCCCTGCGTGGTGCTCGACGGGGAACGTCCGCCAGGACGGGTTCATCACCCGGTACTCGAGACGCCGCGGACGCTCGGCGGCCACGATGCGTTCGCGCACGCCCCGCGCGCCGATGCCCATCCGCCGCGTCGAACCCGCCCACTGGGCGTCGCCCGGCTCCTCGATCACGGGGCGCGGTCCGAAGCCGGCCCCACCGACCCAGAGCAGGGTGAAGAAGACCTCCCACGCGACGTCGGGCGGCGCGACGACCCGCCGGCGCCATGTGAGCGTGCGGACGCGTGCGCCCCAGGCGCGGCCCGTCGGCGCTCCGAACGGCTCCGGCTCGGGCAGCCAGAGCCGCGCGACGACCTCGTCGCCGTC
>JAABSI010000060.1 GCA_011390455.1 Trueperaceae bacterium
CTGACCACCCCGAACGCCAACCCCCCCGGGTCGTCGCCCAACCGCATGATCGCCCCCTTGCCGAACTGCTTCTCGATGCTCAGGAGAGCGCCCTTGAGGGCGCGTTGGCGCTCGGCGTCGTAGCTGGTGGGGAGGGTCATGGGAAGCTCCTTCCGGGCGAGGCGCCCGAGGCCACCCGGAGGGGCGGCGCGATGCGGGCGAGCATACCGCATTTATTGAGGTACGGGGTCGCCTTGGCGCCATGGTGCCCCGCGCACGCCGTGCGCGGCGGCGAGCACCCGGCGGGCGCCGGGTCGCGCTAGGCGCGCGCCGCGAGCAGCGCGGCCAGCAGCGCCGTGAGGCCCAAGCCCGCCACCGCCACGAAGCGCATCGTGGTCCGGAACGAACCGCGGACGTCGTCTTCCCGGAAGCGCGCCGCCCATGCGAGTTGCCAGAGCCCGAGGGCCCCCAGGAACGCAGCGAACGCCGTCGCCCACGCGATTCCAGAGCGCAGCGCCACCAGCGCGACGAGGAGCGTCGCGCCGATCGCGCCCACGAGCGCGGCCGCGCGCAGGGCGGTCCGCGCTCCCCACAGGACCGGCAGCGTGCGGTCGCCGCGGCGCCGGTCTTCGACCGTCTGATACGACTGGCTCACCACGTACAGCGCGAGGACCAGGCACGCGGGCACGAGCAGGTGGAGCGGCGCCGCGGCGCCCACGAGCGCGCCCACCTCCGACCACTCGTCGCGCACCGCGACCGCCCCGGCCAGCGCCCCCAACCCGCCCTGACCGAGCCCGACCGCCGCCAGCGCCGCCACGGGGCGCGCCTTCCAGCGGGTCGCCGGGTGCGAGTACGCGGTGGCGACGCCGAGCAGCGCCAACCACACGACGACGAACGGGCCCCCGACCCATGCCGCCAGCGGCAGGCCGGCGAGCTGCACCGCCCAGGCCCAGCGCAGCAGCCCGGGGTCGATGGCCGGCGGCTCGAACAGCCCGCCGATCGGCCCCTCGTCGCGGTCGTAGAAGGAGTTGAGCGCGTTCGTGCCGCCGTACAGGAACAGGTGCAAGGCGAGCCAGGCGACGACGAGGCGCAGCGGATCGGGCGCGGTGGAGCCTTCGGCCGAGGCCCACCACGCCCCCCACAGGAAGAGCGGGCTCAAGAAGAGGTTGAACGGCAGCCGCAGGTGGCGGACCCACGGATGGCGCCAGGGTCGCCGCCAAGCCGCGGCGGAAGGCGAGGGCGCGCTCACCGAGGGCCCCGCGTCACGAGAGGCCCTCCATCACGAAGCGCCCGCGCGTCCGCGCGGCCAGCGGCGGCCGCAGCGCAGCGGCGAGCAGGACGTCGCGCACCGCGCCGACGATCGGGCCCACGGGGCGACCGAGGGCGGTGTGCGCGGCGGCGCGCGCGATCGCGCGGCGCGCGGCGCGGCGCCGGTGCCCGGCGGCGCGCGCGAGCAGCGGCCCCGGATCGCCCTGGTCGAGCCCCGCGTCGAGGGCGTCGGCGATCGCCGCGGCGTCGAGCCAGCCGAGGTTCATGCCCTGGCCGCCGATCGGGCTGACGACGTGGGCGGCGTCGCCGATCAGGGCGACGCGGCCGACCGCGTACCGGTCGGCCGACCAGCGTTCGACGCCGAACGCACTCGCGCTGCCCCGCAGGGCGCCATCGAGCGGCGCGCCCAGGCGACGGCCCGCCTCGGCCGCCACGAGCGTGGCGAGCTCCGCGGGCGCGCGCTCGCGGAGCCCGTCCACGCTGCCGCGCCACCGGACCACCCAGCGGCGCACGCCGCCCGGCAGCGGGAACCCCTCCACGACCCCCTCGGCATGGAGCACGACCCACGCCTCGTCGGCCGCGAAGCGATCCGGGTCGTCGGCGAGGTCGGCCATCGCGTACTGGTCCGGGTACGGGCCGCCGCGGCGCCCTACGCCGAGCGCTCGGCGCACCGCCCCGTCGCGCCCGTCGGCGCCGACGACCGCCGAGGCGCGCCAGCGGCGGTGCGCCCCGTCCCCGGCCACCCCGTCGACGACGACGGCATCGCCCCCCCGGTGAAGGGCTTCGGCGCGGACCCCCGCGACCCACGCCGCCGGATCGGCGGCCTCGAGGGCGGCTCGCAACGTCGCCTCCGTGATCGCCTGCGGGACGGTGAGCACGAACGGCCACGCCGCGCCAGGCTCGTCGAAGCGCACGGAGCCGAGCGCTCCCCGGACGCCGCGCGCCCGCCCCATCCGCACCGGCCGCCCGGCGGCGACGAGCGCCGCCGCGACGCCGAGGCGGTCGAGGACGGCGAGGCCGGGCGGGTGGATCCCGATCGCGCGGCTGCCGACCGGAGCGTGCGCGCGGGCCTCGAGCACGCGCACCCGACGGCCGCGGCGCACCAGGTCGAGCGCCAGCGCGGTGCCGACCGGTCCGCCACCGACGACCAGCACGTCGACGTCCTCGGTGCGGCCGCTCCCGGCGCTCACGCGCTCGGCACCACCCGGAAGAGGGCGCCGTCGACCGTGAGCCCCGGTCCGAACGCGAGGGCCGCCACCGCGTCGTCGACCGCGGGACCGGGGCGCGCGGGGTCCATGAGGTGCTCGAGCACGAAGAGGACGGTGGCGCTGCTCATGTTGCCGTACGTCCGCAGGACCTCGCGCGACGCCGCGACCGCGTCGTCGGGCAACGCGAGCGCGCGGGCGACGTTGTCGACGATCGCGCGACCGCCCGGATGCACGGCCCACCACGGCACGTCGGCCGCGTCGAGACCACCACGGCGCAACAGCGGCGCGACCGCCGCCCCCGCCTCGGCCTCGAGCACGCGGGGCACGTACGCCGTGAGGGTCATGTCGAAACCGTGGTCGCCGATCGTCCAGGCCATCGAGTCGACCCCGCTGCGGGCCACCGCCGTCGACGTCGCCTCGAGCCGCAGCGGCCGGACGTCGCCCTCCGGTGGCCGGCCGGAGACGAGCACGGCCGCGGCGCCGTCCGCGAAGACGGCCGCGGAGAGGACCGAGTCGACGTCCGAGCGCGGCTGCAGATGCAGCGTGCAGAGCTCGACGCAGACGATGAGCACGACCGCGTCGGGATCGAGCGCGACGAACGCGCGCGCGAGGCGCAGCGCCGGGAAGGCGGCGAAGCAGCCCATGAACCCGACGTGCGTGCGCTCGACGTCGTCCGGCAAGCCGAGGTCGTCGACCAGGTGCAGGTCGACGCCCGGGGTCGCGAAGCCGGTGCACGAGACCGTGACCAGGTGCGTCACGTCGCGCGGGGCCAGCGCCCGGGTGCGCGCGAACGCCGAGCGCGCCGCCGCGGCGGCGAGCGGACCGACGTCGACGGCGTAGCGGGCGTTCCGCTCCCCGGTCGAGGGCGAACGGAAGGCGCCGTCCGGTCCGACGAACAGGGCGTCGGCCTCGTCGCCGTCGCGGTCGTCCAAGAAGTCGCCGATCACGCTGAAGCGCGCGTCGATGGCGCTCTGCGCGTAGATCCGGTCGAGCAGCTTGCCCGTCCGCCGGTCGGGGCTCAGCCACCGCTCCATGACCGCGCGGAGGTGGGGCTGCGAGTAGCGATGAGCGGGCAGCGCGGTGCCGACCGCGTGCAGCAGAGGTGCCGTCATGCAGCACGATACTCGGACCGGCGCGCCACGACGGTGGCCGCGCCCGCGCGTCGCCTCCGCGCGCGTCCGGTACGCTGGTCGGCCATGGACCGAACCGATCCGCCGCCGGTCGACGACCCGCTGGCGCACGCCATCGCCCACGGCTACGCGCTCGACCTCGGCACCGTGCTGCGCAGGGCGGCCGCCGCGCTCCGCGGCAGCAAACGCGTCGTGCTCGCCGGCGCGGTGGCGTGGATCGCGATCACCTGGCTGGTCGGGATCGTGACCTTCGCGCTCGGCCTCGGGGAACTGGTGTCGGCCTCGCTCGGCATCCTGGCGACGACGCCGATCACGCTGGGGCTCTTGATGGTGGGGGTCCGACGCGCGCGGGGCGAGCCGGTCGCGTTCCGCGACCTGCTCGCCCACACCGGAGCGACCGCCCAGGGGGCGATCGTCCTGCTCGTGAACCTGCTCGTGCTCAACGCCGCCGAGGCGCTGCTCGGCCCGGCCCTGTCGACCCCGCTCGTGCTCGGCTACGTCCTGTTCGCCGGCTTCGCGCCCTACCTGGTCGCCGACCGAGGGATGGACGGGTTCGCTGCGATCGCGACGAGCTTCCGCCTGGTGCGCCACCGCTGGGGCACGCTGCTCGTGCTCCAGGTGCTGCTCGGTCTCGGGCTCGCGCTCGCGGCGCTGCCGCTCGGCCTCGGGCTGATCTGGGCCGGCCCTTACGCCGTCGTCGCGCTCGGCGCCGCGTTCGACGCCGCCGCACCGGCCACCTTGAGCACCGCGTCCAAGAACACCTTGTCCGGCTGACCGCCGAGCACCCGCTCCTGGCCGCTCGGGCCGTCGATGACGGTATCGGGCACGCCCGAGATGCGGTAGCGCTGCGCCAACTGCGGGAACTCGCTCGCTTCGACGCCTTCGGCGATCACGTTCGGGTTCGCCAGCGCCAAGCGGTAGGCGGCGAGCACCGCGCGGGGGCAGTACGGGCACGTCGGCGTGACGAAGGCCTGCAGGCGCACGGGCGCGTCGAGCTCGGCGAGCCGTTCCACGGACGCCGGACCGAGGCCGGAGTCCCCCGTGCCCACCATGCGCACGACCTCGACCAAGGTCTGGAACTCGTAGCCGCTCGGGAGCCCGATGAAGCGGACGTTGTCGGCGTCGCTGCCGGCCGCGCGGAAGACGATCGTCGGGGTGCGCACGATGCCGCGAGCGCGGGCGTCGCCGTCGAGCGTCGTCTCGACCACCCGCAGGCGTTCGGACGTCTCGGCCACCTCGCGAACGAGCTGGAGGGTCGCGGCCTCTTCGCCGGCGTCCTCCTGGCCGGGGACCACGAGGCGCGAGGCGACGTGCACGACGATCTCCACGTCGCGATCGAGGGGGGCGAAGGCTTCGGCGAGCTGGGCGGTCAGGGATTCATCCAAGAAGCGTTCCATGCCTCCAGGTATACCCCACCGGGGTACCTGGGGGCGTCGGACGAACGACCCGGTCGCCGACCGGGGCTTCGCCCCGGCCGGATCAGAAGGTGGTGCCGACCACGCCGCCGTCGACGAGCAGCGTCTGGCCCGTCACGTACGCCGCGGGGCCCGAGCACAGGAAGGCCACGGCAGCTGCGATCTCGGCGGGCTCGCCGAAGCGCTTGGCCGGGATCGTCGCGATCAACCGGGCGCGCGCGTAGTCGTCCGCGAACAGCTCGTCGAGGCGCTCGGTCGCCGTGTAGCCCGGCGCGACCGCGTTCACGGTGACCCCGTGCTCGGCGACCTCGCTCGCGAGCGTGCGCCCGAAGGCGGTCACGCCGGCCCGGAAGGCGTTCGACAGCGTGAGGTTGGCGACCGGTTGCTTGACCGCCAGGCTCGTGACGAACACGATGCGCCCCCAGCCGGCGCCGCGCATCGCCGGCAGCACGCCCCGCGCCAAGCGAACGGCCGACATGAGGGTCAGGTCGAACCCCTTCGACCACGCCGGGTCCTCGAGCGCCGCCGCGGCCCCCGTCGGCGGGCCACCGGCGTTCGCGACCAGGATGTCGGGATCGCCGACCGCCTCCTTGGTGCGGGCCAACAGCGCCTTGACCTGCTTCGCCTGGGCGACGTCGCCCGCGACCGCGTGCACCTCCGCGCCGTTCGCGCGCAGGCGCTGCGCCGCTGCCTCGAGCGCCTCCTCGTCGCGCGCGTTGACGACCAAGCGCGCACCCTCCGCGGCCAACGCCGCGGCGACCGCGAACCCGATGCCCTTCGATGCGCCCGTGACGAGCGCCGCTTTCCCTGCGACCTGAAGATCCATGGGCGTCAGCCTACACGAGGGCGCAGCCGCGTCGTCGCCAGGGCCGACAGGTCGGCGACCCCCATCAGATGCATCACCACGCGCAGCTCCTCGATCACCCCGGCCAGCACCGCCTCGACCGCGTCCGCCGACTCCAGCGCCGGCGCCAGCAGCGGGCGCGCGATCGCGGCGACGCTCGCCCCCAACGCGAGCGCCTTCGCGACGTCCAGCCCTGTGCGCACCCCACCGGACGCGACGAGCGGCGTGCCCGGCAGTGCCCCGCGCACCTCGACGAGCGCCTCGGCCGTCGGGATCCCCCACTCCACCAGCTCCAGCCGGCGCACCGAGCCGTACCGGACCAGCTCCTCGACGCGCGCCCAGGACGTGCCGCCGGCACCCGCGACGTCGACCGCCGCGAACCCCACCGCAGCGACCGACCGCGCGACGGCCCCCGTCAGGCCGTGGCCCACCTCTTTGAGCAGCACGGGCGCCCCGACCTCGGGGACCACCTCCGCCAGCCGCGCCCGCACGCCGCGCCAGCGCACGTCACCGCCCTCCTGGAGCGCTTCCTGCAGCGGGTTGACGTGGATCGCCAGCGCGTCCGCTCCCACCTCGGCCACCGCCCGGCGCGCCTCGTCCACCCCATACCCCGCCACTAGCTGCGCCGCACCGAGGTTGCCGATCAGGAGCACGTCGGGCGCGACGTCGCGCACTTCGAAGCTGGCGCGCGCCTCCGGGTGCGCGAGCATCACGCGCTGCGAGCCCAGCATCATGCCGACGCCAAGGCGCTGCGCCGCGGTCGCGAGGTTGCGGTTGATCGTTGCGGCCCGCTCGGGTCCGCCGGTCATGGCGCCGATCAGGAGCGGCGCGCGGAGGCGCTTCCCCAAGAAGCGTGCGCCGGTATCGACCGAGTCCAGGTCCGATTCGGGGAGCGCCGCGTACGGCAGGTCGTAGCGCTCGAAACCGGTCGTCCGGGTGGTGTATTCGACGGGCCCGGTGAGGCACACGTCGAGGTGGCGGCGCTTGCGGGCGGCGAGGTCGTCCGAGGGCATGCCGGAGTGTACGCACCTTCGCACGTCGGCCGTGGGGGGCGCGCCGTACGATGCGGACGTGCTCAAGCTCGCGCGCGTCCTCCTCGTCCTCGGCGTCCCGTTCGCGGTGGCCGGGTGCGCCCTGCTGCTCCCCTCGCGCCTCGCGGTCGCGCCCACGTCGCGCGTCGTCGACGTCGCGGTCGGTGCCTCCACGACCTTCACCGTCACGAACGCAGGTGCGGCTGGCTCCGTCCTCCAGTGGAGCTTCGTCGCCGACGAGCTCGAGGCGTGGCCGTCGTCCGGATCGCTCGTCGCCGGGGACTCGGAGACCGTGTTGGTCCTCGCCCCGAGCGAGGCCGTGGGGCGCACCCTGGATGCGCGCTTCGTCGCGCCGCGTCAGGAGGTCGAGGTCTCGGTCGAGATCGTCCGCGGCCCGACGCTCACGTGCGATCCGGACGCGGCGTTCGCCGGCGCCGCGGACGCCACCCACGTGCTCGTCGGCTACGGCGCTGCGGTCGCGCGCTCGGCGGCGGTCCGCGCGACCTCGTCGAGCGACGTCGCGGGCCTCGCCAGCGCCGTCGGCGGTCGGCGGGTGCGCCAAGGAGCGGCCGGCGAACACGATCTGCTGGAGGTGCCGGCGGCCGCTGCGGCCGGCCTGGTCCGCGCCCTGGAAGCGCGCCCCGACGTCGCGTACGCCGAGGTCGACCGCCCGGTGGCGCGCGCCGCGATCGGCCCCGACCCACGCTTCGTCCAGCAGTGGAACCTCACCCTCTTCGGGGCCCAGGAGTCGTGGACGCAGACCGACGCCGCCGTCGCCCCGACGAACCCCGTCGTGGTCGCGGTCGTGGACGATGGGGTCGCCGTCGACCACCCCGACCTGGCGGCCGTGGTGCTGCCCGGGTACGACGTCGTCCACGACGACGTCGACCCCCGCAACTGCACCGACCACGGTACCCACGTCGCCGGGATCGTCGCCGCGGTCCGCGGGAACGCGGAAGGGGTCGCCGGGGTCGCGAGCCGCCCCACCGACCCGTGGGTGCGCCTGCTGCCGGTCAAGGCGTGGCCCGACTCGAGCGATCCGTCGAGCACGACCCAGATCGACCCCATCGCGCGCTCCATTCGCTGGGCGGCCGGACTGCCCGTGGCGGGCGCGCCCTCGAACCCCTTCCCAGCGGAGGTGATCAACCTCAGCCTCGGCGCCCTGCGCACGTTCAGCTCGACGCTCGCGGCGGCGATCACCGAAGCGAAGGCCGTCGGGGTCGTCTTCGTGGCGGCGGCGGGCAACGGCGGTGCGTCCGACGGCGTGGATTACCCGGCCCGCTCCGGGACGATCGCGGTCGGTTCGGTCGACGACGACTTCGTGCGTTCGTCGTTCAGCAGCTACGGAACGGGCCTCACCCTCGTGGCGCCCGGCGGGTTCGGCCCCGATCCCGGGTGCAGCGCCATCGTCAGCACCGGCGTGATCTACGCCGACGGCGTCGCCACGGAGACGTACACGTGCAAGGCCGGCACGTCGATGGCGACGCCGTTCGTCGCCGGCGCCGTCGCGCTCCTGATCGGCACCGACGCCTCGCTGCCGGAGGGCTCCGCCCGCCACGACGCCGTCGAAGCCCGGCTCCAGGTGGCCGCCCAGGCACGGCCGGGGGCGAACACGGAGGAGTACGGCGCCGGCATCCTCTGCCTCGACGCCTTGCTGACCACCACCCACGTGTGCGGGGAACCGATCGGGCCCTGAGCCGCCGTCCGATCAGA
This sequence comes from Trueperaceae bacterium, assembly GCA_011390455.1. The sequence goes on from JAABSI010000060.1 coordinate 8,590, forward strand.
ACAGCTGCGCCACCAACCGGACGGCCTGCACGAGCGCCACGACGACCACCAGCACCGAGGCGCCGCCGGCGAGCGCGTCCACGCGTCGGTCGGCGGGCAGCCCTTGGCGCGCGAAGCCCCACAGGAGGCCGCCCAAGACGCCGCCCACGTGGCCCCAGAGCGAGACGTTCGGGATCGCGACCGACAGCAGCGCGATCATCGCCATCCACTGGAGCAGCGAGCGCAGCAGCGCGCGATCGACCGCCCCCTTGCCGCGCGCCACGTCGGCGAGCAGGGCCCCCGCGACGCCGAGCACCCCGCCCGAGGCGCCGACCAGCACGAGCGTCTCCCCCGCCTGGGCGACGCTGGTGAGGTACGCGCCCATGGCGGTGCCGGCGACGAAGGCGCTGATCAGGTACCCCGGACCGCGGCGCACCTCCACCATGCGGCCGATGTCGAAGAGCACCCACAGGTTGAACCCGACGTGCACCAGGTTCCCGTGCACGAAGGCGTAGCTCAGGTAGCGCCACCAGACGTCGAACTGCGCGCCGACCCCGAGGACGAAGGCCGCCACGGCGCTGCTCGCGTCCAGGCGCACGTTGCCGGCCAGGAAGGGGCCGAAGCCGCGGTCGAGCAGCACCTGGCCGACGAACGCCAGCGCGATGGCGCCGACGCCGATCCAGGTCGCGGGGGTGCGTCCGCGGCTGCGCGCGGGCGGCGGCGCCGGCTCGCCGACCGCGTCCAGCGCCCGCACGTGCGGCCCGCGCCGTCCTTCGGGCGCCAAGCGCGCCGCCTCGCGGCGCAAGCGCAGGGCGCCCTCGCGCTCGCCGGCGACCTCGGCCGCCCGCGCCGCGATGCCCAGGACGACGTCGCCCGGAACCCCGGCGGGCGGGGTCCGCAACAGCTCCTGCACCTGGCGCAGGTCGCCCCGCTCGGCGTCGAGCCGCCCCTGCGCGAGCACCCACGCGCGGTACACGGCCGGATCGCCGGCCCCCGATTCGACCGCCCGCCGCAGCGCCGCGGTCGCATCGCGCGCCTCGTCGAGGTGCCCCAACGCCAGCCACGCCTCGATGCGCGCCGCCGCGCCCGCCGGCGCCGCGGCGGCGGCGTCGCCCAGCGCGAGCACGGCCGACCAGTCCTCGCGCACCGCGTGGGCTTGAGCGGCCAACGGTTCGTCCTCGACGCCCGGCAGGTGGGCGAGCGCCCCGGCCGCATCGCCCTGCTGCAACGCCGCCTGCGCCAACAGGCGGCGCACCCCAGCGCGACCGGCAGGCGTCCAGTAGAGGAGCGCCACGAGCGCGTCGGCCACCGGCCACGCGCGCGCGCGGGCGAGCGCGGGCAGGGCCAGCGGGGCCAGCACCCAGGCGGCGCTGGCGGCGACCGCGAACGCGCGCCAGGCCGGACCGGGCGCCGCGCCCATGACGCTCGCGACGACGGTCGCCGCGGCCGCCGTCGTCGCGAAGAGGGTCTTGAGCGGCAGCTCGCTCCAAGCCGGCGCGAGGCGGCGCGTCCATCCGACCGCGTACACCCCGAGCAGCGCCATGCCGAGCAGGAAGAAGGCGTCTTGACTCATCCGCGCGAGCCTACCCCCGGCGGTCGCTCGCGGTCGTCGGCCGGCGGCGGCGGTCGACGACCGGTGCCCGCCGACGCCCCACACCGACCCTGCCGCGTGCGCGGCGCCCGGTACGATGCGGTGATGCGCACCGCTCCCGCACGCGTTGGATCGCGCCCGTGACCGCCACCATCTGGGGCGTCGCGACCGTGGTGCTGGCGTACCTGATGGGGGCGATCCCCACCGGTCTGCTCGTGGCGCGCTGGCGCGGCGTCGACATCCGCGCCGCCGGCTCGGGCAACATCGGAGCGACCAACGTGCTGCGGGCGGTGGGTCCGTTCGCCGCGATCCTCGTGGTGCTGATCGACCCGCTCAAGGGGGTGCTGGCGGTGCTCGTGCCGACGCTGCTGGGGGTCGGGCCCTGGTGGGTGGCCGGTGCGGCGCTCGCGGCGGTCGTCGGCAACTGCTTCAACGTGTTCCTGCGCTTCCGCGGTGGCAAGGGGGTGGCCACGAGCCTCGGCGTCTTCGTGATGATCGATCCGTGGATCACGCTCGTCGCCGTCCTGATCTTCGCGGTGACGGTCGTGCTCGGGCGCATGGTGTCGCTCGCCTCGCTCGTCGCCGTGTTGGCGACGCCGATCATGCTCGTCGTCCTCGCCGACGCGGCGCCCTCGACGCTCGTGCTCGCCTTCGCGATCGCCGCCCTGCTCACGTGGCGCCACCGCGACAACCTGGCGCGCCTCGCGGCCGGCACCGAGCGTCGGCTCGGCGGCGCCCGGCGCGGCTGACCCCGCGCGGGGTCCGCACAGCGCGCGTCGCCCCACCCGGCGCGTCCGACCGTGGCGAACCTCAGAGCAGCGGCGCCGGCCGCGGCGGGCGCCGCTTCGAGCGCTGCACCAGGACCAGGCCGGCGACCGCTACCGCGCCACCGACCACCGTCAGCGACGACGGCACCTCGCCGAGCCACCACCACGACAGCAGCAGCGCGACGACCGGCACCAGGTACAGGAACGACGTGACGATCGGAGCCGGCGCGCGCGACAGCGCGATCGCGAAGAGCGTGTAGGCGATCGCCGAGGGCACCACCCCCAGGTGCACGACCGCCCACGTCGACGCCGCCGGCGCGTTCAGGACGGCCGTCGCGGCGCCCGGCGCGAAGGCGAGGAGCGGCAGCGTACCGCCCCACGTCACGAAGGCCGTGACCTCGAGGGGGCGGTAGCGCACCAACATGGGCCGCTGCAACACGGCGAAGAACGCGGTCGCGAGCGCCGACACCAGGATCAGCCCCGCGGCGGGGTGGATGCGGCCCACCGCCCCGTCGCCCAGGACGATCAGGGCGACGCCGGCGAAGGACACCGCCGACCCCGTCCACCCCAGGGGCGGCAGCCGGTCGCCGGTCAGCCCCCACGCCACCAGCGCAGTCAGGGCAGGGGCGGTGGCGATGATCAGGCTCGTCGCGCCCGCCGAGACGTGGACCTCGCCGAAGTTCAGGGCGAGGTGGTAGACGCTCATGCCGACGACACCAAGGCCGACGAAGGCCGGCACGTCGCGCCGATCCGGCCACATCCGACGCCGGAACGCCAGCAGGAAGGGGACGAAGGCGAGCGACGCGACCGCGTGCCGGAGCAGCGTCAGGTGCGCGGGGCCGTAGCCCTCGAGGCCGATCTTGATGGCCGGGAAGGCCGACGCCCACAACACCACCAGGAAGCCGAGCGCAACGAGCGTGCCCGGGCTCATCCCCGCTGCCCGGTCCGCCGTGCCGCCGCGCTCACGACGGCAAGGCGACCCTGCGTCCGCATGCGCACAGCTCCTGATCGCGCACCATCGTCGTCGCCCCCTCCCGATGCCAGAGCGCGTCGCAATCGGGGCACCGGATCTCGGGGGCCGCCAAGCCGGCGATCGCCTCGGCGTCGACGAAGCGCGCCTGACCGCACCAGTGGCAGACGACCTGCGCGCCCCCTTCCTCTTCGATCATCTCTGCGCGTTCGCCCGGCGTGAAGTAGGCGATCGCGGCGAGCGCCTTCTCGTCGCTGCAGCGGCAGCGGAACTCGAGCGGCAGCGCCTCCTGGGTCAGGAGCTCGAAACCGAGCCCCCACGTCAGCTCCTCCATCGCGTGGTGCAGCGAATGCTCGTGCAGCACGTCGGTGAGCTGGCCGAACGCCTTGACGTTGGCCTCGAGGAGCGCCAACGCCGCGTCGCCCGCCCCGGGCAAGGCCTGCAGGACCACGCCGCCGGCGCGCCGCACGCGCCGCGACGCCGGCGTCCCGGGGCGCGCCTCGGCGAAGCTGACGCCGAGCAGCACCGCCGAGGCGATCTGCTCGGAGCGCGCCAGGAAGGTCGCGACGTCCTCGGCGACCTCCCCCGAGACGAGCCGCACGCTGGAGGTGTAGGGGTCGCCGTACGGAGCGTGCGAACGGATGACCTCGATCTCGCCGTCGCGACCGACCGCGCCCCCCACGTCGAGCTTGCCGTCGGCGCGCAGCGGGAGCTCGGTCTCGGGGAAGCGCGCGTAGCCGCGGACGGTGCCGTCGAGACCGGCGTCGGCGATCACGCCGCCGAGCGGTCCGCCGCCCGACAGCTTGACGGTGACGCGGTCGCGGTGGTCCTTGAGCAGGACGTGGGCGAGCAGGAGGGAGGCCGTGAGGGTCCGGCCGAGGGCGGCGCCGGCGGTGGCGCCGGTCTCGTGCCGGGCGAGGGCCTCGGCGACCAAGTCGGTGGTATCGGCGGCGATCACGCGGAGGGTGCCGTCCGCGGCCATGCCGCGCAGCAGATGCGCCATGGTGGGTCCTTCCGCCACGCGGGTCCTGCCCGCACGGCCGCGAAAGTCTACCCCCCGCCGCTCCGTCGTCCGGGCCGCCCCGCGACCGAACCCGGGCTCAGCCGCGGGCGCGCGCCGCCTTGGCCTCGCCGAAGCGCGCATCGAGCGCCGCGAGCGAGGGGCGCGGCACCAGCTTCGCCACGTCGGCGCCCAAGCGCGCGATCTCCTTGACGCGGGTGCTCGAGACGTACGACCAGCGGGTGGCGGTCATGACGAAACAGGTCTCGACGCCGGGGTTCATCTGGCGGTTGAGGTGCGCCTGCTGCAGCTCGGTCTCGAAGTCCGAGATCACGCGCAACCCCTTGACGATCACGGGCGCCTCGACGCGGCGGCAGAAGTCGACGAGCAGGCCGCCGAACGTCGCGACCTCCACGTTCGCGAGCCCTTCGGTCGCCGCGCGCACGAGCGCGACGCGCTCCTCGACGTCGAACAGCGTATGCGGCTTCTCGGCGTTGTGCAGCACGGCCACCGTCAGCCGATCGAAGATGCGGCCGGCCCGCTTGATGACGTCGAGGTGACCGTTGTGCAGCGGGTCGAAGCTCCCCGGGTAGACGGCGTGGACCATGGCGCGAGCCTACCAGCCGTCGCGCTCGGCGGCCCGGCGCAGGAGCGCCACGGCCTCGGCCTCGGGGTCGGCGGGGGCCTCGCCCGCGCCGACGTCGCCGGCCGCATCGCCGGCGGCGCGACGAAGACGGCGCTCGGCGCGCACCAACACCTCGAAGTGGTGGCGCGCCGCGCGGCGGCGGGCGTCGCCGCCCGAGGTCGCCTGCTGGCGCGCGTGCGCGTCGAGCGCGGTCGCCAGCGCCGGCACGCCGCCGTCGGGACCGACCTCGGCCGGCGCCGCGGACGCCGCCCCGGCCGCGAGCGGGACGACCATGGGGGTCCAGTCGCCGGCGCCCGCCGGGCGCAGCGCGAGCGCGTCGCGGACCTCGCGCGCGAGCTGCGGCGCGTCCGGCCGGTCGGCCTTGGTCAGCGCGAAGACGTCGGCGATCTCCATCAAGCCCGCCTTGGCCGCCTGAACGTCGTCGCCCTGCCCGGGCGCGATCGCGACCACGACGCTGTCGGCGACCGCCACGACGTCCACCTCCGCCTGACCGACCCCCACGGTCTCGAGGAGCACGACGTCGAAGCCGAACGCCTCGAGCAGGGTCAGCGCGTCGAGCGCCGTCGGGGCCAAACCGCCCGTACGCCCACGGCTCGCCATCGAGCGCACGAAGACCCCCGGGTCGGCGCTCCACCGCGTCATCCGGACGCGGTCGCCGAGGAGCGCGCCGCCCGTGAAGGGGCTCGACGGGTCGACGGCGAGCACGGCGACGCGGGCGCCCCGATCCCGCCAGGCCCCCACCAACCGGTCGACGAGCGTGCTCTTGCCCGCGCCCGGGGCGCCGGTGACGCCGACGACGCGCGCCCGACGCTCGCCCGCCCGGCGTCGGCACGCGCCCACCAGCGCGCGGCCCGTCGCGTCGCCCGCCTCGGCGCGCGTGAGCGCGCGGGCCAGGGCGCGCACGTCGCCGGCGAAGAAGCGTTCGATGAGGTCGTCGGACCCGGCCACGGAGCCGAGCCTACCCGCTGGCGTCGCCCGCCTCATCGGCGGGCGCGCCCGCGAGGATCGCAGCCGGCGGCGTCCAAGCGTCCGGCGCGGCGACGAGCACGTCCATCGCCAAGGCCACTCCGCCCATCGGCACGGCGTCGGGCCCCAGCGGCGAGACGAGCACGCGGCAGGGTCCGCGGTGGCGCGCGAGCTTCGGTGCGGCGAGCGCGTGCTCGACGGCCGCCGTCAGGTACGGCGCCACATGGGCGAGCGACCCCGCCAGCACGATGCACTCGGGGTCGAGGAGATCGACGACGTCGGCCAGCGCCCGCCCGAGTCGCGCGCCCGCGCCGTCGAGCACCGCCAGCACCGTCGGATCGCCGGCGGCTGCGAGCGCGGCAGCCCCCTCGTACCCGGCGACGACCACCCCACGCTCGCGCAGCTGCGCCTCGACGGCGCGCTCCGAGAGGTAAGCCTCGAGGCAGCCGCGATCGCCGCAGCCGCAGAGGCGCCCCCCCTCCTCCACGGTCACGTGGCCGAGCTCGCCGGCGAAGCCACCGGCGCCGCGCACGAGGCGCCCGTCGAGGTGCACCGCGCCGCCGATACCGGAGTGCCCGGCGACGAGCACGAAGTCGCGCACCTCGCGCGCCGCGCCGAACAGCCGCTCCGCGAGGGCCGCGGCCTTGGTGTCGTTGTCCACCACGACCGGCACCGACCAGGTCGCGGCCAAGCGCGCCCGCAGCGGCACGTCGCGCCACCGGAGGTTGGGGCCGAACACCACGCGCCCGTCGCGCGCCACGAGGCCGGGAACACCCACCCCGAGCGCCCGCACGGCCGACCGGGTCTCGCCCAGACCACCGAGGAGCGCGTCGACGCCGTCCTCGAGCGCCGTCAGGGCGCCGTCCGGATCGGCGCCCGCCGGTCCCTGCCACGCCGCACGCGGCCGCCCCCCGATCGTGGTCGCGACGAGGCGCACGGTGCCCGGCTCGAGCCGCGCGCCGACGAGCACGCCGGCCCCCTCGTCGAGCACGAGCCGCACGGGCGGGCGGCCGGTGCGCGCGACCGCTCCGCGCCCGTTGGTCCTCGGAGCCGCCTCGGCGGGATCCGCGACGCGCACCCAGCCGTCGGCGCGGAGCTGGTGCAGCACGGCGGTCACGGTCGCCGGGTCGAGCCCGGTCGTCGCCACGAGCTCGCCGTGGCTGGCGACGCCGACCTCCCGCAGGGCATGGAACACGCGCGCCGTGTTCCAACGGCGCACGAGCGCTGGGTTGACCTTGGTGCGATTGCCGGCCATCCACGTCCCTCCCCCGCCGTCGCCCACCGCGGGCGCGCCCGCGGCGGCGGGCGCGCCCGCGGTGGCGGGCGTTCGTCCTTGACGCGCGCCACGCTGCACGGGTAGCCTAGCACTTAATTCGACAGTCGTCCGAACTCCGCGCGCCGCGTCGCGCGACGTTCCCCGAGCCGCTCGACGGAGGCGCCCGTTGCCGCAACCCACCATCCTCGAAGGTCGCGGCCTCAGCAAATCGTTCGGCCCCGTGGAGGTCCTGCACGCGGTCGACGTCGACGTCCGGCCCGGCGAGGTGCACGCCCTCCTCGGTGAGAACGGCGCCGGCAAGTCGACGCTGATGAAGCTGCTCTCCGGCTACCTCGAACCGACCGCCGGCAGCGTCGTCTTCGACGGGGCCGAGGTCCACTTCCCCGACTCCAACGCCGCCGAGGCGGCGGGCATCGTGCTCATCCACCAGGAGCTGAACCTGGTGCCCGACCTGACCGTCGAGGAGAACATCGCGCTCGGACGCGAGCCGCACCGCTTCGGGCTCGTCGACCGCAGCGCCGCGCGCGCCCGCGCTCGCGAACTGCTCGACGCCCTGCGTACCGACGTTCCCGTCACCCGTCGGGTGCGCGACCTGTCGGTGTCGCAGATGCAGATGGTCGAGATCGCCAAGGCGGTGTCGCGCGAGGTCCGGGTGCTGTGCATGGACGAGCCCACCGACGTGCTGACCGGCACCGAGACCGAGGTGCTCTTCGACCTGGTCCGGCGCCTGGTGGCCGACGGCGTCGCGGTCCTGTACGTGTCGCACAAGCTCGACGAGATCAAGGCGATCGCCGACCGGGTCACCATCCTGCGCGACGGGGACAAGATCGGCACCTTCGACGCCGCCGACCTGACGACGGCCGACATGGCCCGCCGCATGGTGGGCCGCGACCTCGCCGACATGTACCCCCCCAAGCGCCCCGTGCCCGACGACGCGGCCGTCGCGCTCGAGCTCGACGACGTATCCGTGCCCGGGCACGTCGAGGGGGCGACGCTCCGCGTGCGCCGCGGTGAGGTGCTCGGGCTCGCGGGCCTCGTCGGCGCCGGCCGCACCGAGCTGTTCGAAGGGGTGCTCGGGCTGCGCCCGATGCGCGGGCGGGTCCGCAAGGACGGCCGCCCCGTGCGCTGGCGCCATGCCGAGGACGCCAAGTTCGATCACGTCGCGTACCTGACCGAGGACCGCAAGGGCAAGGGGCTGCTGCTCGAGAAGTCGCTGCGCGAGAACGTGACGCTCCAGGCGCTCGAGCGCTTCGCCCGCCCGTTCCTGCACGACCAGAAGGAGCGCGCCGCGCTCGAGGCCGCGATCGAGGAGTTCGACGTGCGCGTCGCGCGCCACGACGTGGCCGCCGGCACCTTGTCGGGCGGCAACCAGCAGAAGCTGGTGCTCGCCAAGCTCATGCTCACCGAACCCGACGTGGTCATCCTCGACGAGCCCACGCGCGGCATCGACGTCGGCACCAAACGGCAGATCTACTTCTACGTCGACGAGCTCCTCGCTCGGAACGTGGCCGTGGTGCTCATCTCGAGCGAGTTGCCCGAACTGCTGGGGCTCGCCCATCGCGTCGTGGTGCTCAAGGACGGCGCGGTCACCGGCACGCTCGAGGACGCGGACCTCGACGAGGAGACGATCATGGCCTACGCGACCGGCCTCCGGCGCGACCCCCTACCCGCCCCCCGGGAGGCGCATCATGTCGGCGCCTGAGACCGTCGCGACCGTGCCTGCCTGGCGCGCCGCCCTGCGCCGGATCCCATGGCAGCAGCTCACCCCGCTGCTCGGCCTGGTGCTGCTCGTCGTGGTCGGCTCGCTCCTGCACCCGTCGTTCCTGACCCCCACCAACCTGTTCAACGTCCTCACCCGCTCCGCGTTCATCGGGATCATCGCGGTGGGCGCCACCTTCGTGATCATCGGCGGCGGCATCGACCTGTCGGTCGGCTCGATGGCGGCCTTCCTCGCCGGCGGCATGATCCTGGGGATGAACGCGCTCGCGGACGGCTCGCTGTCGGCCCTGACGGTGGTGCTGCTGGGCGTCGCCGGCGTGCTCGCGGCCGGGCTCCTCGCCGGCGCCGCGAACGGCGTCGCGATCACCCGCGGGCGCATCGAACCCTTCATCGTCACGCTCGGTACGCTCGGGATCTTCCGATCCCTGGTCACGTACTTCGCGGACGGCGGCACGCTGTCGCTCGATTTCGCGCTGCGCGGCACGTACCGCCCGGTCTTCTTCGGCACCTTCCTGGGCGTCCCCATCCCGGTGTGGGTCTTCGCGGGCGTCGCCATCGTCGGCGCGATCCTGCTCCATCGGACCCGCTTCGGACGCTACGTGCGCGCGATCGGCTCGAACGCCGAAGTGGCGCGCTACGCGGCGATCCGCGTCGCCCGCGTCCGCACCCTCACCTACGTCATCCAGGGCGTGTGCGTCGCCATCGCCGTGGCGCTCTACGTCCCGCGATTGGGCTCGGCGTCCGGCTCCACCGGCATCCTGTGGGAGCTCGAGGCGATCGCCGCGGTCA
>JAABSI010000061.1 GCA_011390455.1 Trueperaceae bacterium
TAGTGTCGAAGGTGACGCCGAACCCACCCTCGTCGAAGCGGACCCCGCCCGTCGCCCCCGCGCGCCACCCCGCCCCGACCTCGGTGCGGTACCCGACGCGTGCGAAGGACGCGCCCGTCCCCGCCTGCGCGGCGATCTCCACCGTGCCGGCGAGCGGCGAGACCGGCGTGTCGCGGAACCCGAGGCGGCCGGCCCAGGCCGCCGACGCGCCGATCGGGACGGTGCCGTCGGCGTAGACCTCGGCGGGTCCGACGCGGAGGCGGACCCCAAGGTCCACCCGTGACGCCGTACCCGTCAGATCCTGCCCCGTCACGGTGACCCGCGAGTCGGCCAGCCCCTCGCGCACGTCCGCCTGCAGCGACGCCCCGAGCGCACCGTTGCGGAGACCCGCGGTCGCGAGCAGGTCGACGCCTGCGGACGGCGTCGCCGTGGCGCGAAACGCGACGGTCGGGGCCCCATCGCGGACCCCCAGGCCGCCGGCCACCGCCGTCGCGCCGGACGCCCATCCCACCGACACGGAGCCACCGAAACGCTCGTCGCCCAGCCAGCCCGCGTGGGCCGCCACGCCCCAGGCTTCACGTTCCCAACGGCCCGACACCCCGGGGTCGGACGGCAGCGTCAGGCCGAACGGGTCGCGCCAACCGGCGCCCAGGCGCACCGACCACGCCGTCGCCTCGGCGACGGCGTAGGAGCGCGACCACGCGGCCGCGTCGACCCGCGCGTCGACGGTCACGAAGTCCGACAGGGCGCCACGCAGGTCGACGACGAACGCGCTCCTGGCGGAGGTGCCGAACGTTGCGGCCAGCTCGCCGCTCAGGACGTACGGCACGTCCAGGCCGGTGCCGAAACGCAGGACCCGCACGCTGCGGCGGATCTCGTCGCCTCGGTCGGTCGTGAGCACGAGCTGGTGGAGTCCCTCCTCGCTCGGAGTGAACCGCGCGAGCTCGCGCGCGTCGGGCGTCAGCACGAGGACCCGACGATCGAGCAGTACGCCGTCGCGCCGCAGCTCCAACGCGACCCGCTCCTCGACGTTGCCGCCGTTCGTGACGACGACCTCGAGACCGTCGGAGCCGATCGTGACCTCCGCGGGCGCCTGCAGACCGACGTCGATGCGCTCGGTGACCGTCAGGACCACGACCCGCTCGACGCTTCCCTCCGGAGTGTCGACCGTGAAGCGCACCTCGCCGCGACCGCCTGCTGCGGCGGCGGTCGGCACCTCGATCGTGACGGCGATCGGGGCGCTGCGACCGGCCTCGAGTGCCCGCCGGCCGGGCGGCCGGAGCACCATCCAACCCGTGTCCACGGCGACGGAGATCTCGACTTCGACCGCTGCGACCGCTTCGACGCGAAACACCAGCGTCACGAAGCCGCCCGGCGCGACGAAGCGATCCGGCGGCGCCGCGATCGAGACGCCCTGGGCGTGTGCGGCGCCGCCGACGGCGGCCGCCAGGATCAGGAGGAACAGCGCCAGCGGCCGCATCGGGCGACACGGTACCAGGCGGACGCGTTCGCGCACAGCAAGACAAGCCCGTGGTGGAACCACGTGCGGCGCGCGGCGTTGGTACGCTATCGGGCGCGTGGGCCCGTAGCTCAGTGGATAGAGCGGGGGACTCCTAAGCCCTGCGCGCCAGTTCGATTCTGGCCGGGCCCACCACCCCCTTCATCGGCTTCACCTGCGCCCGCGGTACACCTGCGCATGGCTCGCGCCGTTCGTCTCCTCCTCGCTCTCTGCGCCCTGCTACCCGCCTCGGCGGCATTCGCCGACGGTTGGACGGTCGGCGTCATCGTCTCGGCCAGCGGCCCGTATGCCGAGGTCGGGCGCGCCCAGGCCTACGCGGCCGAGCGGACGGCCGCGGCGCTGGCTCGCGACGGGGTGTTCGGCGCCCCCTTCGAGGTGCTGGTCCGCGACGACGCGGGCGATCCCCGACGCGCCGAGGCGCTGGCCAGCGAGCTGGTCGACGCGGGCGCCATCGCGGTCGTGTGCTGCACCACAGTGCCCGCCACGGCCAGGGTCGCCGATGCCCTCGACGCGCTCATGACGCCGCACCTGGCGCTGGCCGCAGCCGACCTCGCGGGCCGCTTCTGGAGCGTGTCGCTCGCGCCGAGCGACCGCACGCGGTTGACGGCGATCGCCGTGGACGCGAGCGGGCAGGGCAAGGCCTCCCTGGCGATGATGACGTTGGACAGCGACTTCGGTGCCGCCTCTCTCGACGCCTTCGAGCGCGCCCTGGCCGACGCCGGCCGCTCCCTCGCGGGCGAGGCTCGCTACCCGGCCGACGCCACCGTGCTGACACCGGAGGGCCTGTGGATCGCCACCCGCGAGCCGGGCGCCGTCGTCGTGTGGGGTCTGCCCCGTGACCTGCCGGTCGCGCTCGACGGCCTGCGGCGGCGCGGGTACGAGGGCATCGTCTACGCCCGAGACGCCGCCCTGCCGGCCCCCGCCTGGGAGCGGCTAGCGCCGGCCGGTGCCCATGCCTTCGACCCCGACGACGCCTGGAGCGGCCTGCGCGTCGCCCTCCCGCCCGCCGCGCTCGCGGGCCTACTGCCGCCGGATCACCTCCACGCGGCGGCCGTGGCGGCCTTCGTCGGCCGCGTGCTCGGCGGCGATCCGGGCGTCGCGACGCCCGGGGAACGCGCGAGGATGGCGCAGGTCGACGACGCGCTGGTGTGGCTGCACGCGGCGTTCGAGCAGGTGGCGGCGATCGGCCTCGACGCCAGCGCGGTCACCCGCCGGCTGGCGGTCCGCGACGCCCTCATCGGCGCGCCCCTGACACGCCTCGCCGCCGGCGCGTACGACGCCGGCGAGAACGACCCGCAGGCGGCCCGCTGGCAGGGCCTGGTGGTCGCGATCGTGGCGCAGCTCACGCGGTGAGCACCGGCGCAGCTCACGGGGCGGACATCGGGCGGCCACCGGAGGCCCGCGGATGCCACGGTAGAGTGCCCCGATGATCCCACCGCTCCGACCCCTCCTCGACGAGTTCGAGGCGCTCGAGCGGCAGTTGGCCGACCCCGAGGTCGCCGCCGATCCCGAACGCGCCCGCCGGGCGGGCCGGCGCTACGCCGAACTGCGGCCGCAGGTCGCCCTGGCGCAGGCACTCGAGAAGCAGGAGGCGCGCGCTCAGGACGCACGTGCCGCGCTCGACGATCCCGAGCTCGGGGACATGGCCCGCGCCGAGCTGGCCGAGGCGGAGTCGCGCATCGCCACCCTGGCCGAGGAGCTCCGCGACGCGCTGCTGCCGCGCGATCCCGACGACGACAAGGACGTCATCCTGGAGGTCCGCGCCGCGGCGGGGGGCGACGAGGCCTCGCTCTTCGCCGCCGAGCTGCTGCAGGCCTACCTGCGCTACGCGGCCGCCGAGGGGTTGCGGAGCGAGATGCTCGACAGTCACCCCACGGAGGTCGGCGGGCTCTCCAAGGCCTCCGCCGAGATCACCGGCACCGGCGCGTACGCGCGCTTCAAGTTCGAGTCGGGTGTCCACCGCGTCCAGCGCGTCCCCGCCACCGAGGCGCAGGGGCGCATACACACCAGCACCGTGACGGTGGCGGTCATGCCGGCCGCCGAGGATGTCGACGTCGCGCTCGATCCCGCCGACCTGCGCGTCGACGTCTTCCGCTCCTCCGGTCCGGGGGGCCAGTCGGTGAACACGACCGACTCGGCGGTCCGCGTGACGTACCGGCCGGGCACGCCCGAGGAGTTGGTGGCCACGTGCCAGGACGGGAAATCGCAGACGAAGAACAAGGAGAAGGCGATGGCCGTGCTGCGCGCTCGCCTCCTCGAGCGCGAGCGCGCGCGGGCCCAGAGCGAGGCGCGGGCCACCCGCCTCGTGCAGATCGGCGGCGGCGACCGCAGCGAGAAGGTGCGTACCTACAACGTGCCGCAGTCGCGGGTCACGGATCACCGCATCGGCTTCACGACCCACGACCTCGCGGGCGTGATGGCCGGGCACTTCCAGGAGCTGCATGCGGCGCTCACGGCCGAGGAGCGCGCGCGCCGAGCGGCCGACGCGGTCGTGGCATCGGCCGCGCCCGGCGCCGCGGACGTCGGCCCGGCGGGACGGGGGCAGCATGGCGCGGCGTGAGTTCGTGGTGGCCGCCGCCATCCTGCTCGATCGGCAGGGGCGGGTGCTCCTCGTCGGCAACGACTGGCAGGGCCTGGGCAAGGTGCGCTGGACGCTGCCGGGTGGGGTGGTCGAGCGCGGCGAGTCGACCGTCGATGCGCTGTCGCGGGAGGTGCTCGAGGAGACCGGCCTCACGATCACCGGCGTGCGCGAGCTCGCCTACGCGGTCCACGTCGAGGACCAGCGCCGCAACGACCGCGCGATCAGCTTCGCGTTCGTGGCCGAGTACGACGGGCTCCTCAACCCGCGGGACCCGGACGGGTTCATCGTCGAGGCGCGCTTCGTGCCGGCGGACGAGGTGCGTAGCATCGTGCCGCTGCCGCCCCTGCGGGATCCGCTGGTCAACTTCCTCACCGACCGGGTCGCCGGGCGCTTCTACAGCTTCGCCAGCTGGGACGGCCGCGGACCCCAGCGCGTCGGGTAGCCCCCGGCCGCCCGAGGCCCGAACGCGGCCTGCGGCGGAGGAGCGGCGACCGCAACTCGGGTATGCTCCAGCATGGGTGGAGCACGAGGTATCTCCGTCAGCGACGCGATCGAGCGTGTTCGAGCGGCGGTGGAACGCCTGCCGAGCGTCGAACTCCCGCTCGCGAACGCCCACGGGCGCGTCCTGACGAACGACCTGCTCGCGCGCGCCGACCATCCGACCGCCGACGACGCCGCCCTCGACGGGGTCGCCTGCCGCCTGGCCGACACGGTGGGCGCCACCCACGAAAAGCCCGTGCGGCTACGGTGGATCGGGGAGGTCCCTGCCGGTCGGCCCTTCGACGGAGCGGTGGGACCGGGCGAGGCCGTCTCGATCTACACCGGTGGCCTCATGCCGAACGGCGCCGACGGCGTGGTGCCGGTCGAACGCCTTCGCCGCGACGGTGACGCCGTGTGGGTCCTCCAACCGGCTTCCCTGCGCGACGTTCGGCCGCGCGGTCAGGCGCTGCAGGCCGGCGCCCTGACGCTCGCGGCCGGGACCCGCCTCGACGCCGCCCACCTCGCCCTGGCTGCCTCGGCCGGGCACGGCCGCGTCGCCGTCGCCCGCGCGCCGCGCATCGTCGTGATCGCGACGGGTGACGAACTGGTGGCCGCCGGCGAGACGGCGATCGGTCCCGGTCGCTCCTTCGAGTCGAACGGCCCCGGGCTGGTCGCGCTCGCCCGCGAGGCGCACGCCGACGTTCTCCGCAGCGAACGCGTCGGCGACGACCCGGACGCGCTTCGCCGCTGTCTCGATCGCGCCGCCGCCGACGCCGACCTCATCGTGACGAGCGGCGGCGTGTCGATGGGGGCGCGAGACCACGTGCGGGCGCTGCTGGAGCGCGAGGGCGAGGTGGTGTTCTGGCGCGTGGCGATGAAGCCGGGCGGTCCGGCGCTCCTCGCGCGCTGGCGCTCCACGCCGGTCCTGGGCCTCCCCGGAAACCCGGTCGCGTCGCTGCTCGTCTTCTGGCTCCTGGGTCTGCCGGCGCTGCAGGCGCTCGAGGGCGACCTCGCCCCCTCTCCCCTCGACGCGACCTGGCCGGCCCGCGCGGGCCACGGACTCCAGGGCGCGACCGGCCGGATCCACTTCGCGCGCGTGCGCCTCCGGCGCGAGGACGACGCCTGGGTCGCGGATCCCGTATCCACGCAATCCTCCGGCGTCTTGCGGTCGCTGGCGGAGGCCGATGCCCTGGCGGTCCTACCGCCGGACAGCAGCCCGCAGGCGGGCGACCCGATCGAGGTTCTGCCCTGGCGGCGGGCGCCGCACGCCTAGCCCTGGCCCTCGCCTTCGCCCTCGCCTTCGCCCTCGGCCCCATTCGCCCGGGGGCGCCCGGCACGCTTCTGGGGCGCTGCCTGCACCGCGAACTCTTCCGCCGGCACGTGCCGGCCCTCGCGAAGCCCCTCGACGACGGGCTCGACGTGCATGGTGGTCGTCAGTCCCGTCAGGCGAGCGTGCACGTAGTCCTCCAGCTCGGCCACCACCTCGTGGGCGGCCCTCACGCTCATCTCCGGGTCGACGAACAGGTCGACCTCGGCGAAGCGGGCGCGACCCGCGCGCCGGGTGCGCAGGCGATGGAAGCCGGCCACCGCCGGATGGTTGGCCAGGGCATCGAGGATCACCCGCTCCTCGGCCTCGGGGAGCCGCTCGTCCATCAGCCGCGACAGGTTGGCGGTTAGGATCCGCACCCCCTCGCGGGCCACGTAGGCGGCCACCGCCAGCGCGAGCAGCGGATCGAGCCGCTCCAGCCCGGTCAACGCCACCAGACCGACGCCCAGCAGCACGCCCACCGAGGTCCACACGTCGGTGAGGACGTGACGACCGTTGGCGAGCAGCGCCGGCGACTCCAGGCGGGCGCCCGCGCGCGACAGGTAGGCGCCCAACCCGGCGTTCAGAAGCCCAGCCAGCACGGCGACAGCCATGCCGAGCGGCACGTTGTCCAGCGGTTGCGGCGCCCACAGGCGTTGGAAGGCGGAAACGGCGATCGCCCCGGCCGCGAGGAGGATCAGGCTGGCCTCGAAGACGCTGGAGAGGTACTCGGCCTTCTGGTGGCCGTACGGGTGCTCGAGATCGGGCCCCCGCGCCGCGATGCGCAGCGCGACGAGCAGGCTGACCGCCGCCGTGACGTTGACCAGCGACTCGGCGGCATCGGACAGAAGCGAGACCGAGCCCGTCAGCAGCCACGCGGCACCCTTGAGGCCCAGGACGACGAGGGCCGCGAGAAGGCTGATGCGTGCCGCGAACGCCCGGGAGCGACGCGCCGACTCGTCTGCGTCGGCGTTGATCGGCACGACATGAGGCGGCGTCGGCAAGGGTTCGCCTCAGCGATCGTCCGAGCGCTCGATCACGTCGTCGACGTCGTCGTCCGGCTCGTCGTCGTCCGGGTCGACCTCGCCGAGCGCGCTGGCGTCCTCGGCGAGCATCGCCATCGCCGCCTCGAGATCGTCGCCCTGGTAATCGGTCACGGTCTCCTCGATCAGCGCCAGCGCCGCCTCGGCGTCCGCCTCGGGCACGAGCACGACCGACACGCCCGCGGCGCCGACCCCGAGGTGCGCCAGCGTGTCGCCCAGCAGGGCGATGCCGCGGACCACCGCCACGTACCCCTCGTCCTCGAGCAGGGCCGCCACCATCTCCGCCAGCGGTTCGGCCGGCGCGACGTCGACGATCACCCAGGGATCGCCGTTGAGGAGGATCGTCTCGCCCTTCATGGGCGCACGCCGCTCGAGGTCGTGGTCATGGGTCCCTCCCAGGGGAGCGCGCCGTCGAGGAAGGCGGTCGCCAGCGCGGCGTACGCGTTCGCGGCCGTCACGAGCGACGCCGCATCGATGGCCTCGCGGGTGGTGTGGGCGAGCTCGGGATCGCCGGGACCGAAACCGAGCACTGGCGCGCCCATGCGAGCGAGGTGTGGGGCGTCGGTGGCGAACCACCAGGTCCCCACGTCCACCGGTCGACCCAGCGCACGGTCGAGGACCTCGCGCGCCCACGCGATCGACGGATGGCCGGGCTCGACCCGATAGGCGGGGTTGATGCGCGGGTAACGGCGCTCGACGGCGCCGTCCTCGCTGATCGCGTGCTCCTCGGACACCTCGACGCGTGCCTCGGGATCGAGGGAGGCGAGGCGCGCCACGACCTCCTCGGGCGCCTCGGCGCTCACGTGGCGGTAGTCGATCGTGAGGTCGGCGCGGCCGGGGACCACGTTGGGCCCATCGCTCGGGAACCCGCTCAGCTGCGTCAGGGTGGCGCTGGCCCGGCCCAGGACCGCATCGACCGGCAGCTCGAGCCGGTCGAGCGCCAGCGCGTAGCGGGCGGCGCGCAGGAGCGCGTTCTCGCCCAACTCCGCCTTGGCCGCGTGGGCGATGCGGCCCGGGAGCGTGACGCGCGCCTCGATGCGGCCGCGATGACCCAGCCGCAGGCCGAGATCGCTCGGTTCGCCGAGCACGACGAGATCGGCGGTGTTGCGCTCGCCGAACCAGCGCGCGCCGAGGCCGCCGACCTCCTCCTGCACCATGCCGGCCACGACCAGCGTGCCCGCGAAGCCGGCATCGGCGGCGATCCGCGCGGCCACGGCCATCGCGGCCAGGGCGCCCTTCATGTCCACCGAACCGCGGCCCCAGATGCGACCGTCGACCAGCTCGCCGGCCAGCGGATCGACCGGCCACGCGGCCGGGTCGCCCGTCGGCACGGTGTCGAGGTGCCCGTTGAAGACCAGTTTGGGGCCCTCGCCGCGCGCGATCGTCCCGATGGCGTTACCGGCCTCGTCGACCTCGACCCGGTCGAAGCCGAGGTCGCGCATGGCAGCCACGAACGCATCGACCGCGGGCCGCTCGCGCCCCGAGGGGCTGGGGGCGCGCACGAGCGAACGCAGGAGCTCGACGGCGGCCGTGGGGAGGATCGGAGGACTGGCCATGCATGCATCGTAACCGTGAGACGAAGCGCACCGCAGGCGGGCGGGGGTTCGGCGTAACCTGCCGCGTGAGCTGGAGTTGCCCGCAGTGCGGCCACATCAACGGCGACGGGCTGGTGTGCGATGCCTGTGGCGTGGCTCGACGCTGGCACGAGGACCCGCCGCTCGACCTGCCGCGAGCGCCGGCGTGGCACGAGCTTTCCGCCACCTGGCTCGGTGGCATGTGGGGCCTCCTGACGGCGGCGGGGGCACTCGCCCTCGCCATCCCGCCGCTGCGCGCGGCGATCGGGATCGACGCCAGGTGGATCGCCCTCGAGGTGGCCCTGGCGGCGTTCGCCACCTGGTCCTCCTGGCAGGAGGCCTGGTTCCAGAAGCACTTCAACCAGGTGAAGGTCGATGCCCCGACGAGAGCCCGGACGGGCCAGCCCTTCGAGGTGCGGGTCACGCTGGTGCCCTACGAGCGCGTCGACGGCCTCGACGTGACCGTCGAGCTGGTCGACCGCTACTACGTCGACGTCGAGCGGCGCGGGCGCCGCCAGGTGGAGACGCGCCAGCGGCTGGTCGAGCGGGTGGTGCTGGAGCGCGGCGCGCGCCTCGGCGGCCGCCGCGAGCACGGCTACCAGGCCTCCTTCGACGCTCCGTTCCCGACGACCGTCCACGAGCACACGGGCGCCCAGCTGATCGCCAGCGTGCTCGGACCGGTGGGCTTCCTCGTCCCGGGCCTGGGGCACTACGCGCGCAACCTGCGCGAGCACGGCGGCTTCTACGTGCGGGCGACGGTGCGCTCGGGCATCTTCCGACGGCGCTTCGAGCAGCGCGTCATCGTGGTCCACGTCGGGCCGTCGATCGCGTTCGGCTGAACCTCAAGCGGCCGGCGGCGTCTCCCACGGCCACGCGTCCGCCTCCGGCGCCCACCCCCAGCGGCGCAGGTCGATCCCCCGCTCGCCCACCTCGACGCCCTCGGAGCGCAGCAGCGCGGTCTGCAGCTCACCGCCGCCCACCTTGTACGTCGAGATGCCGCCCTTGCCGTTGACGACGCGCTGCCACGGTACGTCGCCGTCCGCCTCGCGCAGCCCGAACAGCACGCCCCCGACCTGCCGGGCGGCCCGCGGCGACCCCGCCCACAAGGCCACCTGACCGTAGGTCACGACCCGGCCGGGCGGCACCTGGCGAACCACGTGGAGTACGCGATCACGGAATGTCATGCGTCCAGCCTATCGCGATGTGGGTTCCGACGCTTGCCGCGCCCCGCCTTGCGTGGTAGTCAGGGTTCATGACCCCCGCGACCGACCCGAGGACGCGTGCTCGCCCCCCGAGCCGGCGGCAAACCCGCCGCCATCGCCCGCCGGCGCGCGGCGCCCTGCTGACGGTCGCCCTCGTGGCCCTCCTGGGCGCCGCACCCCTCTCCTGCACCTGGGCGACCGCCCCCGGGGGCCCCGTCCCGGGCGGGTCTTCGGCCGCGGGCATGGCGGTGACCGAGCGCGCGGACCCGGGCCCCACGACCACCGGGGTCGCCGTCGATCCCGGTGCCGCCTCGCCCGGCGCGACGCCTCGCCCCACGGACACCGGCGGCTGGCTGCTCCCCGGCGTCGACGACGTCGTCGAGCCGAACCCCGACCTCGTCGCCGAGCTGCACGTCGCGGCGGACGAGGCCCGCGCGGCGCACGGGGCGCAGGCGACCGTCTGGGACGAGGGCCTGGCGCGGGCCGCGCGGCAGCACGCCGCCGAGCTCGCAGCGCGCAACGTCCTCGACCACCTCGGCCTCGACCCCGAGCGCCGCACCGTCGCGGACCGCCTCGCGCGCGTGGGCAGCCCGTACGCCACCCACGCCGAGAACCTGGCGGCGGTGCCGGCGGGCCTCGACACCGTGCGCGCGACCATCGACGGCTGGCTCGACAGCCCGGGCCACCGCGCCAACCTGCTCGCGCCCGACTTCGATCGGGTCGGTTACGGCACCGCGCTGGGGGCCAACGGGACCGTCTTCGTCACCCAGGTGCTCGCCCGTGCGCCGTGGGCCCCCTCCGCGTGGTCGACGACCCTGCTGGAGCTCGACACGGTGCGGCTGACCCTGGAGCTCGCGGTCGCCGAGCCGACCACCGTCCTGATCCAGGTCGACGGCGCCCAGGCGCAGCCGGCGTTCGCCGCCGGCACGCATGCGTGGGCGACAGAGGTCGAGGCGCCCGGCCCGTGGGAGGTGGTGATCGGCGTGCCTGGCGCGACCGCTGGCCGCTTCACGATCGACGACGCCGGCACCGTCGGGAACGAGGGCCGTTGGCGCCCGGACGACGGGCGCGTGCGGCCGCGCGAGACCGTGCGCGTTCGATCCGCCGCGGTCGAGGAGGGCGTCCGCGAGGTCGTGCGACTGCGGCTGACGCTGCCGACGCCCGCGGCGCAGCTGGTCGTGGGCGCGTTCCAGGTTCCCGGGGCCAACCGCGGCGGCGGGTTGATCGAGGCCGAACTCGAGCTCGGCGACGGTGCCGAACTGCTCGTGGGCCTGGCGGAACCCGGCGACGGCGCGCTGGCGGTCCGCCACCGCTGGCTCCTGCGGCGCGACGGCGCGTGGATCGCGTGGGCGGCCCGACCGTGAGCCCCGCCCTCGAGACCTGGGTGTTCGTCTGCAGCCTGCTGTTCCTCGCCGGCATCGTGCTGGTGGTGTCGGCGGCGGTACCGGCCGCCCGCGAGCGCTACCCCAAGGCGCTGATCCACGGCTTCCTGTTGGCGATCGCGTCGTTCGCGCTCGTCATCATCGGCGCCGTGATCCTCGGCTGACAGTGATGACGGGCGTGGCGTCCGCGCGGCACCGTGCCGACGCTTCACTCACGCACGCTCTTGGCGCACGCCCGAGCCTCCCGTCGGCTGGTAGCATGCCGCCCGTGGCGCACGCGAACGAGGCCCCGCGGTGAGGACCCACGTCATCACCCACGGCTGCCAGATGAACGAGTACGACACGCTGACGATCCAGTCCGAGCTGGTCGCCGGCGGTCACGACCTCGTGGACCACCCGACCGACGCCGAGCTGATCCTGCTCAACACCTGCGCCGTGCGCGGCAAGCCGGTCGAGAAGGTCGTGTCGATCCTCGGCGACCTGCGGAAGCAGCGGCGCGCGGGGCGCGAGGTCGCCATCGGCCTGATGGGCTGCCTGGCACAGCTCGACGAGGGCCGCGAGCTCGCCGACAAGTTCGGCGTCGACCTGCTCGTCGGCCCCGGCGCGATCACCGACATCGCGCCCGCCATCGAGGCGCTGGAGCGGGAACGAGCGGCGTCCGCACGCGTTCGCGTCGACCGCCTGGCGTTCAGGGGCGACCTCGTCGACCACCTCACGCCGCCGCCCCCGCCCGGCACCCTCACCGGCTACCTGACGATCATGCGCGGCTGCGACCACCACTGCACCTACTGCATCGTGCCGCAGACGCGCGGCCCCGAGGTCAGCCGCCCGCTGGCGGCGATCGTCCACGAGGCCGATGCGATGCGCGCGCAGGGCGTCGACGAGGTGGTGCTGCTGGGCCAGAACGTCAACAGCTACGGCCGCGACGACCCCGGCCTCCCCTCCTTCGCGGAGCTGCTGCGGGCGGTGGCCGCCGTCGGTTTCCCGCGGGTCAAGTTCACCACCAGCCACCCGATGAACTTCACGAGCGACGTCATCGACGCCATCGCCGACACCCCCAACGTGTGCGACTACGTGCACCTGCCGGTGCAGTCGGGCAGTGACCGGGTGCTGCGGCGGATGGCCCGCGAGTACCGCCGCGAGCGTTACCTCGACATCGTGCGCGAGCTACGGGCCAAGGTGCCGGACGTCGTGCTGACCACGGACATCATCGTGGGCTTCCCCGGCGAGACCGAGGCTGACTTCGAGCAGACACTGTCGCTCTACGACGAGGCCCGCTTCGACGCGGCGTACATGTTCGCCTACTCGGCGCGGCCCGGCACGCCGGCGCACGCCCGCTTCGAGGACCTGCCGCGCTAGGTCAAGAGCGAGCGCCTCGGCCGACTCGTCGAGCGCCAGAAGCACTGGTCGCTCGAGGGCAACCGCCGCTTCGAGGGGCGCGAGGTCCGCGTCCTCGTCAAGGAGCTCGGCCGCGACGGCGCCCACGCCGTCGGGCACTCGGACCAGCACCACACCGTGCTCGTGCCCGCCGTCCAGGTGCAACGCATGGGCCTGCACGCGGTGCGCGTCGAGCACGCCACCCCGCACGCCCTGTACGGCAGCGTGGTCGGGGCCGCGTCGGACGGCGTCGCCCTGCCGCTCGCCTCGTGACGGGGGGCGCCGTCACCCGCGACTGGGCGGTCGCCGTCTTCGTCGTGTGGCGCGGCCGGGTCCTGCTCCACCGCCACCCCAAGCTCGGGATGTGGCTCCCCTGCGGCGGCCACGTCGAGCCCGGCGAGCTGCCGGACGACGCGGCCGTGCGCGAGCTGCTCGAGGAGTCCGGGGTCCGGGTGCGGCTGATCGGTCCGCACCCCGTCGACGCGCCCGGCCCGCGGCCGCTGACGCGCCCGCGCGGGGTGCAGCTCGAGACCATCGCGGACGGCCACGAGCACGTCGACCTGGTCTACTGGGCGGTCCCCGAGGAGCCCTACGACGGCGGGCTGGAGGGCGACCCGACGCTCGCCTGGTGCGACGGCGACACCCTGGAGCGCCTCCCGCTCAGCGAGGAGATCGCGGCCTGGGCGCGGCTCGCGCTCGAGGAGCTGGATGACCCCGCGTCCGCCGTCGCCCCGCTGTCGCCCACCGCCCCCGACGCCCGCCCGCCGGTGGAGACGACCGACCTGCTCTCGCTGGTGGCGCGGTCCGGGCACCCGGTCCCGTGGGCGGAGGGCGACAACATTCCGTGGCACGAGCCCGGCTTCAGCGCCCGCATGCTCGACGAGCACCTGTCGCAGGCCCACGACGCGGCGTCGCGCCGCACGCCGACGATCGAGCGGCAGGTGGCCTGGATCCACGAGACCCTCCTGGGCGGGACGCCGACGGAGGTCCTCGACCTCGGCTGCGGCCCCGGCCTCTACACCGAGCGCCTGGCCGCGCTCGGTCACCGCTGCGTCGGCATCGACGTCTCGCCGGCGTCGATCGCGTTCGCGCGGGCGCGGGCGGGGTTCCCGCGCGCACACGCGGCGTCCCCGCGCGCACGGGCGGCGTTCCCGCGCGCTCGCGCGGCGACCGCGGGCGACCGACTGCGCTACGTCGAGGGCGACGTCCGCAGCACCGACCTCGGCCACGGGTACGGCCTGGCGATGATGCTGTTCGGTGAGCTCAACACGCTGCCACGCGGGGACGCCGCGGCACTGCTGCAGCGGGTGCACGCGGCCCTGGCCGACGGCGGGATCCTGCTTCTCGAGCCGCACACGGCGGAGGCCGTCCGCGCCATCGGCCAGGAGCCCGCCAGGTGGTCGTCCGCCGCTGCAGGACTGTTCTCCGACGCACCGCATCTGCTCCTGACGGAGAGCTCGTGGGACGAGGGCGTCCTGGCCGCCACCGTTCGCCACCTCGTCGTGGATGCGGCGACGGCGCGCGTCACGCGGCACGCCCAGACGTTCGCGGCCTACGACGAGGCGGCGTACCGCGCGGCCCTGGCGGAGGCGGGCTTCGTCGCCGCGACCTTCCTGCCGTCGCTGACCGGCGACGCGGCCGGCGAGCAGCCCGGCCTCCTGGGGATCGTCGCGCGCAAGGCACCGGCCGCTACCTGACCGACGCGCTATACTCCCGCACGGCGGGGCGTAGCGCAGCCTGGTAGCGCACCTGCTTTGGGAGCAGGGGGTCGCGTGTTCGAATCACGCCGCCCCGACCACCACACCGCCGTCTTGCACGGCATCGAAACGGCGAGCGGCCTCGACTCTCGGGCCGCTCGCCTCCTTGTCCTGGGCGTGGGGCGACCACCCATTCGGTCAGCGCGGAGACGGCAGCTCCTCGTTCAGCAGCAGGCCCGTGCGGGTCGGGCGCTGAGGCCCCGTTCGCGCCGGCCGGATGACGGCCTCGGCGTCCAGGGGCCCCGCGCACGACCGGTCCACGCGGTCGAACGCTGGGCCCCGCACTCGGTCAGGGATGCAGCGTCAGAACGCGGCGCACTGCCCTTCCTTGTCGCCACCCACTACGTTGCCGTCACCGGCAAGCGGCGCCGCGTTGCTCCAGCACTGCAGGTTGCCGTCGATGTAGTTGCCGGTGACCTCGAAGCCGCCGAGATTCTCCTCCAGCTGGACGTCGCCACCGACCCAGTTCTTGCTGACGTCGATGGCACCGTAGTTCTGCTCGAGCTGGACGTTGCCGTCGATCTCGTTGAAGTAGATGACGATGTCGCCGAGGTTCTCGTCCAGCTGGACGTCGCCACCGACCCAGCTCTCTCTGACGGCGATGTTTTCGTCGTTGAGCTTCAACTGCACGTTGCCGTCGACATGGGCTTCGACGACCTCGATCGGCCCGACAGTCTCATCGACCTGGACGTTGCCGCGCACGGTGCCGTAAACCCACACTGGGCCCTCGCCGCGCTCGACCTGGACGTCGCCGTCGACCTCGGCGCCCTCCCCCACGACGACCTCATCGCTGTACTCCCCCTGGACGTTGCCCTCGACGACCGTGCCCGAGAGGTCGACGGAGGCGGAGCGGTACACGAAGACGTTGCCGTCGATGAAGCCATCGAAGAACACGAGCGAGGCGCCCGGCGCGACGGCCACATTGCCCTCCACCGTCACGTCGGTGAAGGTGCACGCGGCGTACTCCGGGATCGTGACGTCGTCGTCGAAGGTGGTGCCGGAAACATCGCACACCACACCATCCTCAAGGCCAACCGTCGGATCGATACCCGCGGGCAGGGCGGGCAGCAGCGACCCGCCGGACGTCACGGGCTCGCTGCAGGCGGCGAGGACGAGGGAGAGGGCGAGGGCGGCGATGGCTAGGGTGAAGCGACGCATGGAGACCTCCATGGAACGACCGTAGCGGGTCGAACTGAAGGCTTCCTGAAGTCGGGGGGGTGCGAAGCCGGAAGGCACCCCGCGGCGGCGTACGCTTGACACGCGGCGACCGCGCGCCGTACGAATGGACGGGGCCTCGCCGCGCGGGAGTAGCTCAGCTGGTAGAGCGACAGCCTTCCAAGCTGTATGTCGAGGGTTCGAATCCCTTCTCCCGCTCCAGGTCGTTCATGGCCCGCCGCCAGGCGGGCCTACCGGCCGCTCGCACCCGTAGCTCAGTGGACAGAGCAGCCGCCTTCTAAGCGGTCGGTCCCAGGTTCGAATCCTGGCGGGTGCGCCATGCCTCGTCCCGACGTCGGCGACGTACGATGGGCGCCACCGCCCGCGGTTCGCTCGGTGGACCTCCCATGGCGCAACCCCTGCTCACCGCCACCGGCCTCGGTCGCCTCGTCGACGACCGCTGGCTGTGGCGCGACCTGGAACTGGCGTTGGCGCCGGGCGAGACGCTGGCGATCACGGGTGGCTCGGGCAGCGGCAAGACGCTGCTGCTGCGGACGCTGGCGGGCCTCGACCCGGTGGACGCCGGCGAGGTCGCGCTCGACGGCCGCTCGTTGGATGCCTGGTCGATGCCGGACTACCGCTCGCAGGTGCGCTACCTGGCCCAGCGACCGGTGACGGTCGAGGGTTCCGTCGAGGACGGGCTCCGCTTCGCGTTCGGCCTGCGGGTCCATCGGAACGCCGCGTACTCGCGGTCGCGGGCGCTCGACCTGCTCGAGCGGGTCGGCCGCGACGAGCGCTTCCTCGAGGCCCGGGCGGCGTCGCTTTCCGGCGGCGAGGCGCAGCTCCTGGCGCTCGTGCGGACCCTGCTGCTGCCGCCGCGGGTGCTCCTCCTCGACGAGCCCACCGCCTCGCTGGACGACGCGACGGCGCGCGACGTCGAGTCCCTGGTGGCCGATTGGCTCGCGGGGTCCGACGAGCGGGCGGTCATCTGGACCAGCCACCGCGACGAGCAGCTGTCGCGGGTGAGCCGCCGCCGCCTCGAGCTCGGCGGGACGCCGTGAGCGACGCCGCGTACCTGCGCATCGACCTCATCCAGCTGGCGCTGGCGGGCTCCCTCGTCCTCATCAACGTCGGGCTGTCGTGGGCGCTGCGGCTGGGTCTGGGGCGGAGCCTGGTGATCGCCTCCGTGCGCATGTCCTCGCAGCTGCTGCTGGTCGGCCTGGTCCTCGACTGGGTGTTCGCGCTCAACGACCCGCTGCCGGTGCTCGGCGTCGCCATGGTCATGGCGACGCTGGCCGCGGTCTCGGCCGTGCAGCGGACCCGGCGTCGCTTCGCCGGCGTGTACTGGGACGCCTTCGTGTCGGTCGTCGGCGCGGCCTTCCTCGTCACCGGCGTGGCCGTCG
Organism: Trueperaceae bacterium; assembly: GCA_011390455.1. The sequence goes on from JAABSI010000061.1 coordinate 16,780, forward strand.
TGGGGATCGTGCGGGTCGAGCCCTGGTTCGAGGCGCAGTACACGATCCCGCTCTTGGGCATGGTGCTCGGCAACGTCCTCAACGGCATCTCGCTCGCGCTCGACCGCTTCACGGAGGGGGTCGTGGCGCGCCGCGAGCTCATCGAGACCTACCTCAGCCTCGGCGCGACACGCTGGGAGGCGGCTCACGAGCTCGTGCGCGACGCCCTGCGGGTCGGCATGATCCCGACGATCAACTCGATGATGGTCATGGGCGTCGTCAGCCTGCCGGGCATGATGACCGGCCAGATCCTGGCCGGCGCGGCGCCGGCCGACGCGGTGCGCTACCAGATCGTGATCGCGTTCATGATCGCGGCGGCCGCCGCCCTGGGCAGCAGCGGCGTCACGCTGCTGGCGTTCCGCCGGCTGTTCGACACGCGCCACCGTCTGCGCAGCGACCGCCTGCGCGCGGTTCCGCGCCACTGAGCTCGGGCGGAGGCGAAGGGGTCACTCACACGCGCCGGTTGCGCACCGCCCAGTCGGCATCGGGATCGTCGATCTCCAGGCGTTCGACGCCGCCTCGGAAGCGGGCCTGCACCGCCAGGTAACTCGCGTGGTACGAGGGATCGGGGTGCCGCCACTCGTGCAGGTACACGACGCGCTGGACGCCGGCCTGCAGGAGGCTGACGGAGCACTGGAAGCACGGTCGCATGGTGGTGTAGAGCGTGCTCCCCTGGGTCCGGATGCCGACGCGGGCGGCCATGAGCAGCGCGTTGGCCTCGGCATGGACGCAGATGCACAGGTCGTAGCCCTGGCCGCTCGGGAAGCGCTCGGGGTGGGCGCAGCGCTCGCAGCCGCCCTCGCTGCAGTTCTTCGCGCCCGCGGGCGTGCCGTTGTACCCGGTGGCGACGATGAACTTGTCCTGCACGAGGATGGCGCCGACGCGGTTGCCGGTGCAGTCGGCCCGTGCGCGCACCGCCAGCGCGATCG
>JAABSI010000062.1 GCA_011390455.1 Trueperaceae bacterium
CGCGTAGTGCGCGTCGCGCTCGCTCTGGCGGTACGGGCCGACGGGTCCGCCGACGTCGGGTCCTTCGTCCCAGTCGAGGCCCAGCCAGCGCAGCTCGTCGAGGTTGCCGAGGACCGCGGCCGCGACCGTGCGCGGCGGATCGAGGTCCTCGACCCGCAGCACGAAGCCGCCCCCCTGCGCCCGGGCCGAGGCCCAGGCGAGGAGGGCGGTGCGCGCGTTGCCCAGGTGCAGCGCGCCGGTGGGGGAGGGCGCGAAGCGCCCCCGCACCGATGGGGCGGACGTCAGAGGATGCCCTTGCGGCGCATCGCCTCCTGGACCGCGGCGCCCATGTCGGTCGGGGTGGGCGCCATGACCACGCCGGCGGCCTCGAGCGCGGCGATCTTGTCGGCCGCGGTCCCCTTGCCGCCGGCCACGATCGCGCCCGCGTGCCCCATGCGCTTGCCCGGAGGGGCGGTCGTGCCGGCGATGAAGCCCGCCACCGGCTTGGTCATGTGGGCCGCGATCCAGGCGGCCGCCTCTTCCTCGCCGCTGCCGCCGATCTCGCCGATGAACATGACCGCCTCGGTCGCCGGATCGTCGTTGAAGACCTTCAGGACGTCGACGAAGGAGGTGCCGTTGACCGGGTCGCCGCCGATGCCGATCGCCGTGGTCTCGCCCAGGCCGACGTCGGTGAGCTGCTTGACCGCTTCGTAGGTGAGCGTTCCCGAGCGGCTGACGACGGCCACGCGTCCCGCCTCGTGGATGTAGCCGGGCATGATGCCGATCTTGCAGGCGCGGGGGGTGATGACGCCGGGGCAGTTGGGGCCGACCAGGCGGGTCGGCTTGCCCTCGAGGTAGCGCTTGACCCGCACCATGTCCTGCACCGGGATGCCCTCGGTGATGCACAGGACCAGGCGCAGACCGGCGTCCGCGGCCTCCATGATCGCGTCGGCCGCCCCGGCCGGCGGCACGTAGACGACGCTGACGTCGGCGCCGGTGGCTGCGACCGCCTCACGCACGGTGTCGAAGACCGGGAGGTCGACGGCGTAGGTGTCGGGCCGCCCCGGCACGCCCGAGGCGTCGGTCGCGCCCTCGAAGCGGTGGGTGGTGCCGCCGCGGCCCGGGTGGACGGCGCCGACCATCTGGGTGCCGTACGCGATCGCCTTGTCGGTGTGGAACTGCCCGGTCTTGCCCAGGCCTTGAACGAGCACCTTGGTGGTGCGGTCGACGAACGAGCTCATCGGGTGGCCTCCACGATCTTGCGGGCGCCGTCGCGCATGTCGATCGCCGACTGCAGGCCGGGGATGCCGGCCTCCTCGACGATGCGGCGGCCGAGTTCGACGTTCGTGCCCTCGAGGCGCACGACGAGCGGCACCTGCAGGCCGACGTCCTTGACCGCCTGGACCACGCCGTTGGCGATGGTGTCGCAGCGCATGATGCCGCCGAAGATGTTGACGAAGATCCCCTTGACGTTGGGGTCGCGGGTGATGATCTTGAAGGCGGCGGTGACGTTCTCGGTGGTGGCGCTGCCGCCGACGTCCAGGAAGTTCGCCGGGCTGCCGCCCTCGTGCTGGATGATGTCCATCGTCGACATCGCGAGGCCGGCGCCGTTCACCAGGCAGCCGATGGTGCCGTCGAGCTTGATGAACGACAGCCCGTACTTCGAGGCCTCGACCTCGGCCGGGTCCTCCTCGGCGAGGTCGCGCAGCGCGACCACGTCGTCGTGCCGGTAGAGCGCGTTGGCGTCGATCGACATCTTGGCGTCCAAGGCCAGGACGTCGCCCGCACCGGTGACCACGAGCGGGTTGACCTCGAGCAGGTCGGTGTCGAGGTCGACCGCCGCTCGCTCGAGCGCCGTCAGGAAGGCGACGCCCTTCGCGAGGGCCTCGCCGCTCAGCCCGAGCGCGAAGGCGAGCCGTCGCGCCTGGAACGGCGCCAGGCCGATGGCCGGATCGACGGTCTCGCGCAGGATCTTCTCGGGGGTGTGCTCCGCGACCTCTTCGATCTCGGTGCCGCCCTCGGTCGAGGCGATCACCACGTTGCGCCCGGTGGCGCGGTCGAGCACGACGGAGACGTACAGCTCCCGCGCGATGTCGATGCCCTGCTCCACGTACAGACGCTGGACGCGCTTCCCTTCGGGGCCGGTCTGGACGGTGACGAGGGTGCTCCCGAGCATCCGTTCGGCGAGCGCGCGCACCTTCGCCTCGGCTGCCGCGAGGTCGCCATCGCGACCGTCCAAGACGACGGCGACGCCGCCGAGGTCCGGATGCTCCTGGAAGCGTCCCTTGCCGCGACCGCCGGCGTGGATCTGCGACTTCACGACGACGACCGGCACGCCGGTCGCTTCGACCAGCGGGCGCACCGCGGCGACGGCCTCGTCGACGCTGCTGGCGACGCGCCCTTGCGGGATGGCGATGCCGCGCGCAGCGAGCAGCGCCTTCGCCTGGTACTCGTGGATCTTCACGGGGGGACCTCCTGGGGGGTCGGCGCGTAGCGCATGCCGCTGCGGGGCATGCGTCGCGATGCGCCCGGCGCCGCGGGGCCGGGCTGCGAAACCTGCTCAGGCTACCTGCTCGCCACGACGCGCGCAACGCGCCCGCGCTACGATGGCCGCATGATCCGAACCGCGCTCTTGAGCGTCGCCGACCGAGCCACCGCGGGCCAGCACGAGGACCGGGCGGTCCAGGCGATCCGCGAGGTCCTCGCCGCCGGACCGTTCGTCGAGGTCGACTACCAGGTGGTGCCGGACGAACAGGCGCTGATCCGCGCCAAACTGCGTCTGCTCACCGAGGACGACGCCGTCGACCTGGTCCTCACCACGGGCGGGATCGGCCTCGCGCCGCGCGACCGCGCGCCCGAGGCGACGCTCGAGGTCGTCGAACGCGAGATCCCCGGGATCGCCGAGGCGATGCGCGGCGCGGCGGCGCGCGACGATGCCCGGGCGTGGCTCGGGCGCGGGGTGGCGGGCGTGCGCCGCGGCACCCTGGTCGTCAACCTGCCGGCCGCGCCGGATGCCGCGCGTGCGGCGCTCGCCGCGGTTGCGCCGGTGCTCGCGGCGGCGTCCGACGCGGTCCGCGGCCGCCCATCCGGCCGCGACCCGATCTGAGCATGGTCGCCACCGTCGGCGCGTGGTTGGTGGTGCTCGTCGGCCTCGCGGTGGCGGGCGCCGGCGTGATCCTGCCAATGCTGCCGGGCATCCCGGTCGCGCTCGTGGCCGTGATCCTCGCGGGCTGGATGACCGGGTTCGAGCTCATCGACGTGCCGACGATCCTGTGGGTGGCGGTGCTCACCGCGATCGCGCAGGGGTTCGAGCTGCTCGGCAACTGGATCGGGGCGAAGCGCTTCGGTGCCGGACGCGCGGGCTTGTGGGGCGGCATCATCGGGTCGTTCGTCGGGTTGATCGTGCTGCCACCCTGGGGGTTCCTGATCGGCGCGCTGCTCGGCGCGATGCTCGGCGAGTTGCTCGCCGGCCGCACCCCGGCCGACGCGTGGCGCGCCGGCGTCGGGGCGCTGCTCGGGACCCTCGCCGGGGTCGGGGGCAAGCTCGTGCTCGTCGTGGTGATCGCCGTGGTCGTGATCGGGCGCCTGATCGCGGCTTGAGCCCGCTGGGCGGCCCGGCCCGGGCGCGTCCCACCGCGGTCGGCGGCGCCTGGTAGCATCCGCGGTGCGCGTTCGGCCGCTCGGCGGTCGCTCGCATCCAGACAGGGAGAGCCCATGGACCCCATCCTCGTGACGATCGGCCCGCTCGCGCTGCGTTGGTACGGCGTGCTCATCGCCCTCGGCGTGGTCGCCGGCGCGGCCTGGACGCTGCGCGCGGCCGCGGCGCGCGGCCTCGACGGCGACTGGCTCCTCGACATGGCGCCCTGGATGGTCGGCGCCGGCATCCTGGGCGCGCGCCTCGTCTACGTCGTCACCAGCCCGAGCGCGTACTTCGGGCCCGGGGGCGATCCGCTCCGCGCCTTCGCGGTGTGGGAGGGCGGGATCAGCATCCACGGCGGCATCGCCGGCATCGTGGCGGTCCTCGCGTGGCAGGCCCGTCGCAAGGGGTACGACGTCTGGCGCTACCTCGACGTGCTCTCGCCGATCGCCGCCTTCGGCATCATCGGGGGGCGCATCGGCAACCTGATGAACGGGACCGACACCGGGGGGCGGCTCACGTCGTGGCCCATCGGCTTCACCTGGCCCGACCCCGGCACCCCCACCTTCGGCGCCTTCGGCCGCCTCGTGTTCGGCGACCCGCTCTGGCAGTACGCCCCGCCGGTGTGCGGCACCGTCCCGGTCGGCGAGCCCTGCGTGGTGCACCTGACCCCGATCTACGGGATGCTCGTCGGGGTGCTGCTGATCGGGGTGATCGCCTGGGCGCTGGCGCGCACCCGGACGCCGGGGGCGGTCTTCTTGCACATGGTGCTGTGGTACTCCGTCCTGCGCGCCGTGATCGAGGAGCCCTTCCGCGACAACCCGCTGGTGTGGCAGGCCTACCTCGACCCGGTCGGCGGCGTCGGCCTGTTCACGCTGACCCAGCTCGTGAGCATCCCGATCGTGCTCGTCGCGGCGTACCTGCTCTGGATCCGCGGGGCGAAGGCGTGACGGACGACCTTCCGCGCCCCGCCGTCGTCGTCCTGGCCGCGGGCCAAGGGACGCGGATGCGCTCGCGGCTGCCCAAGGTGCTGCACGAGGCCGCCGGCGCGCCCCTGCTCGCCCACGTCCTCGAGGCCGCGCGCGCGCTCGACCCGGACCCGTTGCTCGTCGTCGTCGGCCATGGGGCCGAGGCGGTCCGGGCGCGCTTCGCCGATGCCGGCGTCGGCTTCGTGTTGCAGGAGCGGCAGCGCGGCACCGGCGATGCCGTCGCGGCGTGCGCCGAGGCGCTCGCCGGGCACCCCGGGCCGTTCGTGGTGCTCAACGGCGATGGGCCGCTGGTCGAGGGGGCGTCGCTCGCCCGCCTGCTCGAGGCGCACCTGGCCGCCGGCGGCGAGGGGATGACGCTCCTGACCGTCGACGCGGACGACCCGAGCGGCCTGGGCCGCGTCGTGCGCGGCCGCGACGGGAGCGTGCGCGCGATCGTCGAGGAGCGCGACGCCGACGAGGCCATCCGGGCCCTGAGCGAGATCAACCCGGGCACCTACGCTTTCGATGCGGGCCTCTGGGACCTGTTGCCGACGCTCGGCGACGCCAACGCCGCCGGCGAGGTCTACCTGACCGACCTGGTGGTCGCGTACCTGCAGGACGGCCGCCGCGTCCGCGCGGTGCGCGCCGACGACGAGACCCGCCGCCTGGTCGGCGTCAACGACCGGATGCAGCTCGCGCAGGCCGACCGGCTGTTGCGCGACCGCGTGCGGCGCCGCTGGCTGACCGCGGGCGTGACGATGGTCGACCCCGGGAGCGTGTTCCTCGACGCCGACGTGGCGCTGTCGATCGACGTGACCTTGGAGCCGGGCGTCGTGCTCGCGGCCGGCACCCGCGTCGGCGAAGGGGCGCGCATCGGCGCGTACGCGCACCTCAGCGCGTGCGACGTGCTCGAGGGCGCCGTCGTCCCGCCGCACACGGTCGCGCACGGCCGCACCTTCGACGCCGCGACGACCGGCTGAACGCCGCCCTCGGGCGGCGTCACCCGTCCAGCAGCCCCCAGGCGCGCAACCCCTCGCGCACCCCCGCCGCGTACGTCTCCTCCGAGAAATGCACGCCGCGCCGGCCGCGCAGCGTGTCGAGCTCGGGCGCGTGGTTGCCGACGACGATCGCGCGGAAGGGTCCGGTGAGCATCTCCAGGTCGTTGCCGGAGTCGCCGGCGACCGCCACCCGCTCGGCGGGCGCGCCCCACAGCCGCGTCAGCCACTTGATCGCCCGGCCCTTGGACGCCTTGGGCGGCAGGACGTCGAGGAGGTGGCCGCGCGAACCGACGACGGTCGCCTTGATGCCGGCCTCCCGCAAGGTCGCCCGCACGTGGTCGGCCATCGACAGAGCGTCGTCCGCGAAGTAGCTGAGCTTGACGTCGGTGCGCGCCTCGTCCGGTTGCGGTTCGAGGCCGCGGACGCGGGCGAGCGCTTCGGCGACCGCGTCGGCGTCCCAGCCGCTGCGGATGTGGGCGGCCCAACCGCGCTCCGGGATCCACCTGGGTCCGTCGCCGTCGCCGTCGTGGCGCGCGTAGTGGATCGCGGTGCCGACGTCGGTGATCGCGAAGTCGGGGGGCGGCAGCGCGTGGTCGCTCAGCGCCCGATCGAGCAGCGCCAGCGAGCGCCCCGTCGCGAGGCCGAAGACCGCGCCGTGGGTGCTCAGGTCGCGGGCGAGCGCCTCGAGCGCTTCCGGGTCGACCTCGACCTCGTCGTCCACGAGCGTGTGGTCGACGTCGCTGATCAGCCACGAGCGATCGGGCCGCAAGCGCGCGGCGACGTCGCCACGCCACGGCGCCGGAGGGGTGGCGTCCAGGAAGGGTTCGATGGTCGCCAGGTAGCGCTCCGCGTGGGCGCTCCACGAGAACGTGCGGCGCACGCCCTCGACGCCGGCGGCCGAATGGCGTTCCCAGGCCTCGCGGTCGACGAGCAGGGTGCGGAGCGCGGTCTGGATCTGCTCGGTGTCGCGCGCGTCGACGAGGAGGCCGGCGTCGGTCGCGGCCACGATGTCCTTGGGGCCGCCGTGGTCGGTGGAGACGATGGGCAGGCCGGACGACGCGGCTTCGATCAGCGTGATGCCGAAGTTCTCCACCAGCGCCGGGTTGATGAAGACGCCGCCGCTGGCGGCCGCGATGCGGTACAGGACGGGGATGTCGACGTCGGGCTCGTGCCGCTTCGGCAGCGCCATCTTGCCGTAGAGGTCGTAGCGGTCCATCAGCAGCAGCAGTTCGGTCAGCACCTCGCGCTCGTTGTCGCTCATCTCCCGGATGTCCTTGCGGACGCCGGCGAAGATCGCCAGGTTCGCGATCTGCTGCAGTTCGGGGTCCTCGCCGTACGCGGTGACGAGCCCTTCGATGTTCTTGCGTTTGTCGGGGCGGCTGACGGCCAGGATGAGCGGCTTCTCGGGCCGGTTGAGGAAGCGCGCGATCTCGCGCCGCATCCGGACCCGCGCGCGCCGCACCGCTTCGCCCGGGTCGAAGCCCTCGTCGAGGTCGTGGTAGTAGGGGTAGAAGCGGTCGACGTCGATGCCGGGCGCGAGGACCTCGAAGGTAGCGTCCTTCGAGGCGTCGTAGAGCTCGTAGCCGTGTTCGACCTCGTGGCGCGTGCTCGCGATGACCAGATCGGCATCGCGGAGCAGGCGTTCCTCGACCTCGATGCGGTGCCCGAGCCGGTAGCGCTGCTCCATCGCCACCGCTTCGACGCCGGCGCGCTCGAGCACCCGACGCTTGTTGCGGCCCAGGCTGTGGCCGGTCACGATCAGCGGGGTGCCGAGCCGGGCGGCGAGCTCGCGCGCCACGTCCCCGGCGTCGGCGTAATGGCCGTGGATCAGGTCGGGGAGGCGGCCCTGCGCCCGGAAGAAGCGCAGCGATTCCGCGACCAGCTCGTCGAGGTAGGGCCAGAGCGTCTCCTTCTGGCGGTACCGGCCACCGCCGAAGCGGAGCCGCACGATCCGCGCGCCGTCGCCGAGGTCCTCGAGCTCCTCGGCGTAATCGTCGGACACGTTCGGGTCCTCGATGCGCCGGGTCACGAGGTCGACCGCGTCGATCTCGGGGCGCTGCGCGAGGGCGCGCGCCAGCTCGACGACGTACTTCGTCTGGCCGCCGGTGTCGGCGTCGCGGCCGAGCTCCAGGTCGTGGCCGCGGATCAGCCCGTGGACGCTGAACATCACCAGGTAGAGGCCCGATCGGGCCGAGGTTTCGGGTTCGGGGGTCGTCATGCGTGCCTCCCTGACCCGCAGGGTAGCAGCGGGGCGCACGTCCGGTCGTTCCCGCGCGGCGCGCCGGGCTCGGGGGCGCATGCTACGCTCGTCGGCCGGAGGGACGTGCCTTGGCCTTGCTCCGCAAACCGCCCGCCGTGCTCGCTCTGGAGGACGGCACCGTCTACTACGGCTACGCGTTCGGCCACCCCGGCCGCACCGTGGGCGAGATCGTCTTCAACACCTCGATGACCGGATACCAGGAGATCCTGACGGACCCCTCGTACCACGGGCAGATCGTGACCATGACCTACCCCCACATCGGCAACTACGGGGTGTCGGTCTACGACATGGAGTCGAACAAGCCGTACGCGCGCGGCTTCATCGTGCGCGAGTTCGCCCGCGCCGCTTCGAACCACCGCGCCAACCAGGACCTGCGTTCGTTCATGACCCAGCACGGCATCGTGGGCATCGAAGGCATCGACACCCGCGCCCTCACCCGCCGGCTCCGCACTGGTGGGGTCGTCAAGGGCGTCATCCACCACGGCGCCGCCGACGACGCGCTCGAGGCCGAACTGGTCGCCGAGGCGCGCGCGCACGCCGACATCGACGGCCGCGACATGACCCCCGAGGTCACCACCCCGCTGCCGTACGCCCGGCCGACGTTCCGCGAGAACCCGCGGGTGGTGGTCGTCGACTTCGGCATCAAGCACTCGATCGTGTACAAGCTCGAGCAGGCGGGGGCCGAGGTGATCGTCGTGCCCGCGCAGACGACGCCGGCGCAGATCATGGCGCTCGACCCCTACGGCCTGGTGCTCTCGAACGGTCCCGGCGACCCCGACGGCCCCAAGTACGCCCACGACACGGTCTGGCAGCTGCTCGGACTGCTGCCGACGTACGGCATCTGCATGGGCCACCAGCTCCTCGGGCTGGCCGTCGGCGGCCGCACGTACAAGCTCACCCACGGCCACCACGGCGCGAACACGCCCGTCAAGAACGTCATCACCGGCGAGGTCGAGATCACGAGCCAGAACCACAACTACGCCGTGGACATCGATTCGATCCCGGGTCGCCAGTTCGTGGCCACGCACGTGAACCTGAACGATGGCACGCTCGAGGGCATGGCGCACCAGCGCTACCCGGTCTTCAGCGTGCAGTACCACCCCGAAGCGAGCCCGGGGCCGCACGATGCGAGCTACCTCTTCCGACGCTTCATCGACGAGGTGAACGCCTTCGAAGGGGCCGCGGCGCTGCCGGCCGCCGCCCGCGCCGGCGCCTGAGCTCGCTCAGCGCGCCTCGGTGTCGAGCCAGAGGGTCACGGGTCCGTCGTTGACGGACTCGACGTGCATGGCGCGTCCGAACGCCCCCGTGGCCACGTCGAAGCCGTGGCCACGGAGCCGCTCGACGACCTCCAGGTAGCGCGGCTCCGCGACGTCCGGCCGCGCCGCCGCCGCGAAGCCCGGTCGGCGGCCGCTGCGGAGGTCGCCGTAGAGCGTGAACTGCGAGACCACGAGGACCCCGCCGGCCACGTCGGCCAGCGCCCGGTTCATCTTCCCGTCGTCGTCCTCGAACACGCGCAGGTGGGCGACCTTGTCCGCCACCCAGGCCACCTCGTCGGGGCCGTCGGTGGGCGCGACCCCGAGGAGCACGAGCAAGCCGCGACCGATCGCTCCGACCACGTCGGCCTCGTCGGCGAGGCGCACCTCGGCGCGGGCCACGCGCTGCACGAGCGCGCGCACTCAGTTCACCGGACGGGAGCGGTCCGAGGCGGCCTCGTCGGCGGTCGGAGCGTCGGCGTCGGCCGTCTCGGTCTCGGCGAGCGCCGTGCGCACCGTCTCGCGGGCGCGCACGAGCGCTTCGCGCTCGGTGGCGTCGAGGTTGCCGCGGGTCTTCTCGAAGAGCAGGTCGAGCAGGGCGAGGCTGCGCGTGGCGGTGGTGCGCGCCAGCGCTCCGTCGCGCGCGAGGCGCGTGACCATCGGCGAGGCCAGGTCGCCCAGCGCCGCCTCGGCGGAGCTGCGCAGCGAATGGACGAGGCCGATGAAGCGTGGGTCGGGCACGGGGGTCCTCCGGGGGCGGGCGGCAGGGGGCGCGGCGCTCAGAAGAGCGGGGTCGGGGCCGCGGTGTCGACGACGAAGGCCCCCTGCTTGGGGCCGAGCTCGTCGAGCACCGCCTTGAGCATGCGCATGTCCTGCCAGGTCAACCACTTCGGGCCGCCCGCCTCGCGGGTCGGGTTCCGGAGCAGGTACGCCGGATGGTACATCGGGAGCACCCGGACGCCGTGCCAGTCGGCCCACCGTCCGCGCAGCTTGGTGATCCCCTCCTTGGTGTCGAGGAACCACTGCGTGGGCACGTTCCCGAGCGGCACGATGACCTGCGGCCGCACCAGCTTGATCTGTTCGAGGAGGAGCGGCGTGCTGGCGGCGATCTCCTCCGGACGCGGGTTGCGGTTCGCGGGCGGGCGGTGCTTGACCAGGTTCGTGACGTAGACGTCGTCGCGCTCGATCTCGACCGAGGCGAGCACCTTGTCGAGCAACTGACCGGCCCGACCGACGAAGGGGCGCCCGCTCAGGTCCTCGTCCTCACCGGGCGCCTCGCCCACGATCATCAGATCGGCGTCCGGAGCGCCCTCGCCGAACACCAGATGGTCCGAAAGCTCGGCCAACACCGGCGGCTTGTGGGCCGCCTGGCGCTCCAAATCGGCGAGCGTCACGAAGCGTCGGCGCCTGGTTCCGGAGCGGACGCGGTGTCGTGGTGCGTGGCGCCTTGGGTCGCAGCCGCGTCGTTCGTCGCGGTGCCGTTCGAAGCGGTCCCGAGCGGCGGGCGCTTGCTCCGCGCCTCGCGCCGCACCTTGGGTTCGAGGCCGATCATCAAGAAGAAGTTCTCGAGCGCGTTCTCGTGCGCTCGGATCTCGACGTGCTCCGGATCGGTGCTGCCGGTGACGAAAGGCAGCTGCTCGTACCGAACCAGCGCGCTGCGCACGACCGCCTGCGGGCCGTCGCGTTCGGCGACCTCGGCGAGGTCGGCGTACACCACCCGGCGCGCCTCGGCATGGCGCCGCGACGCGTCGGGGTCGGGCGTCTCGGACGCGCGCAGCACGTCCTGTTTGGCGATCCGGCGGTAGTGCTTGAGGCCGCGGACGATCTCATCCGAGCTCAACACGACTCGTACCTCCATGCGCACGCTCCTCCTTCCGGCTTCGGCCGCACGCGGCCGTGGGGAACCGCCCGCGCCGCCGGATGCGCGGGGGTGGATCGAGGTCAGGCGCGCAACGGTCGCCCGAGCGGCGGTGCGCTCGGCGCGCCGTCGCCCTCCAGCAGGTCGCCGGCGGCGCGGCGCAGGTCGGCCAGCGCCTGCTCGTCGCTGCGCCAGCCGCACCTGGGGCACTCGTGTTCCTCGAACCCCTCCGCGTAGGCGTAGCGCCGGCTCGGCTCGAAGCCGCATTCCGGGCAGGGGGGACCGTCGTCGAAGCCTTCCGCGTCGTACATGACCCCAGCCTAACGCTCCCGGGCGCACGGTACGCTCGGGCATGGGTCCGTTCCCGGTCGCGTCGATCCGTGCCCGCTTCCCGGCGTTGCGTCGTGCCGAGCTCGTGTACCTCGACAACGCCGCGGGGGCGCAAGTCCCCGATCGCGTCGTCGAGGCGGTCGCCGAAACGCTCGTCTCGCTCCAGGTGAACAAGGGCGGCGCCTACGCGCCGAGCCGCCGGGTGACCGCCCGCAAGGAGGCGGTCCGCGCCCGCACCGCCGCCTTCCTCGGGGCGTCGTCCCCCGAGCAGGTGGCCTTCGGCCCCAACGCCACGACGCTCGTGACGCTCCTCGCGCGATCGGTGGGCGACGCGCTGGCGGTCGGCGACGAGGTGGTCGTCACGTCCCTCGACCACCACGCGAACGTCGACCCCTGGCGACAGCTCGCGGCGCGCGGCGTCGCCGTCCGGACGTGGCGGCCGCGGCCGCCCTTCGGGGTGCTCGACCTCGACGACCTGCGCGCGCTGCTCGGGCCGCGCACCCGGCTCGTGGCCTTCACGGCGGCCTCGAACGCCCTCGGGACGCTGGTGCCCGTGCGCGACGTGGTCGACGTCGTGCGCGAAGCTGGGGCCTGGTCCTTCGCGGACCTGGTCCACCTGGCGCCGCACGCGCTCCCCGACGTCGACGCATGGGGGCTCGACGGGGCCGTGTTCAGCCCGTACAAGACCTTCGCCCCCCACCTGGGCGTGCTGTACCTGGGGCCGGCGCTGCGCGCACGGCTGGCGCCACCGCGCATGGCCTTCCACGACCCGCTCGACCCGATCGCCTGGGAGCCGGGCACGCAGTCGCACGAGGCGATCCTCGGTTGGGGGGCGGCGCTCGACCACCTCGGCGACGTGGCCGACGCGCTCGACGTCCCGGCCGGCGCCGAGCGCGCGCGCTGGAGCTCGGTGTACGCGGCCGTCGCGCGCCACGAGGCGGCGCTGACCGATCGCCTCCTGCGCGGCTTGGATCGCTTGGGCGCCGATCGCTACGGGCTGCCGGGGGTGGAGGGGCGGACGGCGACCGTGGCCTTCAACCACCCGCAGCGCGAGCCGGCGGACGTCGCCCGCGCGCTCGCCGACGCCGGGGTCGCCGTCGCCGCCGGCCACTCGTACGCCTACGACCTGATGTACCGGGAACTGGGCCTCGAGGCGCGCGGCGGTTCGGTGCGTGCCAGCGCGGTCCACTACACCGACGCGAGCGACGTCGACGCGCTGCTCGCGGCCTTCGCCGAGCTGTAGGGGAGCGGCGACCGCGCCGGCGCGTCAGCTGGCGTCGGCGCCGGGATCGGCGAGCAGCGCCCGGGCGTGCTCGAGCGCGGCCGCACCGTCGTCGCCCGCGAGCATGCGCGCGAGCTCGCGGACCCGCTCGGCGCCCGCGAGCGCGTCCACCCGGGTGACCGTACGTCCGTCGCGTTCGACCTTGTCCACCCGCAGGTGGCGATCGGCGAAGGCGGCGACCTGGGCCAAGTGCGTGACGACGACCACCTGGCGGCCCGCGGCGAGCCCGGCCAGCACGCGCCCTACCGCGCGTCCGGTGCGTCCGCCGAGGCCCGCGTCCACCTCGTCGAAGACGAGCGTCGGCACCGAGCTCCCGGCCGCGGCATGGAGCGCGAGCATCACCCGCGACAGCTCGCCGCCCGACGCGACGTCGGCGAGCGGGGCGGTCGGCTCGCCGCGGTTCGCACCGAACCGGAAGCGCACCCGCTCCGCGCCGTACGGCCCCAGCGCGTCGCGGGGCGCCAGCTCGACCTCGAAGCGCGCGTGCGGGAGCGCCAACGTGCGCAAGACGTCGGTGGCGCGTGGCTCCAGGCGCTGCGCCGCGGCGTGGCGGCCCTCGCCGACGAGGCGCGCGTCGTGGGCGAGCGCGGCGTCGAGCTCCGCGATGCGCGCCTCGAGCGCGGCGTCGTCGGCGTCGGCACGCTCCAGCGCGGCGTGCTCGGCGACGCGCTCGGCGTGGAAGGCGAGCACCGCCGCGACGTCCGCGCCGTACTTGCGGCACAGGCCGTCGAGCACGTGCCGGCGCGCTTCGAGGCGCTCGAGTTCGACGGGGTCGGCATCGAGCCCCTCGAGGGCCGCCTCGACCTCGCCGGCGACCGCCTGCACCGCGACCTGGGCGGCGCCGAGGTCGTTCGCGAGCCCGTCGAGCTCGACGTCGTAGCGCGCCGCGCCCGAGAGGGCGCGCAGGCCCTCGGCGAGCCGGTCGGCCGCACCGACGTCGTCCGCCGCGAGCGCGCCGAGGGCGGCCACGAGCCCCTCGCGCACCTTCTCGACGTGCCGCGCGGCGCGCAAGCGCGCATCGAGCGCCTCGTCTTCGCCGGGCACCAGGCGCGCCGCCTCGATCTCGTCGATCTGGTACCGCAGCAGGTCGAGGCGCCGCTCGCGGTCGCGCGCGGCGTTCTGCGACGCGGACAGCGCCGCGCGTGCCCCCTCGCGCTCGGACCATGCGGCCCGGTAGCGCTCGAGCGCCGCGTGGGCGTCGGACGCGAGCCGGCGGTCGAGCAGGGCGCGCTGCTCCCCGCCCTCGAGCAGGGTGCGGAAGGCGTGTTGCCCGAAGATGCCGATGCGTGGGGCGAGCGCCTGGCGGAGTTCGGCGACCGCGACGACCTCACCGTCGATGCGGGCGACGTTGCGTTCCTCGTGCGCCACCCGGCGGGCGAAGGCCCGCTCGTCGTCCCCTTCGCGCCACGTCGCTTGGACGAGCGCGTGCGGCCGCCCGGCGCGCACCATGCCGGCATCCGCACGACCGCCCGCGAGGAGCGCGAGGGCGTCGACGACCAGCGATTTGCCGGCGCCGGTCTCGCCGGTGAGGACGTTCAGCCCGGGGCCGAGCTCGACGACCACGTCGTCGGCGATCGCGAAGTCCCGGAGCTCGATCGTGCGCAGCACGAGGCGCATCGTAGCGCGGTGGCCGCAGCCCGAGCGCGCCGCCCGGGCGCGTGCCGGGGCGGCGGCGGCCCGGACCCCGGTCGCCGGTGGGGTCGGGCCGTCAGCCGGCGGCGACCCGCTCGAGTTCCGCGGCGATGGCCGCGAGGAGCCGCTCCTCGGCGGCCGCCAGGTCGAGGCCGGTCAGGGTCGCGCCCGCGGCCGCCACGTGGCCGCCGCCCCCCAAGGCCACGCAGATGCGCTGGGCCGACGCGCCCGCGCGTGAGCGGACGCTCACCTTCACCCCCTCGGGGCGCTCCTTGAGGATGGCCGCGACGATCGTGCCCTCGGCGTAGCGCACCTGCTGGACGAAGTCGTCCGCGTCGTCGCCCTCCGCGGCGGCGTCCGTGCGCATCGCGAGGGTCAGGTCGATCAGCACCGCGCGCCCGTCCAGGCGGTAGCGAACGGTGCTCATGACGCGCGCGAGCAACCCGTAGTACGCCGGGTGGCGCCACTGCAGGCGATCGGAGAGCTCGGCGTAGGCGACGCCGGCGTCGATCAGCCGGCCCGCGCGCTCGAGCGCGCGGCGGTCGGTGTTGCCGAAGCGGAAGTGGCCCGTGTCGGTCATCAGACCCGCGAGGCAGGGGGTCGCGAGGTGCGCGTCCCACGGAACGCCGAGCGCGTCGACGACCTCCGCGACCATCATCGTGGCCGAGGCGTAGGCCGGATCGACCCAGAGCACGTCGGCCCCACCGGGGTTGGTCCCGTGGTGGTCGACGTTGACCACGCGCGCCGCCGCCTCGTGCGGGGCGCCGGCGACGCGCCGCAGGTCGGTGTCCAGCACGGCGAGCAGGGTGCCCGGCGCGAGCTCGGCGGCCGGCGCCTCGACCTCGCCCTCCTCGGCCAGGAAGCGCAGGAAGCGTGGCAGTTCGGGCATCACCGCACGAGCGTCGCGGCCGAGCCGCCTCAGCGCCCGGGTCAGCGTGAGCACGCTCCCGAGCGCGTCGCCGTCCGGGTCGACGTGGGCGACGACGACGATCGGTCCGTCGTGCTCGAGGAGCGCCTGGGCGACGCGTTCGGCGGGTTCGGGGTGCGTCATGGCCGGACGATACCAGCCGCCGGCGGCCGGTGGCCGGCGGCCTCCGGGGCCGAGCGCGGGGCGTCCGGGATCGCGGCGCCGGGGATCGCGGTGTCGGGGATCGCGGTTCCGCCCGCCGCCGCCGTTTATCGTGCGCCATGACCGATCCATGGCGCGAAGAAGGTGCAGCCCAAGCGTTCGCGACGCGGGCCCGGCGACCGCGGGTGCGCGCGTTCACGTTCGTGCTCCTGGCCGTGCTCGTGTGGGTGGCGAGCCCGTGGGTGCAGCGGCCGCAGCCCGAGCTGCATTCCGACCTCCAGCTGCAGTTCGCGCAAGCGCGGCCGCCCGAGGTCGTCGCGCCCAGCGGCGACCTGCTCGAGGCGTACGACCTGGCGCGACCGGCGACGCTGCGGCTCGAGGCGCGCTGCGCGACGCCCTTCGGGGGGCGGCAGGTGCTGGGCGTCGGCACCGGCTTCTTCTTCTCGGCCGACGGCGCCATCCTGACCGCGTACCACGTGGTCGACGCCTCAGCGTCCGGGGCGCCGTGCCCGGTTCGCTACGTGGGCATCGATCCCGATCGGCGCGAGTTCGAGCTCGAGCTCGTCGGGTTCGACGCCTACATGGACCTCGCCGTGCTCCAGGCGGACGTCGACGGGGCGGTGCCGTTCATCCCCCTCGCCACCCGGGCGCCCGCGCCCGGGACGTCGGTCGTCGCCATCGGCAACTCGCGCGGCGACTTCCTCGAGGCGCGCGCCGGGCGGGTGACGCGGTTGGGGGTTCGGGCCGGACGCGCGGACTTCGCGGACGGCACGATCGAGCTCACGAACGCGCTCGCGCCGGGCGATTCCGGCGGTCCGGTCGTCACCGAGCGCGGCGAAGCGGTCGGGGTGGTCTCGTACATCAGCTTCAACCCGAGCGGCATGAGCTCGGACACCTACGTGCCACCGTTCCTGATGGGCTTGCCGTTGCCGCGCGAGTTCGCGGCGTACGCGGTGCCGGTCGCGACGGACTCCGAGCTCGTCGCGGCGGTCGCCGGCGGTGCGGCGCGCGACGTCCCCGTGATCGGGTTCAGCTGGCGCCCCGGGTTCGACTACGACCCGAGCAGCGGTCCGGACGACCTCGGCCGGCGGCCGGGCCCGATCGTGGAGGCGGTGACGCCCGGGGGGCCCGGAGAGCGAGCCGGCCTGCGCTCCTACGTCGAGGTGCCCGTGCTCGACGACGCGGGGCGCCGGATCGGCACGCAGCGGGAGGCCGACGTGATCGTCGCGATCGACGGCCGTCCGACGCCCACGTTCGCGTCCTTGCTCGCCGAGGTCCGGGGCAAGGCGATCGGTCAGGTCGTCGAGCTCACCGTGCAGCGCGGGGCCGCGACGTTCCGCCTGCCGCTCGAGCTCGGCGCGCGTCGAGCGGTGTTCGCCGGCGCCCCCTGACCGAGGAGCGTCCACCGCAGCGCACGAGGCCGCGCGCCCCGCACGTCCGGGGCGCGCGGCCCGCGTCTGGGCCGATCGCGACGACCCACCCAGAGCCACCGACACCTAGGGCCATCAAAGGGGGCGCCCCCCGACGGGGGGTCGGGGGGCGCTCGGGGTGCCGCGGGTGGGGGGACCCGCGGCGGCCTCGGGGGGTGAATCCCGAGGTGGGGCCCCGGGTGGGGGACCCGGGGTGGTGGGCGATGGTGGATTCGAACCACCGACCTCGTCGTTATCAGCGACGCGCTCTAACCGACTGAGCTAATCGCCCAAGACCGGACGGAAGTGTACCTGCGGCGATCAACGGGTGTCAACGCGCCGGGTACCATGCGCTCCATGGTCCAGGTCCTGCATCTCGCCAAGCCCCGAGGCTTCTGCGCCGGCGTCGTCATGGCGATCGACGCCGTCCGTGAGGCCGCGGCCGAGAACGCCCAGCGCGGTGAAGGCGACCTCGCCGTCTACCACGCGATCGTGCACAACACGACGGTGGTCGAACGGCTCGAGGACGAGGCGGGCGTCCACTTCGTCGAAGACCTCGCCGACCTCGAGGCGGTCCGCGCAGCCGCGGCCGCCGCCGGGCGGACGCTGTCCGATACCGTCGTGTTCAGCGCCCACGGGGTCAGCCCCGCCGTCCGCGCCGAGGCTTCGCGGCGCGGGCTCACGACGC
>JAABSI010000063.1 GCA_011390455.1 Trueperaceae bacterium
CGACGGCGGTGAACACGTCGGCGCGCGGATCCAGCCCCAGCTCGCGGAAATGGCGGTGCACCGCCGCCCACGTGCCGCGGGCGGTGATGCCCTCGCGCTTGTGGTCGTAGCCGGCCGAGCCGCCCGAGGCGAAGGCGTCGCCCAACCAGAAGCCCACGTCGGCCGCGACGCCGTTGGCCACGTCCGAGAAGGTGGCGGTGCCCTTGTCCGCCGCGACGACCAGGTACGGATCGGGGTCGTCGTGGACGACCAGGCCCGCCGGGTGCTCGACGGCGTCGCCGACCACGTTGTCGGTCAAGCCGAGGAGCGCGCGGATGAAGGTGCGGTACTGCTCCTTCACGAAGTCGCGCAGCGCCTCGCGGTCGCTCGGGGCGCCCTTGAGCACGAAGCCGCCCTTGCTGCCGACCGGCACGATCACCGCGTTCTTGGTCATCTGGGTCTTCATCAGGCCCAGCACCTCGGTGCGGAAGTCGTCGGGGCGATCCGACCAGCGCAGCCCGCCGCGGGCGACCCGGCCGCCGCGCAGGTGCGTGCCCTCGACGTTCCGACCGGCGACGGCGATCTCGAACATCGGGCGCGGGTCGGGCATCGTGCCCACCTGCGCCGAGTCGAGCTTGAAGGCGATCCAGGGGTACCCCTGGTAGTAGTCGCAGCGGACCGAGGCGCGGATCAGGTCGGCGAGCCCGCGCAGCGCCTGGTCCTCGGGGAGCGAGGTGACCTCGCCGAGCGAGTCGACGAAGGCCTCGTCGGCCGCGGCCTCCGCGGCGGCCCGGTCGCCCGTGAGCTTCGGATCGAAGCGCGCCGCGAAGCGCGCGAACAGCGCGCGCGCCACCGCGGGGTGGGCCAGCAGCGCGTCGTTGACGAAGCGCCGGCTGACGACCGCGTTGAGCTGCGCGTAGTACATCTGGTACGCCCGCAGCAGCGCGACCTGGCGGATCGTGAGCCCGCCGTACAGCACCAGTCGACCCAGGCGGTCGTGCTCGGCCTCGCCGCGCAGGATCGCCTCGGTGGCCTCGATCAGGCGCGCGCCGTGCACCCGCACGTCGATCGCGTGCCCCGAAGCGTCCTGGACCTTGAAGACGTCGAGGCCCAGCTTGGCGCCGGCCGGGCGCACGGTGTACGAGACCTGCTCGAGCACGCGGAAGCCCAGGTTCTCGAGGATCGGCAGCACGTCGGAGAGCGCCAGGCCGCCGTTCTCGTGGTAGACGCGCACCAGGGACACGTCCTCGCCGCGGAGGTCGTCGACCGGTTGCACCACGTCGACGTGGACGCCGCGCTCGGCGAGCGTCTCGAGGTGCTCGACGTCTCGGACGGCGGCGGCCGCGCTCGTGTCCGCGCGGTAGCGGGCGCCGAAGGCCGTGGCGTAGCGCTCGGAGAGGCGCCGGCCGTCGCGCTCGCCGTGCGCGGCGACGAGCCGCGAGCGCAGGTGGTCGTCCCACGTGCGCGTGAGCTCGGCGACGTCGCGCTCGAGCGCCTTGAGGTCGACGTCGGCCAGCCGCACCTCGGTGGCGAAGAAGAAGTGGAGCCGCACGAGCGACTCGTCCTCGCCCATGGCGAGCTGGTAGTCGACGTGGCGGGCGGCGAAGGTGCGCGCCAGGTGGGCCTGGACCCGCTGCCGCACCTCGCCGTCGAAGCGGTCGCGCGGCAGGCTGACCATGACCGCGAGCCCGCGGCCGAGGGGGTCGGGGCGCACCAGCACGCGCACGCCGCGCTCCCGCTCGAGGCCCATGATCGTCCGGATCTCGCGGTGCACGGTCGCGGCGTCGGCCCAGAAGAGGTCGGCGCGCGGCAGCGAGTTGAAGACGGTGACGATCTGCTTGTAGTCGTGCGACTCGGGGATCGCGCCGTCGAGCTCGAGCACCTGGCGCAGCTTGAGGCGCAGGATCGGCACCTCGTCCGCCGGGACGCCGTAGGCCTTCGAGGTCAGCAGCCCGAGGAAGCGCCGTTCGCCCAGCACCTGCCAGCCGTCCGAGAGCTTCTTGACGCCCACGTAGTCCATCCGCGCCGACCGGTGCACGGTGGCCTCGGCGTTCGTCTTCGTCACCACCAGCGCCGGACCGCCGGTCACGCGGTCGCGCAAGCCGTCGGGGAGGTCTTCCACGGGCACCGGCGCACCGTAGGCGCTCGTCGCCTCCTTGCGCAGGACGCCGAGGCCGGAACCGGCCTCGACCACGAGGGCGCGACCGCCGTCGTGCTCGACCAGGTCGTAGCCGCGGTACCCGAGAAAGACGAAGTGCCCGTCCTCGAGCCACTCCAAGAAGGCCGCGTACTCCTCGAGCACCTCGGCCTTGTCGCGGTGCGGCCCTTGGGCGCTGCGCGTGCGGAGCGCGCGCAGGTCGGCGGCCACCGCGCGGGCGCGATCGCGCATCGCGTCGTAGTCGTCGGTGGCGAGCACCACGTCGCGCAGGACCTTCTCGACGGCGGCGGCGAGGCGCTC
Source organism: Trueperaceae bacterium (assembly GCA_011390455.1). The sequence goes on from JAABSI010000063.1 coordinate 2,438, forward strand.
CAAGTGCTCCTGGCCGTCCTCGCGGTCGACGAACCAGAGCTCGAACGCCTCGGCGCGCGCGTCGCCCGAGGGCGCGGCCCGGCGGTCCCGGACCTCGACGATGCGCCCGTCGTCGTCGCGCACGACCGCGAAGACCGGATGCAGGACGTGGTGCACCGCGAACCCCTGGCGGCGCAACTCGGTGCGCACGGAGTCGACCACGAAGGGACGGTCCGCGAGCGCCAGGCGCACGACCGTGCGCTCGGACTCCCAACCGTCGGCGGCGAAGGTCGGGTTGACCACGTCGACGAGCACCGCGTCGGGTGCGTCGCCGAGGCGGTCGAGGAACGCCAAACCGTCCTTCGCCATGGCGAACAGGGCGTCGGCGTCGAAGGCGTCGAGGAAGGCGTCGTCGGCCTTGCGGAAGAGTTGCTCGGCGAAGGGCTCGAGGCGCGCGGCGCCCTCCGCCCCACTCTTGCGCACGCGGGCGACGACCTGTTGCAGGGTAGCGGCCATGGGTTCCCCTCCGAGGGGCAGCGAGCACGGCGATCCCCCGGAGGGACCGCCGCTCGGCTGGATCGTTCGTTGCCTGACAGTGTACCGCGGTCCCTTTGGGACGGACCGGCACGGTACCCTCACCCGTGCACCGCCGCCCCCTCCCCTTCGCGCTCGCCCTCGTGCTGATCGCCCTCGACCAGGCCACCAAGTCGTGGGTCGTCGCCGAGGTGGCGATCGGCGAGCGCGCCGCCTCCTGGCTCGGCTTCTTCCACCTCACCCACACGCGCAACACCGGCGCGGCGTTCGGGCTGCTGCGCGATCTGCAGCTCGACCTGGGGTTCGCCGTCATCGACGGGGTCCAGGTGCTGGGTCTCGTCTCGCTGCTCGTCGCGACCGCGATCGTCGTCGTGCTCCGGCGCCCCGCGAAGATCGATCGGCTGACGGTCGTGGCGCTCGGGACCTTGCTCGGCGGCGCGGTCGGCAACGGCATCGATCGGCTCCGGCTCGGCTACGTCACGGACTTCATCCAGATGCAGGCGGGGTGGTTCGACTTCCCCGTCTACAACGTCGCCGACATCGCGATCGTGGTCGGCGCCGGGCTGCTGGTGCTGAGCACGCTGCTCCATCCGTCGACGCCGGCGGCGGACGCGGCGACCGACGCGCCGCGCCCCGACGCCTAGCGGCGGCTGGCGACGAAGCGCGTGCGCCCGGTGAGGTCGTGGAAGCGCTCGACGGCGCTCCAGGCGCCGGTCGCCTCGAGCTCGTCGGCGAAGGCGTCGACGTTGCGCGGATCGAGCTCCCACCACAGCGTCGCGCCCGGCCGCAACAGCGGCCCGGCGTCGCGTGCGAGCCGGCGCGCCAACGCCAACCCGTCGGGGCCGGCGAAGAGCGCCCCCGGAGGGTCGTGGGCGACCTCGGGCGGCAGCCGGCCGCGGTCGCCCTCGGGCAGGTAGGGGAGGTTGGCGACGACCGCCTGCGCCTCGGCCACCGCGTGCCGCACGGTGGGGTCGGCGAGGAGGTCGCTCGTCCACACCGCCACGCCCAACCCGAGCGCGGTCGCGTTGCCGCGCGCCACGAGCACCGCGGTGGGGTCGACGTCGCTCGCGGTCACCTGGGCGTCGGGGCGCGCCGCGGCGATCGCCAAGGCGATGGCCCCGCTGCCCGTGCCGACGTCGTGCACCCGGGGCGCCGCGACCGGACGCAACCGTTCGAGCACCAGCTCGACCAACCGTTCGGTCTCGGGGCGCGGGATCAGCACGCCGGGGTGCACCTGGACGTCCAGGCCGTAGAAGGGCGCGACCCCCAGGATCAGCTGCAGCGGTTCGCGGCGCACGCGGCGCGCGGTCCAGGCGCTCAAACGTTCGGCCTCGTCGGCGGTGAGCGCGCGGGCCCGCTCGAGCACCTGCTCCGCCCGCGTGAGGCCGGTGGCGGCCTCGACCAGCCACGTCGCCTCGGGCTCGGGGCGGTCGACCCCGGCGTCCGCGAGCGCCGCTCGGACGGTGCTCAACGCCGCACCCACGTCGGCGAAGGGGGCGCGCTCGACGGGGTCGGTGCCGATCAGGCGGACTCGGTCGGGTAGATCACGACGCGCCGGTCCCGACCCTCGCCGGTGGACTCGCTCTCGACGCTGGCGTCGTCGGCCAGCTCGACGTGCACGATGCGGCGCTCGGCGGCGCTCATCGGATCGAGCTCGACCGGCATGCCGGTCTTGCGCGCCCGCGCGGCCGCCCGTTGCGCGACCTGACGCAAGCGCTCGTCGCGGCGCTTCTTGTAGCCGCCCACGTCGACGCTGACGCGCACCGGATGCTCGTCCTCGACCTTGTTGACGACCGCGTTGGTCAGGAACTCGAGCGCCGCGAGCGTGCGCCCCCCCTTGCCGATCAGCCGGCCGGGGTCGCCGCCGTGGATGTCGACGCGGACGCCGCCCTCGTCGTCGAGGTCGGCCTCGACCGAGTACGCGGCATCGAGGTACAGCAGCAGCTGGACCAGGAAGGTCTCGGCGCGCTCGTGCGGGCGCAGGTCGTCGGGGACGATCGCGCCGACGCCGAGGCCCGCGAGCGCGGTCTCGAAGTCGACCTCCTCGTCGTCCTCGGCCCCGGCACGGACGGGAGCGGGCGCCATCGCCTCGGGCTCGGCCTCGGGCACGTCGTCCGGGAGGTGCGCCTCGGCGTCCTCGCCGTCGACGTCGATGCCGATGCCTTCGAGGTAGCGGTCGAGGTCACGTTCGGGCATGCGGGCTCCTCACGACGGGGTGATCCAGGCGACGCGGCGACGCTTGGCCGCCGTCACGCCTGCGTCACGCCTTCTTCTTGGCGAGCACGACGGGGGCCGGCTGGTTGCGGCTCAACAACCAGTACTGGAACACCTGCACGCCCATGCTTACCACGAAGTACACGAGCACCCCGGCGGGGAACCCGACCATGATGAAGACGAACACGAGGTTGATGATCATCGACTGGCGCAGCATCGTCGGGTTGCCCTTGGCCGAGAACCACGACTGCGCGAGCATGACCGCCACGTAGAGCGCAGGCAGGATGAAGAACGGGTCGGGGGCGCCGAGGTCGGGGACCCACAGGAAGCCCTCGTCGAACTCGAAGTTGACGAACACCCGCCACAGGATGATGAACAGCGGCATCTGGACCAGGATCGGCAGGCAGCCACCGGCCGGGTTCACGCCGGCGTCCTTGTAGAGCTTCATCGTCTCCTGGGTCAGCTTCTCGCGGTCGTCCTTGTGCTTCTTCTGCAGCTTCTGCAGCTCGGGCTGCAGCCGCTGCATCCCGAACATCGACTTGGTCTGGGTGGTGATCAGCGGCCACACCAGCACGCGGAACAGCAGCGTGAGGACGATGATCGACAGGCCCCAGTTACCGACGTAGTCGTGGATGAACTCGAGCGCGATCAGCAGCCAGAGCGACATGCGCCCGAGGATGTTCGGGTTGAACAGCCCCGGAAGGTCGTCGTAGCCCTCCTGGTAGTAGCGCACGAGCTCGTTCTTGCCCAGGTAGGCGTCGACGGCGAGCGTCGCCGACCCGCTTTCGAACGGCGTCTGCATCGCGATGCGCCGGTCGCCGAGCGAGATCGCGGCGAGCGGGTCGCCGCCGGCGCCCGGCGTCAGCACGATGGCGTTGTCGGTGTTGCGGTTGTTCGTCTGCAACGACACGTAGGCCGGGTCGGACACCGGGGTGCTCAGCGGGTTGAGGGTGAAGGTCTCCCCCTGCCCCACCTTGATCGTCGGCGCGGTCTGGCGGCCGATCCCCACGAAGCCGAGCGCCACGGTCTCGGGGAGCTCCTCTAGCCCCTCGGGGGCGGTGACCTCGACCGTGTAGTTCAGCGTCTGCTCGACGTTGGACACGACCACGCGCACCGCGACGTCGAGCCCGGCCGCGGTGTACGCGAAGGTGCCGACCAGCGTGCTGGGGCCCTCGGCGGTCCACGTCGCCGTCGCGTCCTGCGGCTCGTGGTACGTGCCGTCGAGGAGCAGCGCCGCCCCCGGGAACGCCCCCTCGCTCGGGATCAGGTTGTCGCGGTTCTCGATGGCGTAGCTGCCGAGGTTCTGGCCCTTCTGGACCTTGGCGAACGCGGCGACGATCTCGCCCGCGGGCGTGAAGATCAGGTCGACGCCCTTGGTCGGGATGCGCGTGAGGGTGGCCTCGAGGTCGTCGCAGAGGAATCCCGCCGCCGCCGGCGCGGCGCAGGCCGTCTGCAGCTTGTCGGCGTCGCGGAACTCGGACGCGGTGAACGGGTACGTGGCGAAGGCGTCGCGCGCGAACGCCGCGCCCGCGAGCACGACGGCGAGCACGAGGACCAGAGGGCGTAGGGCGCGATGGGTGATCAAGGTTCCTCCGGTGCGGCGCCGGCGACGGGCGTCGAGGACGGGGCGGGGGACCGCGCGGGGGGCGCGGCGACGATCGAGCCCGCCACCGGGGACCGCACGGCGGGCACCGGGTCGAGCCCTCCGGGGTGGAACGGGTGGCATTTGGCGAGCCGCACCGTGGCCAGCCAGGTACCGCGCAGCACGCCGTGGACGTGCACCGCCTCGACGGCGTAGGCGCTGCACGTCGGGTGGAAGCGGCACGTGGGGGCGGGCTTGAGCGGCGAGATCAGGCGCCGGTAGACGACGATCGGGAACGCGAACGCGCGCCGCACCCACGGCACGGGCGCCGCAGCTTCGGCTCGGCGCTCGGGGTGCAGGTGCACGCTCACGCGGCCACCGCACGGTCGACCGCGCGGATCAGCGCGTCGCGCAGGGTGGCGTAATCGGCCTCGGCGGCCTCGGGGCGCACCATGACGAGCATGTCGAAGCTCGGCGGCCAGGCGGCCGGCAGCCCGGCCAGGAGGGTGGCGCGCAGCCCCTCGCGGAGCCGGCGCCGGACGCGGTTGCGCACGACGGCCTTGCCTACCTTCTTGCTCACGACGAACGCGACGCGCGCCTCGCCGTGGCGCGCGGGCCGGAGCCTGACGCTGAGGAGCTTCGAACCACCCGGACGTCCTTTCCGCAATCGCTGGAACGAACGGTCGCCCTTGAGCGAGCGAACGACCGGAGCCGTCGTCAGCGGTCGGATACGGACAGGCGGTGACGGCCCTTGGCGCGGCGACGCTTGATCACGTTGCGGCCGGAAGCCGTCTTCATGCGGGATCGGAAGCCGTGGGTCTTGGCGCGCTTGCGCCGGTTGGGCTGGTAGGTGCGCTTCATCGCGGTACTCCTTCCGCTCGGGTCGCGTCCGCCGACGGTCGGCGGCGTCGGTCGGCTGAGCGACCGCGGCGGGCCAAAGCCACGCGCCGTGGGGGTTCGGGGGGGACTCGCGCGCCCTCGAACCGGGGGACCGGAACGGGTGCGCGGGTCGAGCCCGAGGAGGATAGCACACGCCTCGGCCCCGTTGGTGGGAGCGCGCTTCGGTCGGACCCAGCGCTGCAGCGCGGGTCAGGCCAGAGCGCGTGCCAAGGCCAGCAGACGCGCTTCGGACCAGGCGGGACCGATCAGCTGCGCGCCCACGGGCAAGCCCTCCTCACCCTCGCCGGCCGGCACGCTCACCGCCGGCAGGCCCGCCAGGTTGGCGAGGCAGGTGGCGACGTCGGCCACGTACATCGACAACGGATCGTGCAGCCGCTCCCCCTGACGCCAGGCGACCGTGGGGGCGGTCGGCGCCAGGAGCACGTCGAAGCGCTCGTGGGCGGCCGCGAGCGCCTCGGCGATGCGCCGCCGCACGCGCGCGGCGCGGGCGTAGTAGGCGTCGACGTGCCCGGCCGACAGCGCGAACGCACCCATGAGCACGCGCCGCTGCACCTCGGGCCCCAAACCGGCGGCGCGGCTGGCGCGCGCGACCGCCTCGAAGCCGGCGCCCGGCGCCCCCACCCTGCGCCCGTACAGGGTGGCGTCGTACCGCGCGAGGTTGCTGCTCGCCTCGGCGGTCGCGATCACGTAGTACGCCGCCACGGCGGCGTCCGCGAGCGGCAGCGGCGCGTCGGCCACCACCGCACCCGCCGCCTCGAGGCGCGCCGCCACCCCGTCCAGCGCCGCCCGCACCCCGGGCGCGACGCCGTCGCCCCACAAGGTCGTGACGCGACCGACGCGCAGCGGCGTCCCGTCCGGCCGCAGCCAGGGGTGGCCGTCCGGCACGAGCACCTCGTCGGCGTCGCGATCGACCGTCGTGGCGTCGAGGGGGTCGGCGCCCGCCATCGCGCGCAGCGCGAGCGCGGCGTCCTCCGCGTCGCGCGCGAACACCCCCACCTGGTCGAGCGAGCTGACGTAGGCGATCACGCCGTGCCGCGACAGGCGCCCGTACGTCGGCTTGACGCCCAGCACCCCGCAGAAGGCGGCCGGCTGGCGGACCGAGCCCCCCGTGTCGGTGCCGAGCGCGAGCGGCACGATGCCCGCGGCGACCGCCGCCGCCGACCCCCCGGACGATCCCCCCGCCACCCGGTCGGGGTCGCGCGGATGGCGCACCGGGCCGAAGGCCGAGTTCTCGCTCGAGCTGCCCATCCCGAACTCGTCGAGGTTGGTCTTGCCGATCACCACCGCGCCGGCCGCCTCCAGGCGGGCCACCACGGTGGCGTCGTACGGCGGCACGTAGTCCCTCAGGAAGGCGCTGCCGGCGGTCGTCGCCACGCCCTGCGTGCAGAGGTTGTCCTTCACCGCCACCGGGACGCCGGCCAGCGGGCCCGGATCGCCTCCGGCGGCGACCTGGGCGTCGATGCGATCGGCATGGGCCCGCGCGCGCTCGGGCATCAGCGCCACGAAGGCGTTCAGGTCGGCGTGCCGCTCGGCCGCGGCGAGCGCGACGTCGACGGCCTCGCGCGCGCGGGTCCGGCCGCTGCGGACGCCGTGGGCGAGGGCGCGGGCGGAAGCCATGCGCGCCAGCGTAGCACGCGTCCCATGCGACCTTTTTCCCCGAGCGGGACGCGATCGGAGCCTAGACTGATGGGCCATGGACCGCTCCGCACGCATCCCCGCACCGGGCTCGGTCCCGCGGGCGGAGCGTACGACCACACCGGTGGGGACGCCGCCGCCCGAACCGCCCGCGGCGCCCGCGGTGGCGTCCGGAACCGGCACCAAGATCCTGGCGGGGGGCGCCAGCGACGCCGGCCGCGTGCGCGCGATCAACCAGGACGCCTTCTGGCTGGGCGACGTGCCGGGCAAGGGTTTCCTCGCCGTCGTCGCGGACGGCATGGGGGGCCACCAGACCGGTGAGGTGGCGAGCCGCCAGGCGGTGGAGGTCTTCCGCTCCACCTTCAAGTCGAGCCGCGCCCACGTGCCCGCCGCCATGGCGCGCGCCGCGCAGACGGCGAACCTCGACGTGCACGCCGCGGCCACGGCCAACCCCGAGAACCACGGCATGGGGACCACCCTCACGGCGCTCGTCGTCGACGATCAGGTGGGCCTGGTCGTCCACGTCGGCGATTCGCGCGCGTACCGGTTGCGCGACGGCGAGCTCGCCCAGCTCACCCACGACCACTCGTGGGTGGCCGACCGCGTGCGGCAGGGGCTGCTGACGGCCGACGAGGCGCGCCGCCACCGCTGGCGCAACGTGATCACCAACGCGCTCGGGGCGACCGAGTCGTTCCGCCTCGACCTGGGCGCGACCGAGGTGCGTCCGGGCGACCGCTTCCTGCTCTGCTCCGACGGCGTCTCGATGCTCGTCTCCGAGGGGCTGATCCGGCAGATCTTGACCGACCACCCGCCCCAGGCCGCCGCCGACCTGCTGATCGCCGAGGCGAACGACCGCGGCGCGCCCGACAACGTCACCGCCCTCGTGGTCCATGCCCAGGACGTCGCCCAGCGACCCAAACGCTACGAGCTCCCCGACGAGATCGACGAACCGACGTCGGTCGAGGTCCGCGGCACCCAATCCGGCATCCGCGAGGTCGAGGCGGCCTTCCCGGCGCGGTCGCCGCTGCGGGCGCTGCGCAACCACCCCTGGTACCCGTACCGCGGCTGGATCGTAGGGTCGCTCTACCTGGTACTGCTCTTCCTCGTGTTCTCGGTCTGGCGCGGGTGAGCCGCGGGACGTACGATCTGGATCGGGAACACCCCCGCGAGCGTTCGCCGCGGGAGAATGGAGCCCCATGACCACCGCCGCCGCCACCACCTACCGCGTTCCCGTGAGCGACGAGCGACTGAAGGGGCTGAGGCGCTTCAACGCCGTGATGGGCCTGCTCCACCTGGTGCAGGGCCTCTTCATGATCGCGGTCAGCAACGACACGACCTACCCCATCTTCACCAACTACCTCAGCTTCGACCCGGAGACCTTCGCGCTGACGCCCGATCCGCAGCTCCTCTTCGACCTGCCGTTCGGTCCGGCGGTCGCGGCGTTCCTGCTGATCTCCGCGGTGGCGCACGGCTACCTGGCGACCATCGGCTTCGAGCGGTACGCGCGCGACCTGCGCAACGGCATGAACCCGGTGCGCTTCTACGAGTACGCGCTCAGCTCCAGCCTGATGATCGTGTTGATCGGCATGCTCACGGGCCTCTGGGACTTGGGGGCGATCCTGCTGATCTTCGCCCTCAACGCCACCATGAACCTCTTCGGCATCATGATGGAGAAGCACAACTTCTACACCAAGCGGGTCGACTGGACCGCCTTCGTCTACGGCTGCGTCGCCGGCATCGTGCCGTGGGTCGTCGTCTTCCTGTACTTCTACGGCGCCGTCAACTCGGGCGATCAGGGCCCCCCCGCCTTCGTGTACGTGATCATCCCGACCCTGTTCGTCTTCTTCAACATCTTCGCCGTGAACATGGTGTTGCAGTACGCGAAGATCGGCCCCTGGCGCGACTACATCTACGGCGAGCGGGTCTACATCATCCTGAGCCTGGCGGCCAAGTCGGTCCTCTGCTGGATGATCTGGACGGGGACGCTGGCGCCCGTCTGATCGCGCCGCGAGCGGACCTTCGGGTACGCTGACCGCATGCGCCAAACCATCCAGACCGACCGAGCCCCGGCCGCCATCGGCCCCTACGTCCAAGCGGTCCGCATCGGCGACCTCGTCTTCACGTCGGGGAGCATCCCGCTGAACCTCGACGGGAGCCTCGTCGAGGGCGACGTGCGCGTGCAGACCGAGCAGGCCATGGCCAACCTGGCGGCGGTGCTCGAGGCCGCGGGCACGTCGTTGGCGTTCGCGGTCAAGACCACGTGCTTCCTCGCGGACATGAACGACTTCGCCGCTTTCAACGAGGTCTACGCGCGCTGGGTGGGCGACGCCAAGCCGGCGCGCAGCACCGTCCAGGTGGCGCGCTTGCCCAAGGACGCGCTCGTCGAAGTCGAGTGCGTGGCGGCCCTGCCGCCGGGCTGACCGACCCCCGTCGCTAGACGAACAGCACCACCACGTAGGTGACGTACGCGGCCAGCAGGAACCCGCCGCGTTTGCGCCCCAAGCGCGGCCCGCGCCACAGCAGCAGCGCCACCACCGCGAGCGTGAAGGCGAGCATCACCCACAGGTCGATGCGCAGACCCGCCGGGGGCACGTCGATCGGGTGGACGAGCGACGCCGTGCCCAACACCGCGAGCAGGTTGAAGAGGTTCGATCCGACGACGTTGCCCAGGATGATGTCGGTCTCGCGCTTCAGGGCGGCCACCAGGCTGCTGGCCAACTCGGGGAGGCTCGTGCCGATGGCGACCAGCGTGAGGCCGATGACCCGCTCGGGCACCCCCCACTGGGTCGCCAGCGTCGTGGCGCCGGCGACGAGCGCCTGCGCGCCGATCGCCAAGACGGCGATCCCGCCCGCCACCCACAGCGCCGACCGCCAGACGGGCGTCGCCGCGGCATCGGCCGCCACGATGCCGGCGCCGGGCGCCCCCCCTTGCCGGAACATGAGGACCAGGAAGACGATCAGGACGGTGAAGAGCAGGCCGCCCTCGACGCGGCCGAGCGCGCCGTCGTAGGCCAGCGGGATCACCAGCAGCGTGACGCCGAGCAGCCACGGGACCTCGCGGCGCAGGAACGACCAGTCGGTGGCGAGCGGGTAGAAGATCGCGGTCGCCCCCAAGATGAGGCCCATGTTGGCGACGTTCGAGCCGGTGACGTTCCCGAGCGCGAGCTCGGGCGCGCCGCGCAACGCGGCCGCCAGCGTCGCCGCCAGCTCCGGCGCCGACGTCCCGAAGGCGACGACCGTCAGCCCGACCACCATGGGCGAGATGCCGAGCGAGCGGGCCAGCTTCGAGGCGTGGGTCACGAGCAGGTCGCCCCCGAAGTAGAGGCCGAGGATGCCGATCAGGACGAGGACGTAGGGGAGCACCGGCAGACGGTACCACCGCCGCGGGCCCGTCCGCGGGGTCCCGTGCGCGTTCGGTCCGTCGGCCCGTGGCCCCGGTCACGGACCTCACGCGCCGTCGCGGTAGCGTGGCGTTCATGCGCAGTCGAATGATCGATCTCGCTCTGCTGATCGGCCTCGTGGTCGTGTCGGGGGGCATCCTTTGGACCCTGTTCACGCTCGGACGCGAACCGCGCGTGGCGAGCACGCCGTCGCGCCCGGCGCCATCCGCGGAGGCGCCGGCCACCACCGGGACCCCACCCGCCGCGACCGCCGGCGGCAGCGCCGGCGCTCGGGGCGTCGTCGCGGTCGACCCGGACGAGGAGGCGCCCGCGAGCGACGTCGCCGCCCTGGGCGACGAGGGCCCGGCCGGCGCCGCGGAGGACGACGACGGGGCGGCCGCCGACGAGACAGCCGACGCCGGCCTCGCGGCGCCCGCGGCGACCCCGCCGCGCGACCTGCCGCCCGGCACGCTCGAGCTCGAACGCATCGGGTACTCGTTCGTCACCGGCGGACCCGGCTCGTGCGGGATCGTGCTCGAGGCCTGGACGCACGTCGCCGTGAGCCGCGACCTGCTCGAGGCGTACGGATGCGGCGCCGAAGTGACGGTCACGCTCGACGACCCGGTCGACGGGCGCACCGAGGTGCTCGCCGTGATCGGCGACACCATGAACCCCTCGTTCAGCCGCACGGTCAACGTCTACGTGGGCGAGGACGAGCCGGCCTTCGAGTACGGGTTGACCACGGGTACCTTCGAGACGCGCTGATCGAGGTGCGGTACGGAAGCGGGGCGGCACCCTAGGTGCCGCCCCGCGCTCGCGCTCCGGAGGACGCTCGGCTCAGGCGTTGCGCCAGAGCAGCTCGCGCTTGACCTCTTGGATGGCGCGGGTGATCGGGATGTCGCGCGGGCACGCCTCGGTGCAGTTGTAGGCGGTGCGGCAGCGCCACAGGCCGTTGGCCTGGTTCATCACCTGGAGCCGCTGGGCGGCGCCCTGGTCGCGCGAATCGAAGATGAAGCGGTGCGCGTTGACGATGGCGGCGGGCCCGAGGTAGCGGCCGTTGGTCCAGAAGACCGGGCAGCTGGTCGTGCACGCGGCGCAGAGGATGCACTTGGTGGTCTCGTCGAACACCGCGCGGTCCTCGACGCTCTGCAACCGCTCGGCGGGCGGCGCCGGGTCCTCGTTGATGAAGAACGGCAGGACCGCCTTGTAGCTGTCGAAGAACGGCTCCATGTCGACGATCAGGTCCTTGAGGACCGGCAGCCCGCGGATGGGCTCGATCGTGATCTTGGCGCCCAGGTCCTTGACCAACACCTTGCAGGCGAGGCGGTTGACGCCGTTGATGAGCATCGCGTCGGAGCCGCAGATGCCGTGCGCGCAGGAGCGGCGGAAGGCGAGGCTGCCGTCGACCTCCCACTTGATGTGGTTCATGACGTCGAGGATGCGGTCGGTGCCGCGCGCCTCGAAGGTGTAGTCCGACCAGTAGGGACGGGCGTCCGCCTCCGGGTCGTAGCGTTTGATCTTGACGTTGATCTGCATGGGCCCCCGCTTCAGTAGGTGCGCGGCTTGGGCTCGTAGAGGCCCAGCGTGACCGGCTTGTAGTCGATGCGCACGCCGTCGCCGTCCTTGTAGACCAGCGTGTGCTTGAGCCATTCGGCGTCGTCGCGCTCCTTGAAGTCCTCGCGCGAGTGCGCGCCGCGGGACTCGGTGCGGTTGAGCGCGGCGTGGACGAGCTGCTCGGCGTTGTCGATCAGGAACCCGAGCTCGATCGCCTCGAGCAGCTCGGTGTTGAACTGGTGCCCCTGGTCCTCGACGCCGATGCCCTTCGCGCGCTCCTTGAGGTCGGCGAGGATGCCCGCCTGCTTCGAGAGGAACTCGTGGGTGCGGAACACGGAGGCGTAGTCCTGCATCGTCTCCTGCAGCTCGCGCCGGATGTGGGCGACCTTCTCGCGGCGCGGGCCGTTGCGCGTGGTCTCGACCAGCTCGCGCGACCGCTCCTGGACGTCGTCCGGCAGTGCGCCGAACTGGGCGCCGGCGGCGTACTTGGCGGCCACGATGCCCGCGCGGCGGCCGAAGACGATCAGGTCGCCGAGCGAGTTGGTGCCGAGGCGGTTGGCGCCGTGCAGGCTGGCGCACGCGACCTCGCCGGCCGCGTAGAGGCCGCGGACGATCGTGTCCTGCCCGTCCGAGATCACCTCGGTATCGATGGTGGTGGGGATGCCGCCCATCGCGTAGTGCGCGGTGGGTTGGATGGGCACGAGCTCCTTGATCGGGTCGACGCCCAGGTAGATGCGGGCGAACTCGGTGATGTCGGGGAGGCGCTCCTCGATGATCGCGGCGTCGATGTGCGTCAGGTCGAGGTGGATGTAGTCCTTGTCGGGCCCGCAGCCGCGCCCCTCGCGGATCTCGAGGTACATCGCGCGGCTGACCATGTCGCGCGGCGCGAGGTCCTTGATGGTGGGCGCGTAGCGCTCCATGAAGCGCTCGCCCTCGGCGTTGCGCAGGATGCCGCCTTCGCCGCGCGCACCCTCGGTGAGCAGCACGCCGAGCTTGTAGAGGCCGGTCGGGTGGAACTGGTAGAACTCCGGGTCCTCGATCGGGAGGCCGCGCCGGTAGGCGATCGACATCAGGTCGCCGGTGAGGGCGTGCGCGTTCGACGTCACCTTGAACATGCGCCCGTTGCCGCCCGAGGCGATGATCGTCGCCTTGGCTTGGAACGTGTGCAGCTGCCCGGTCGCGAGCTCGTACGCCACGACGCCGCGGCACTCGCCGTCCTCGAGGATCAGGTCGAGCACGTGGAACTCGTTGAAGAAGTTGACGCGGTCCTTGATCGACTGCTGGTAGAGCGTCTGCAGGATCATGTGGCCGGTGCGGTCGGCGGCGTAGCAGGCGCGCTCGACGGCGCTCTTGCCGAACTCGCGGGTGTGGCCGCCGAACTTGCGCTGGGCGATCTTCCCCTCGGGGGTGCGGCTGAAGGGCAGGCCCATGTGCTCGAGCTCGTAGACGGCCTCGATGACCTCGCGGGCGAAGACGTCGGCCACGTCCTGGTCGGTGAGGTAGTCGCCGCCCTTGATGGTGTCGAAGGCGTGCCATTCGGGGTGGTCCTCGGAGACGTTGCCGAGCGCCGCCCCGACGCCGCCCTGGGCGGCCCCGGTGTGCGACCGGGTCGGGTAGAGCTTGCTGATCACGGCGACCGACACGCCGGGATGCTGCGCCGCGTAGCGCGCGGCCATCATCCCGGCGCCCCCGGCGCCGACGACGATCACGTCGAAGGAATGCGCTCTGGTCATCGTTTGCCTTCCATCACTCGCTCCATCATTCGCCCAGGGCGCGCACGGCGTCGCCCATCTCGTCGAAGCTGAAGGTCCACAGCGCCATCACGCCCAGGACGAAGATCGCGCCGGCGGCGGTGAAGAGCGCCGCCTTCCACCAGAAGCGCGCACCGGGGCGCTTGACGTAGTCCTCGATCGAGTAGCGCAAGCCGTTGACGCCGTGGAGCATCGCGAAGAGCAGCAGGAACGAGTCGTACACCTTGACGCTCGGCTGCGCCAGGCGCCCGGCGACGTAGGCGAAGTCGATCTCGCCGGCGTTGAACGCCATGTTGTTGGCCCACAGGTGCCCGAAGGTGAGGAACACGAGCAGGAACCCGGAGATGCGCATGAAGACCCACCAGGCGAGCTCGGGGGACGACGAGTACGTCGCGCGGGCGTCGCTGAAGGTGCGCGGTTGGGAAGCGCGGGCGGTCGCCATCAAGCGATCCCCAGGATCTCGGGCACGATCTTCCAGAGCACCGGGATGCCGATCAGGGTGGTGAGGCCGAGCACGCCGTACCAGAGCGGACCCTGGTAGCGCACGCCCCACGTCGTGAAGTCCATCAGGATGATGCGCAAGCCGTTGAGCGCGTGGTAGACGACGCCCGCGATGATCAGGATGAGGCCGATGCGGAAGGGCCACTGGTGGTAGAAGGCCAAGAAGGCGTTGAAGGGGCCGTCCGGTCCCCACATCACCAGGCTGATGTCGATGACGTGCAGGAGCAGGTACAGCGCCAGCGCCACACCCGACATCCGGTGGAACACGAAGGCCCACTGGCCCTCTCGACCTCGGTACATGCGGTTCGACCTCCTCGTGCCCCCGTGCGACGACGCCCGGCCTCGTCGGGGCCCCGACCTCGTCGGGGACGCGTGGACTCCGGACGCGACGCGGGCGGTTCAGCGCCGCGAGTGTACCACCCGGTCCCGGACGCGAATCCGTGTCCCGGGCCGCGGAATGTACGCCGTTGGACGAAACGCGGGGGGCGGGTCGGCGTACCGTCGCAGCGTGATCGACCGTGCGCTCCGCCCCCTCAAGACCCGCGTGCTCGCGCCGCTCGCGCGTCCGCTGG
>JAABSI010000064.1 GCA_011390455.1 Trueperaceae bacterium
GATGCCGACCAGCGACTCCGCGAAGAGGATGCGCGCGGTGTCGCGTTCGTGGGGCGGGAACAGCTCCATCATGCGGTTGATCGTGCGCGCCGCGTCCTGCGTGTGCATCGTGGCGAACACCAGATGGCCCGTCTGCGCGGCCGACAACGCGGCCGCAGCGGTGGGGTGGTCGCGGATCTCCCCGATCATGATCACGTCGGGGTCTTGGCGCATCGCGGCGACGAGGGCGTGCGAGAAGCTCGTCGCGTCGACCCCCACCTCGCGCTGCACGATCGCCGAGCGCTTCGACTTGTGCAGGTACTCGATCGGATCCTCGACGGTGACGATCATCTTGCTGTGCACGCGGTTGATCTCGTCGATGACGCGCGCGAGGGTGGTCGACTTCCCCGAGCCGGTCGGCCCGGTCACCAACACGATGCCCTTCTCCTGGTCGCGGAAGTAGTCCAGCGTGTCCTGGGGCAGGTTCACGACGTCGAGCATCGCCTCGTCCGAGTTGATGATCCGCAGGACCGCGCTCACGCTGCCGCGCTGCCGGAACAGGTTCACGCGGAAGCGGCCGAGCCCCGACACGCTGTAGGCCAGGTCGACCTGGTGGGCGTCCTCGAACACCAGCTTCTGGCGCTCGTCGCACATCACTTCGACCAGCTTCTCGGTGAACCCGGGGCCGATCCGCGTCTCGGCCACGGGGGCGAGCTTCCCGTGGACCCGCGCCAAGGGCGGCAAACCCACGTGCAGGTGGAGGTCGGAGGCGCCGCGTTCGACGAGGGTGCGCAAGAGTTCGTTGAAGTTCACGCCGGTACGATACCGGCCTACGGCGGCATGCGCGGCGGGAACGTACACTGCGCGGCATGCACCGCACCCATCTGCCCATCGTCCGCGGGACCGCGTGATGCGCCCCTTCGCCCTGCTCGGCGTGTCGTTGGCGCTCGTGGCCGTCGCGCTCGTCCTGGTCTTCGGGGGCGGGCGCGGCGCGGACGACGCCTCGACGCCGACCTCGGTCGTCGACACCGCCCCAGCCGCCGAGCCCACGGATGCCGAAACGCCGGTGGCCGAAGCCGCCGACGCCTCGGATCCCGGCGACGTGGACGGCGCCGAGGCACCCGCCACGGAGGGAGCGAGCGACCCGGACGAGGCCGCCACCGTCCCGGAGCCGGCGCCGGTGCCCGTCCCGGACGGGTACGAGGCGCTCGCGCCGCTGGTGGACGAGCGCCGCGTGGCCTTCGAGGCCGCGGACGACGTCCTCGATCCCGCGCTCGACTACGCGGCCGTGATCGAGACCAACCGCGGCACCTTGGTCGTCGACCTCTTCGAACAGCGGACGCCCGCGACCGTCAACAACTTCGTGTTCCTCGCGCGCCACCGGTACTACGACGGCATCCTCTTCCACCGGGTGATCGACGGCTTCATGGCGCAGACCGGCGACCCGACCGGCACCGGCACCGGCGGCCCCGGCTACCGGTTCGACGACGAGATCGTCGCAGGGCTCGGCCACGACGCCGCGGGCGTGCTCTCGATGGCGAACGCCGGGCCGGGCACCAACGGCAGCCAGTTCTTCATCACCTTCGACGCCACGCCGTGGTTGGACGGCGCGCACACCGTGTTCGGGCGCGTCCTCGATGGGCTCCCGGTCCTCGACGCCATCCAGCGCATCGAACCGAACCAGCAGCCGAGCGCCGTCGCGCTGCTGAGCGCCCCCGCCTCGGAGGTGCGCGACCAGGGGATCGACCTGCCCGGCGACGGCACCGTCGAGGAGGCGTTGACGGCTGCGCTCGGCGCACCGCCGGTCGCGGGTCCGGAGTACTCCGTCGCCGGCGCGCGCGTCGCGATCGGCAGCATCGGCGACGACCCCGCCGCCGGCTTCTTCCCCTTCCCCGACCGCATGGAGCGCGTGACGATCGTCGCGCGCCCCCGCGAGTGACGCCCGCGCCGCGCGGCGCCGAGAGGACCCACCCATGACCAGCCCCACCACCGACGGCTACCAGCCCGTCCCCCACCTGAGCGACGAGCGCGTCACCGAGTTCGACGCCCCCCGCGAGGTCCTCGAGGCCGGCACCGACTACCGCGCCGTCGTCGAGACCGATCGCGGCACGCTCGTCATCGACCTCGAACAGGACCGCACGCCCAAGACGGTGAACAACTTCGTCTTCCTGGCGCTCCACAAGTACTTCGACGGCATCGTCTTCCACCGCGTCCTCGAGGACTTCATGGCCCAGACGGGCGACCCGACCGGCACCGGTCGCGGCGGCCCGGGCTACCGCTTCGCCGACGAGTTCCACCGCGACCTGACGCACGACGGGCCCGGCGTGCTGTCGATGGCGAACGCCGGCCCCGGCACCAACGGCTCGCAGTTCTTCATCACCTTCACCGCCACGCCCTGGCTCGACGGCAAGCACGCGGTGTTCGGACGGGTGATCGAAGGGCTCGACGTGCTCGACGCGCTCACCCGCATCGACCCGAGCCGCCCGGGCGGCGCCAAGCCCGACGCGATGCACTCCGTCACGATCGTCGCCAAACCGGCCTGAGCCCCAGCCCAACGACCGCGCGGCGCCCCGACCTCGGTCCGGGCGCCGCGCTGCGTTCGGGCTGCCCAGGTCAGGTCGTCAGCGGCTCGATCGTCCGGCTCCGCGCGCGGGCGTGCCCCGCCAGGTGGTCGACGAACGCCGCGACCGGGATGCCGCGCTGCTCGGGCTCCTGGCGCGAGCGGAAGGCCACGGTGCCGCCGTCGACCTCGGCGTCGCCCAGGATGACGACGTAGGGCACCTTGTAGAGCTCGGCGTCGCGGATCTTGGCCTGCATGCGCTCGTTGCTCGCGTCGACCTCGGCGCGCAACCCGACGGCCGCCAGCTGCGCGACCAGTGCGTGCGCCGGCGCGACGTGGCGGTCGGCGATCGGCACGATGCGCACCTGCTCGGGCGCCAGCCACAGCGGGAAGTCGCCCGCGAAGTGCTCGATCAGGAAGCCGACCATGCGTTCGTGGGTCGAGAGCGGCGCCCGGTGCAGGCAGATCGGCGTCCGCTTCTGGTTGTGCTCGTCGACGTAGGTCAGGTCGAAGCGCCCGGGCTGGGCGAAGTCGACCTGGTTGGTCGCCAGGGTGAACTCGCGGCCGATCGCGCTCTTGATCTGGACGTCGATCTTGGGACCGTAGAAGGCGGCCTCGTCCTCCGCCTCGAAGAACGGGATGCCGGCGTCGGTCATCGCGCGGCGCACCATCTCCTCGGTGCGGACCCACAACTCGGGCTCGTCGACGTACTTCTTGCCCAGGCCATCGGTCGCGTGCTTCGAGAGCCGCATCCGGTACTCGTCGATGCCGAACAGCTCGAAGTAGGCGAGGTACAGGTCGATCACCTTGAGGAACTCCGCCTCGAACTGCTCCTCGGTGCAGTAGATGTGCGCGTCGTTCATCTGCATCGAGCGCACCCGCATCAGCCCCATCAGGGCCCCCGAGTCCTCGTAGCGGTAGCAGGTGCCGTATTCCGCGAGCCGCAACGGCAGGTCGCGGTACGAGCGCGGCCGGGCCGCGTAGATCTTGTGGTGGAACGGGCAGTTCATCGGCTTGACGAAGTAGCGGACGTCGTCGAGCTCCATCGCCGGGTACATCGAGTCCGCGTAGTACGGCAGATGGCCGCTCTTGAGGAAGAGCTGCTCCTTGGAGAGGTGCGGGCTGCGCACGCGCTTGTAGCCCGCCGCGTCCTCCATCTCCTTCGCCAGCCGCTCCAGCTCGTCGACCATCACCGTGCCTCGCGGCAGCCACAGGGGCAGCCCCGGCCCGACGTCCTCGTCGAGCACGAAGATGTCGAGCTCGGCGCCGAGTTTGCGGTGGTCGCGGCGTCGTGCCTCGGCGACCTGCCACTCGTGCCGCTCCAGGTCCTCGGCGGTGGCGAAGGCCACGCCGTAGACGCGCTGCATCATCGGGCGACGCTCGTCGCCGCGCCAGTAGGCGCCGGCCACGCTGGTGAGCTTGAAATGGGGCGTGACCGCGCCCGTGCGCGGCACATGCGGGCCGCGGCACAGGTCGGTGAACCCCGCTTCGGGGTCGCCCTGGGCGTAGAAGGTGATCGCCACGTCCTCGGGCAGGTCCTCGATCAGCTCGACCTTGTACGGGTCGCCCGCGGCGCGCCAGCGCGCGAGCGCAGCCTCGCGAGGCACCTCGGTGCGCTCGAGCGGCAGGTCGGCCGCGACGATCGCGCGCATGCGCGCCTCGATCGCCTCGAGGTCCTCGGGGGTCAGCGACCGCGGCAGGTCGAAGTCGTAGTAGAAGCCGGACTCGATGACCGGACCGATGCCCATCTTCACGTCGCCCGGGGCGTGCCCCTCGGCCACCATCAGCTCCCGGACCGCCTGCGCGAGCACGTGGGCGAGCGTGTGGCGCTGGAGGAAGAGCAGGTCGTCGGCATCGCGCTTGGTGACGATCGCCACCTGGGCGCCCTCGTGGACGGGGGTCATGAGGTCGGCGAGGGCGCCGTCGAGGCGCGCGCCGAGGGCGGCGCGCGCGAGGCCGGGGCCGATGGCGGCGGCGACGTCGGCGGCCGTCGCTCCCGTGGCGACCTCCAAGCGCTTGCCGTCGGGAAGGACCACGTGCATGGTTCACCTCGGGATGGGGGATCGGGGGCGCCGCTCGCGGCCGCCACGGGCCGGATATGCGCGTCCGGGACGCGCGCTCGGCCCAACGCAGCATCCTAGCACGTGCCATACTGACGCCCATGCACCTCGTCGCCGTCGCGTGCAGCGACCCCGATCTCGCCCACGCGCTGCGCGGCTTCCGCGACGGCGAGCGCCGCTTCCATCTCCACCCCGTCGCCCCGACGGGGGTGCCCGCGCTCGTCGACGCGCTGCGCGCCCTCGACTTCGCGGGCGCCCTGCTGCTCGATCCGCGGTTGCAGCTCGAGGCGGCGCGGGTGGTGGAGCGCGCCTCGCTCGACGCTCGCGAGCTCGGCGCCGTCGACGCGCTCGTCGTCACGCCCGCGGGCGTCGTCGGCGACCTGCATCTGGGACGCGCCGTCGGTGCTGCGCTACGCGCCCGACTCTGGGACCCACGCGGCGCCCACGCCGTCGTGCTCGGCGCCGACCTGGCCGCCCGCGCCGTGGCGCGCGAGCTGGGGACCGCGGGCATCGCGCACCTCACCGCGCTCGCCGGCGAGCGCCCCGACGCCGAGCGGGTGGTCGCGCGCCTCGCGGCCTCGACGTCGGTCGACGCGCGCGCGTACGGCGACCCCGCAGCGCTCCCGCGGTTGGAGCGCGCCGACCTGATCGTGCGCGTCGACCCCGAGGCCGACGTGCCGCCGTCGCTGTTCGGGCCGCACCTGACCGTGGTCGATCTCGTGCCCGGAGCGTTGACGCCGTGGCGGCGGCGCGCCATGGACGTGGGCGCGCTGAGCCTCTCCGCGCGCGACGTCCAAGCGCACCTGCTCCATGCGGCGCTCGCGAGCGTGCTCGGCGCCGGCGTTCAGGTCGAGCCGCTGCTCGCGCTGCTGCACGAGTCCTGACTCATCCTTCTCGGCGGCGGGCGGGTCACGCTGGGGGCGTGACGTCGTTCCTCTCCACCCGCCCCTTCGGCACGCTGCTCGCGGCGGCGGTGCTCGTCCTGGCGCCCTGGGCCGCCGCCGAGGCGCTCTGGGTCGCGCTTCCGGGCGTCGTGCTCGAGGAGGCGGCCGGCGCCTCGGTGCTGCGGGTCGACGGTCGGGAGTTGGTGTACGTGCACGGCCTCGGTTGGCTGGCCGACCTCGACGCGCCGCCACCGCGCAGCGAGGACGGGGTGGTGTTCGTGGCGGCCGCGGTGGCCGCGGCGCTCGATCGGGCGCCTCCGGCGGTCGCTCCGCCCGCGCCCGCGGGCGCGCACCTGTTGGCCGTGCGCGCGTCCGGTGACGTCGACGTGCGGTTGGTGCTCGACCTCGACGGGCTCGACGCCGACGCGGTCCGCGCCTTGGGCAGCGTCGGACGAGCCGAGCCGGGCGCGCCCCTGCAGCTCGAACTCCCCCTCGCCGGCTGGCCCGACGACCTACCGACGACCGTCGGTGTCTTCGACCTGCGCTGGACCCGGTCGGAGGCGGGCGTACGCCTCGAGGTGGGCGGCGTGGCGTTCGCCTACGACGTCTTCGCCCTCGCGGGACCGACGCGCATCGTGCTCGATCTGCGGCCGGATCGCGACGGCGTACCGGTCCCCGACGAGCAGGTCGAAGACCTCGCCGCGGGCGTTCGCTACCGCACCTTCCGTGCCCCCGGCGCGGCGGGTCCGAGCCGGGTGCACGTGCTCGAGGTCGCCCCGGGCGCCGGCGAGTGGCGGGTGGTCGGCGCCTCCGGCGACCCGCGTCCGACCGTCGAATGGGCGTCGGGCGCGTTCGCGGCGATCAACGGCGGCTACTTCGACACCGGCACCCGGTCGGCGATCGGCCTGTTCGTCGTCGATGGCGCGTGGGTCTCCCCACCGTCGCGCGGGCGCGCCGCGGTCGGGTTCGGGCCGGAGGGCGTCGTGATCGACCGGGTTCGCGCCAGCTTCGGGGTGCGGGTGGACGGACGCACGGTGCTCGACGCGTCGCACCCGGCCGCGGCCGAGGTGCAGGTGCACCCGTTGGCGGGTGGCTGGGCCGGCTCGGCGAGCCAGGGGGTGTTGGTGCTGGACGCCGACGGCGTGGTCCTCGCCAACCGGGTCGGGCCCGTGCGCGTGCCGGCCGAGGGTCGCGCCGTCGCGTACCCGCCGGAGGTGCGCGCCCTCGCCCTGGTCGACGAAGGGGCCGTCGTCGCCACCGACCTGGTGGTCTCCCCCGCGGCCTTCGCGAACGTGCGCTACGCGGTGGAGGCGGGGCCGCTGCTGCTCAAGGACGGTCGCCCGGCGTTCGAGCCGGAGCTCGAGACCTTCGCACGCGGGGTGCGGATCCTCGACGAGGTGACGCAGCAGGCGGCGATCGGGGTCCGCGCGGACGGCACGGTGCTGCTCGTCGCCGCGGAGGCGATGGTGGCCGGCGACCTCGTCGCCCTCTTCGAGGACCTCGGGGCTCGAGACGCCATGCGCCTCGATTCCGGCGGCAGCACCACCTTGGTCGCCGATGGCCGCGTGCTCAACCGGCGGACCGAGCGGGCGGTCGCGAACGCGATCGTCTGGCGGCTCGAGGCGCGCCCGTGAGGCGGGTCGTGGCGTGGCTGCTGCTGGTGGCCACCGCCTCGTCGACCTGGGTCGGCGCTCAGGGGCCGCCGCTCGCCGAGGTCGTGCTCGGCTTCCGAGGGGCGCCGGTGGCGGATGCATGGAACCCGGTGCGCGTCCTGCTGCGCGACGTGGGCGCGGGCGAGGTGGTCCTGACGATCGACCAGGGCAGCCTCCTCGAGGGCGAGCGGCCCTGGACGGTCGTGCTCCCGATCGTCGGCGGCGGTGGCGTCCGGGTCCTCGACGTCGACGTGTTCCTGCCCGCGTGGCGCTCGCTGCGGTGGACCGTGGACGCCGGCGGGCTGCGGCTCGCGAGCGGCGCGCTCGCTCGGACCGATGCGGATCGTCGCCCGGTCGATCTGGTCGTGTCGAGCCGTGCCGGCGAGGTCGTCGGCGCCCTCGGCGGGCGGGCGCTCGACGTCGCGGCGGTCGATCTTCCCGCGCGCGCCGCGGCGTACGGCGGCGTTCGCTCCGTATGGCTCGACGGCACCGCGCCGCTGCCCGATCCGAGGGTCCTCGCGGCCGCGGCGTCCGGTGGCGCGGTCGTCGTGGTCCAGGGTGCGGCCCAGGCGAGCACCGAGCTCGCGGTCGTGCGAGCTTCGGCCGCGGAGCAGGGAGGCTGGCTGGGCACCGGCGCCGGTGGCTGGTGGTTCGGCGCGCCGCCCGACGGCGCTGCGCTGACGGCGGCGCGACTGGACGTCGCCGCGCTGGCGACCGCCTTCGCCGCGGCCGACGCGGTCGAGCTGCCGCGCTTCCCGCCACCGTTGCACGTGGCGCTGGCGAGCGCGGCGTACGTGCTCCTGGTCGTCGTCGCCTGGCGCGTGGGCGGCGCCGCCGGGGCGGTCACGTGGGCATGGATCGTGCTCGCCGTGGGCGTGGCGACCGTCGTCGCGTGGCGTCCGTCCGACGCCCAGGTCGTGCAGCAGCGGGCGCTCCACGTCGCTTCGAGCGAGCTGTCGCTGCGCCAGCGGGCCTTCGACGTGGTCACCCTGCCGGCGGCGACGTTGGGGATCGACGGCGTCGCGCGACCGGCGGCACCGCACCTCGGCGGGGTGCGCCACGACGCGACCCCGCGCACCGAGGTGCAGCTCGACCGCTGGCGGGGAGCGACGCTCCTCGAGGTGCCTCAGGCGGCGGGCGCGGCGCTCGCGTGGGGGGCGGACGGCGCCCCGCGCGCCGTCGGCGGCTTCGCGGTCTCGGACGTCCGCGTGGTCGGCGGACCGGCCTGGCCGCGGATCGAACCGGACCAGACGCCGGGGGTCCCGACCGACCCGTCGCCGTTGGCCGGCGCCGAGGAGACCTTCGAGGCGCTGCTTCCCGAGGGGAGCGCCTGGGCGCGCAGCGGCGCCGATTGGCACGTCCTGCTGCCGTACGCAGGGCGCATCGACGCGGTGGAGGGGCGCCCATGATCGCGTGGCGCGGCGTCTCGGAGCGTCTGCGCACCGGCGACCTGCCGCAGGTGGGCTTCCTCGGGTTGACGGCGATCGCGGTCGCGCTGGTCGCGTCGTGGCCCGCGCGGGCCGGTCTGCCCCACGAGGGCTGGTATGCGGTGGCGCAGACGCGTTCGTTGGTCGTCGCGCTGATCGCGCTCGGGTACGGCACCGGATGGTTCCTCGAGGCACCCCGGCGGATGGCGGCGACCGCGTTGGCCGTGATGGTGGTCGCGGTGTCGACGCTGCCGCTCGAGCTCGCGGCGCACGGTGCGAGCGCTCCGGCCACCCCGATGTGGTGGTCGTTGGTGGCGACGCCCGTCGCGGTCGCGGGGCAACTGGTGCTGGGGGCCGCGATCGGTTCGCTCGCGCGCCTGCTGCGCCTCGGGTCGCTCCTCTTCGTCATCGTCCCGGCGGCCGTCGCGGGTGCGGTCGCCTTCGACGTCTGGGTCGGTGCCACGATCCTCAACCCGGTGACGGCCGCGCTCCAGGTCGCCCCCGGGTACCTGATCGCGCACGCCGGGCTCGGCGCCCTGGGCGCGCTCCTCTGGGCGCGTCGCATGCGGTCCGCCGCCGCGACCGAGGAGGTGGACGGATGAGTCGGTCCCTGTTGCACGAACGCGTGGCGCGCCGGTGGTCGCGGGCGCGGCGGACCACGGCGGCGGCCGTGCTCGCGGCCGTCGCGTCGCTGGCCGCGTTGGCGCTGGCCGCGCCGACGGGCGTCCACGCGGCGGCGGTCGCGGTGGCGGCGGCGATCGGTCTCGCGTGGCCGCAACGCGATCGGACGCCGGAGGCCCTGAGCTGGATCGGGGCGCGCGCCGGTCTGGCCTACGAGACCGCGGTCGAGGCCGGCGAACGTTCGGATCGCTACGGGCTCTTCGACGCCGTGCGCACCCAAGGACGCCTGGCGATCCGCGACGTCGCGCTCCCTCAGCCGTCGCCCTGGTGGCTGCCCGCCGCCCTGCTCGCGGCGACGCTCTGGGCCTGGGGGGCCTTCGTCGGGGTGCCGTGGACGGCGCCCTGGGCGCCGGCGGGGTCGGTGCCGGCCGCTCCGGGCCCGTCGCCGTTCGTTCCCCCCGCCATCGCCGAGCCTGGCGAGGAGCCCCCTAGCGAGGAGCTCCCAGCCGCCGATCCGGCGGCGCCACGCAGCGACGACGCGGCTGCGGGTGCGCCGGGTGGCGAGGGGGGAGCGAGCGACGGCAGCGGCGCCGATGGCAGCGCGTCGGAGCGCGATGCGTTGGAGCGGTTCGTCGAGGGGCTGCGCGAGCGGGAGATCGAGCCGGGGGCCGCCGCGGCGGCCGCGGATGGCGCGGAGGACGAGGCCGATGCGGGCGACGAACCCGGGCGCGCCGAGGGGGACGAGCGCGAGGACGGTGCGGAGGCCGGCGCGGACGCCCCCGATCCGGGTGGGGAGGGCGAACCGGCCGGGGACGAGGCGTCCGACGGCGAGGGGGAGGGCGAGGAGCGCGCCGGCGAGGAGGGCGACGAGACGGGCGAGGGCGACGACCCAGGTCGAGCCGACGCGCCCGGCGACGGCGCGCCGCAGGACGCCGGCGAGCCGGGGGCGGAGGGCGAGGACGGCGCCCAGGCCGGCGCAGCGGGCCTCGACCCGGGCGAGGACCCGGGCGATGCCGGCCTCGGCGTCGGGGCCGAGGGCGAGGCGGGGGACGCCGTCGGCGAAGACCCGCGGGCGCCGGATGCGCTCCCGTCGATCCTCGGCGCGGGGCCGGAGACGCCGATCGGCGGCGTCGCGCTGCCCGGGGCCGAGGGGGACGAGGCCTTCCCCGAGGGCGCGTCGGGCGCCGCCTTCCGACGGGCCGTCGAGGAGGCCCTCACCGAGGGTGAGGTCCCCGTCTCGTACCAAGAGGTCATCCGCAACTACTTCCGGTGAGCGGGGGGCGCCCGGAGCGTGCGGCTCAGGCGTCGATCGGCGTCGCGCGCCAGCGGCCACGGCCGCGGGTCAGATCGGCGACGAGCGTCGCCAACTCGTCCGCCGCCGCACGCAGCACGGTGCCCGTCAGCAGGACCCCGTCGGGACCGTAGTCCGGGGCGGCGACGACGACGTCCGAGCGCGCCTGAAGCGCCCGGAGCAGCGCGTCGGCGTCGGCGAAGGGCGCCGCGATGCGGAAGGCGTCGCGGTCCGGCTCGAACGTGATGCCGGCCGCGTCCACCGCTTTCGCCACCGCGCCGCCGTACGCCCGCGCCAGTCCGCCCGCGCCGAGCTTCACGCCTCCGAAGCGGCGGGCGACCGCCGCGGCGACCCGGTCGAGCCCGCGCTTCTCGAGCACCTCGAGCATGGGCCGGCCGGCGGTCCCGCCGGGTTCGCCGTCGTCCGACCAGCGGCGGCCGTCGCCCCACAGCGTCGCCCAGGCCACGTGGCCCGCCTCGGGATGAGCGACGCGCACGGCGTGCACCAGCGCCTCGGCCTCGTCCGGTGCGGCCAGCGGCGCGACGACGGCGACGAAGCGCGATCCCTTGATCACGTCCTCGTGTTCGGCGCGGCGGGCGAGGGTCCGATGAGCCACGGCCCACGGTACCCGCCGCACGCGGAGGCGACCGCGGACGGCGCCGGCGCCGACGGGGGCGTGGTAGCTTGCCGCATGGCGCGCGCGACCGCCCCCGAAGCGCTGCGGCGCACGGACCGCCGATGTCGACCGCGGCCGTCCGTCGCCCCGATCGGACCGCGTCCGGACCGCGTCCCCGACGCCTGAACCCGTGAACCCGCCGTACCCGTCTTGGCCGCGCTCGAGCGCGGCCGCCCGCGAGGTGACCCGATGCCGCTCGTGCTCCACGACACCCTGACGCGCCGCAAGGTGCCTTTCGAGCCGGTCGTGCCCGGCCGCGCCGGCATCTACTTCTGCGGCCCGACCGTCTACTCCGAACCGCATCTGGGGCACGCCCGCGGGCCGGTGGTGTTCGACGTGCTGCGGCGCTGGCTCGAGCACGAGGGCTTGACCGTGCGCCTCGTCATGAACGTCACCGACGTCGGCCACCTCACCGACGACGCCGACGACGGCGAGGACAAGCTCGCGCGCCGGGCGGCCCTCGAGCGCCTGGAGCCGATGGAGGTGGCCGAGAAGTACTTCTGGGCCTACTTCGACGCCATGGCGCGGCTCCACGTGCGGCGGCCGAGCGTGGTCCCGCGGGCCACGGGCCACATCGTCGAGCAGATCGAGTTGACCAAGGAGCTCCTGGCGCGCGGGATCGCGTACGAAGTGAACGGCAGCGTCTATTTCGACGTGTCCTCCTGGGCCGAGTACGGCCAGCTGTCCGGGCGCGATCCCTCGGAGCAGGTCGAGGGCACGCGCGTCGAGGTGCGCTCCGAGAAGCGCGATCCCAGCGACTTCGCGCTCTGGAAGCGCGCCGAGCCCACCCACCTGATGCGCTGGCCGAGCCCGTGGGGCCTCGGCTTCCCGGGGTGGCACATCGAGTGCTCGGTCATGAGCACCAAGTACCTCGGCGACGAGTTCGACGTCCATGGCGGCGGCCTCGACCTGGTGTTCCCGCACCACGAGTGCGAGCTCGCGCAGGCGCGCGCCGCCGGCAAGCCGTTCGCGCGCACCTGGGTGCACTGGAACATGCTGACGCTCGACGGCGAGAAGATGTCGAAGTCCAAGGGGCACGTGGTGGAGCTCGCGGCGCTGTTCGAGCGCCACGATCCGACCGCGGTGCGCTTCCACCTGCTCCGGTCCCATTACCGGAGCGTCAGCGACTTCGCCGACGATGCCCTCACGTCCTCGGCGCAGGGCTTGCGGCGCCTGCGCGCGGCGTACGCGACCTGGTGCGCGGCCGGCGGTTCGGTGCCGGAGGGCGACCCCTTCGCGGAGGCCCGCGCGCGCTTCGCGGCCGCGATGGACGACGACCTGCACACGCCCGAGGCGATCGCCGTCCTCTTCGACGTGGTGCGCGACGCGAACCGCGCGCTCGAGGCCGGCGATCGCGGCACGACCGCTGCGGCTGCGGCGCTGCTCGACGAGCTGCTCGACGGCGTGTTGGGCGTGCCGTGCACCGCCGGGGGCGCGGAGGACGCCGACCTGCTGACCGGGGTCACCGACCTCGTGCTCGACGCGCGCCAGGCAGCGCGCAAGCAGCGCGACTTCGGCACCGCGGACGCGATCCGCGATCGGTTGGCGGAGCTCGGCATCGTCGTCGAGGACACGAGCGACGGCGCTCGGTGGCGGCGCGACGGTTGACCCCCCCGTCGTTTGCCTAGAAGGGCACGGTCTGCGCCCCGGAGGTTCGCCTCCGGGGCGCGCTCGGTGCGGCACCCTGCGGGCGTGGCCCTCTCCGCGAGCGATCCGCCGGACGCCGAGGCGCGCGCATGGTTGGCGCTGGCGCGCGCCCCCGGGCTCGGGCCCGTGCGTGCCGCCGCGTTGGCCCAAGCGTTCGGGGGCGCGGCGGCGGCGGTGGCCGAGCGCGGTCGGGCGACGCCGCCCGTGCCCGGGCTGACCCCGCTGCGAGCACGGGCCGCATTGGCGACCGTCGACCTGGCCGCCGCCGGCGTCGAGATGGCGCGCGGCGCGCGGGTCGGCGCGCGGCTCGTGGTGTTCGGGGGCGACGACTACCCGGTGGGCTGGAGCCCGGCCGACGGTTGGCCCCCGGTCCTCTGGGTGCGTGGGGCGTGGCCCGCGGCGCTCTGCGCGCCGGTGCCGAACGCGCTCGCCATCGTCGGCTCGCGGCGGGCGTCGGGCGAAGCGCGCACGTTCGCGGCGTCGGTGGCGGAGCGGGCCGCCTGGGCCGGCGCGTGGGTCGTATCGGGGCTCGCCTTCGGGGTCGACGCCGCGGCGCACGCCGGTGCCGTGGCGGCCGCCCGAGCCGGGGCGCCGGTGGCGACCATCGCCGTGCTCGCCTCCGGCGTCGACCGCCCCACGCCCTCGGCGCACCGCGAGCTCGCCCGTTCCGTGCTCGACGTCGGCGGAGGCTTGGTCGCCGCGGCCGCGATCGGCGCCGCACCGCCGCCGGGCGGCTTCCCCGTGCGCAACCGCTGGATCGCGGGGCTGTCGGGCGCGGTGGCCGTCGTCGAGGCCGGCGCGGCCTCCGGTGCGCTGCACACGGCGGCGGCGGCGCTGGAGCTCGGGCGCGAGGTGCTGGTCGCCCCCGCACGCCCCTGGGACGCCCACGCGGCCGGTTCGCTCGCGCTGCTCGGCGACGGCGCCCAGCCGCTGATCGAGGCGGACGACGGTTGGCGCGCGCTGCCGAGCGCCGCGGCCCTCGGGGCGCTCGCTCCCGGCCCCGAGGGCCGCGCACCCGCCCCCGCCCCGTGGGACGGCCTCCTCGGCGACCACCCGATCGACGTCGGGGACCTGGCGGCTGCGGCCGGCCTCGCGGTCGGCGCGGCGCTGGCGGCGCTCGAGGCGGGCGTGATCGCGGGTTGGGCGCGTCGCGGGGGCGCTTCCGGCTACCGCCGCGCGGCCGGAACGCGCCGCGCGGGTGAAGGAACCGTGGGCGAAGTGGGACCCACGCCGTAGACACTCCCGCGGGGGTCCGGGTAGGCTTAGGAAGCATCCTAGCCGCGCACGACGGGCCTCGCGGTCGCCACCGCAGGCGGCGCGCTTCGCGGCACCCGGTGCAGGGATGGAAGGAGATCGATCACCTTGAAGAAGCTCATCATCGCTCTCGTCGTCACGCTGGCCTCGCTCGGCGTGGCCCTAGGTCAAGGCCTCACGGTCTGGACCACGTTCGGGGATCAGACCCTCGAGTGGCTCCAGGGTGAGGCCGAGTCGTTCGCCGGCGCGTTCGGCGTGCCCGTGAACGTCGTCAAGCTGGATCTGGGCGAACTGCAGCAGCAGGCGCTCCTCGCCGCCCCGCAGGGCGAGGCCGGCGACCTGTTCGTCGGCATCCCGCACGACCAGCTCGCCGGCCTCGCCGAGGGCGGCGTCCTGGCCGACATGTCGTCGTACGCCACGGCCGGGTACCTCGCCGACCTCGGGGAGCAGGCCCGCCTCGCCTACACGTACGCCGGCCGCCTCTTCGGCCTGCCGATGTTCGTCGAGGGTCCCGCGCTGGTCGTCAACACCGACCTGGTGCCGAACCCGCCGGCCACGTACGAGGAGTTCCTCGCGCTCGCGCAGGAGCTCACCACGGCCGACACCTTCGGCTTCATGTTCGACGCGCCCAACTTCTACTTCGCGTACGGCTGGATCCACACCTTCGGCGGCTACGTCTTCGGGCGCGACGCGACCGGTAGCCTCGTCGCCGACGATCTCGGCGTGGCCAACGAGGGCGCGATCCGCGGCGCCCAGGAGCTCAAGGACCTGCGCTTCGAGTACGACCTCATCCCGTCGGGCACCAACTACGACGTCGCCAACGGCCTCTTCATCGACGGCTCGCTCGCGATGATCTACAACGGGCCCTGGGCGATCAGCCAGTACCGCGAGGCCGGCGTGAACGTCGAGATCCTCCCGGTCCCGCCGCTCGCCGACGGCACCGAGTTCAGCGGCTTCATGGGCGTGCAGGGCGTGCTCATGAACCAGTTCAGCACCCAGAAGGTCGACGCCGCGAACTTCGCCAAGTGGATCACCCGCGCCGACGCTCAGGTGACCCTCGCGCGCATCTCCGGCCGCATCCCCGCGTCCGAGAGCGCGCTGGCCGAGGTCAGCGACGATCCGATCATCGCCGGGTTCGGCGCCGCGCTGCTCGACAGCGAGCCGATGCCGAACATCCCGCGCATGGGCCAGGTCTGGGGCCCGATGGGCAGCGCCCTCTCGATCATCCTCGAGACGGCCGACTCCGACGTCGCCGGCGCCCTCGAGTCCGCCCGCAGCGAGATCGCTGGCCAGTGACCCCGTAGGGTCGTTCAACGGTCTTCCGGTGGCCAGGGACCCGCTCCCTGGCCACCGGCCCACAAGGGGGTACCCGCCATCGACCTCTCGAGCCCGCGCGACTTCCTCCCCAAGGCGCGCACCACCACCGGCGGACTGGCCAAGTCGCTCCTCCTGCTCACCGCCGCCCTAGCCTTCGCCGGGGCGGTCGGCGCGTTGGGCCTCATGGCCCTGCGTGCGCCCTTCCCCGACGTCCCCACCTGGGCCGCGCTGCCCCTCGGTGGCGTCGGTCTCGTATTTGCCCTCGTGGTCATCTCCCGGCGCTTCGCCTGGATCATGCCCTGGTATTACGTCCTGCCCGCGATCGTGTTTCTCCTGACCTTCACCTTCTTCCCGGTCATCCTGACGATCTACCTGGCGTTCACGGATTACGCCGGCATCCGCAACGGCCAGCTCAACGTCAGCACCCGGACCGAGGTCGTCGCCGTCGACGGCACGCAGATCACCATCGCCGACGCGGCGAACCTCAACTGCGTCGACCTGCGCAACGGCTGCACGGGCGTCCGCGCCGAGGTGTACAGCTTCGAGCTCCTGTTCGTCGACGCCGTCGCGTACGAGGACGGCGTCCTGACGCTGGCGGAGCCACTCCCGCCGGGCCGCGAGGCCCGTGAGGTCGCGTTGTTCCTCCCCGACCTGGGGTTCTCCTTCTCGACGGAGATCGCGCAGATCGACGGCGAGCGCATCGTGCTCACGCGTGCTCCGCCGTTCCCACCCGAGCTCGAGGGGCTGGCGTTCCAGATGGCGACGGACGTCACGCGGACGATCGAACGCGACGACGGCGTCGTCCTGGAGCTGAACGCGCCGCTGCCGGAGGGCTTCGAGGCGACCGCGATCGCCCGCTACAACGACTACGGCTTCGTCGGCTGGCGCAACTTCCGCACGATCATCGGGGCCGCGCAGCGCTCGCTGGTCCCGGTCTTCGTCTGGAACATCACCTTCGCCGTCGCCACGATCATCATCAACGTCGTGGCCGGTGTGTTCCTCGCCGTCCTGCTCAACAACCCGGACCTGAAGTTCCGCAACCTCTACCGCACGCTCCTCATCATCCCCTGGGCGCTGCCCAACATCATCACCATCCAGGTCTGGAAGGGCTTCCTCAACGAGAACTTCGGGGCCATCAACCGCGT
The DNA here is from genome assembly GCA_011390455.1 of Trueperaceae bacterium. The sequence goes on from JAABSI010000064.1 coordinate 16,514, forward strand.
CCTGATGCTCTTCGACGTGACCCCGGAGCCCATCAACTGGCTCGGCACGGTCGGCGCCGCCAAGGCGGCGATCCTGATCGTCAACCTGTGGCTCGGCCTGCCGTTCATGATGACGGCGGTGCTCGGGGCGCTCTCCGCCATCCCGCGCGAGCTCTACGAGGCGGCCAAGATCGACGGCGCCACCCCCATGCAGAGCTTCTGGGGCGTCACCGCGCCGCTCCTGCGCACCGCGATGATCCCGATCACGCTGACCGGCTTCGCCTTCAACTTCAACAACTTCAACCTGATCTTCCTGCTCACGGACGGAGGTCCGCCGATCGCCGGCGGCACCGCGACCGC
>JAABSI010000065.1 GCA_011390455.1 Trueperaceae bacterium
GCCAACCAGCTCGAGGCCGGCAGCCCGGTGTTCGTCGAGGGCCGCCTGAACTACCGCAGCTGGGAAGCGCCCGACGGCCAGAAGCGCGCGTCGCTCGACGTCGTCGCCTCGCGCGTCGAGGTCGCCGGGTTCGGCGGTCGCGGCGACGATCCGACGGTCGGGGACGCCCGCGGACAGCAGCGCTTGCGCGACGCGCTCAACCAGGTCCTGCTCATCGGCAACCTCACGCGCGACGCGGAGCTCCGCTACACCCCGAACGGCAGCGCGGTCACGCGCTTCTCGATCGCGGTGAACGAGAAGTTCCGCGATCGGAGCGGCGCCGACCAGGAGCGCACGCACTACGTGGACATCAACGTGTGGCGCGAGCTCGCCGAGTCCAGTGCGACGCTCGCGAAGGGCGACCCGGTGTTCGTCACCGGCCGCCTGGTCAACGACTCCTGGACCGATCGAGAAGGCAACAAGCGCTTCACGACGAGGATCGAAGGATCCCGCGTGGAGCACCTGACGCGTGGCCCCGGCGCTGGTGGAGCCGGAGCCCGCCCGACGACGTCCCCCCGAGCGGCTGCACCTGCCGCCGCGACCGCAGGGGCGCCGAGCGCCCAGACGCGTCAGCTGGACATCGACGAAGAATTCCCACCGGAAGAGGACCTGCCCTTTTAATGCCTAGAGAATCCTCACGAGGCGGCGCGGGCGCCGACAAGCGCCGTGGCCGTGGCGGTGGCCGACGCGGCCGTCGCCCCAAGGTCTGTGCGTTCTGCACGGGCGAACACGAGATCATGGACTACCACGATGGCCGGATGCTGCGGCGCTACATCAGCGATACCGCCAAGATCCTCCCCCGTCGCCGCAGCGGCGTGTGCGCGAAGCACCAGCGCAGGCTCGCGGTCACCCTCAAGCGCGCGCGCATGCTGGCGATCATCCCGATCACGGAGAAGCTGGTCCGGAAATGAACGTCATCCTGCTCGAACCCGTCGACAACCTGGGTGATGCCGGCGAGGTCGTCCGCGTCCGCCCCGGCTACGCGCGGAACTGGCTCGTCCCCCAGGGACTGGCGCTGCCGGCCACGAAGGCGAACGAGAAGGAGCTCCAAGCGCGCCTCATGCAGCGCGCCAAGCAGCTCTCGGAGCGCAAGACCGACGCCGAGAAGCTCCAAGAGATCCTCGGCGAGGCGGTCGTCACCATCCGCGTCAAGTCCGGCGAAGGCCGCATCTACGGCTCCGTGGGCAACCGCGACGTCGCCGATGCGCTCCAGGCCGCCTTCGACGTCGAGATCGACCGCCGCAAGGTCGTGCTGGCCGAGCCCATCAAGACGCTCGGCGAGTACGTCGTGCCGTACCGCCCGCACCCCGACGTCACCATCGACATCAAGCTCATGGTGGTGGGCGAGGACTGAGCGCACCGCGGCCCCACGGCCGCACCGCGTCGGAACGCGCGTCGCGCCGCCGGGTTCGCCCGGCGGCGCGACGCGTTGCGTCGGGGGGCGCCGGGTCGGGCGGCGCGCCCGCGACGGTGAAGGCTCGGTGGGGGCTGCGAGCGCAGGGCTCACGGAACGCGCCGAGCGCGCCGCCTAAGCTCGAGGCAGACCCCGTGTCCCTCGTTAGGAGGACGCATGCGCACCCCCCTCCCCCGCGTTCGCCTGGGATGGCTCCTCGCCCCCCTTGCGATCGCGCTCCTGACCGCTTGCCAGACCTCGAGCCCCGACAGCACCCCCGGCCGGATCGCCGGCACCCTCTCCACCGGCTCCACGGCGGGCCAACTCGTGGCGCCGCGGGACGTGCCCCCCACCACCGACGTCGCGCCGGCCACGACCGGCCCGGCGCCGCGGGACGTGCTCGAAGGCGAAGTGATCGTTCGCTTCCATGACCACGTCGTCGCGTCGGCATCGAGTCGTGCGACGTTGAGCGTCGACGGGGTCCGCCTCGACGTCGTTCGTGACCTGGCGCTCCCCCATGCCCGCCTGTACCGCGCACCCGGCATCGACGCAGCGGCGACGATCGCGCTCGCGCAGCGTTTGTCCGCGCGCCCCGACGTCCGCTACGCCCAACCGAACTCGATCGTGAGAGCCTTCGAGACGGCGCCGAACGACGCGCTGTACCCGCGCCAATGGCATTACGACGCCATCAACCTGCCTCGGGCCTGGGACGTGACGACGGGCGCGACGGACGTGGTCGTCGCCGTCGTCGACACCGGCATCCTGTTCCGCGTGGGCGACGCCGCGTCCAGCCACCCGGACCTGACCGGGCGGGTGCTGCCCGGGTACGACTTCGTCACCGACCCGACCGTATCGGGCGACGGCACGGCCCGCGACCCCGACCCGTACGACGAGGACCTCGACGGCGACGCGCACGGGACCCACGTGGCCGGCACGATCGGTGCCCGCACGAACACGACCGACGGCATCGGCGTCGCCGGCGTCGATTGGTCGGCGCGGCTGCTCCCGGTCCGGGTGCTCGGCGTCGGCGGCGCGGGCTCGTTGGTCGACGTGATCGACGGCACCCTGTGGGCCGCCGGTTTCGGCGTCACCGGCGTCCCCGGCAACACGAACGCGGCGCACGTGATCAACCTCAGCCTGGGCGGCAGTGCGCCATGCGGAGCCTACGAGCAGGAGGCGTTCGATCGGATCGCCAGCCTGTCCCCGCGGGAGGCGGTCGTCGTCGTGGCGGCCGGGAACGAGGGGGCGCCGGTCTCCGGAACGACGCCCGCGAGCTGCGGGAACGTGATCACCGTCGGCGCCACCGAGCAGCGCGACGTTCGCGCCACGTACTCGAACTACGGACCGCGCATCGACGTGATGGCGCCGGGCGGCGACCTCACGACCGATCGCGACCTCGACGGGTTCGCGGACGGCGTGTTGAGCTTGACGCGCACCGCCAGCGGCTTCGGGTACGGGTACCAGCAAGGGACCTCGATGGCGGCACCCCACGTCGCCGGCGTCGTCGCGCTCATGAAGGCGCTCGAACCCGGACTCACCTTCGAGGAGGCGCGCGCCTTCCTCGTGCTGACCGCCGTCCCCCTGAGCGCGGGCGACTGTGGCACGGGTGCAGCGAGCGATTGCGGCGCTGGCCTCGTCGACGCAGCCGCTGCGCTCACCGCCCTGACGGGACCCACGGTCCCGACCCCCGACGACGGGGCGTTGGTGTTCGCCCCCGATCCGATCGACTTCGGCGTCACGATCGTCGAGCGTCCGTTGACGCTCACGAACGTCGGCGGCACCTCGGTGGACTGGTCGGTGCTGGTGTACGACGTACTCCCTGGCAATCCGGGCGCCGTGCCGAAGGGAACGATCTACGTCGCCGACGGCAGCCCGGTCTCGGGTTCGCTGGCCGCGAACGCGAGCGTCGACTTGGTCCTGGGCATCGACCGCTCGTTCCTGGCAGCCGAAGGGACCTACCAGATCTTCTTGGTGTTCGACGTGGACGGCGTGGAGCAGGGGCTGACGGTCCGCTTCCAGAACGGCGCGACGACGACCGCGAACCCGACGGGCCCGACCTCGGTCGTCGCCTTCACCGACCTCGGTGGTGCGTTCGTGGCGTCCGGCGGGCGAGAGGCCGCGAGCTTCTTCTCGACGTTCGACTTCGCGGTCGCGGCGGGCGACCACGTGGTCGTCGGATGGACCGATCAGAACGGCGACGGACGGGTCGGCCCCGGGGACTTCCTGGGCACCTACCCGACGCGGGTGCGGGTCGCCCCAGGTGTGCGCGTGAGCGGGGTGGACGTCGTGATGGACTTGGTCCTGGACGTCGAGGCCGTCGATGCCGCGCTCGCCGCCGCCGTGCCGTGGGCGGACCCAGCCACGGTGCGGGCCGCGCTCGAGGAGGCCGCGACCGGCGAGTAAGCGCACCGCGGCGGGCGCCCGAAGGGGCGCCCGCCGCGCCATCGGTTCCTTACCTCAGGGTCGGAAGCGCTCCACCCGGATCATGTTGGTGGTGCCGCGCATCCCGAAGGGGACGCCGGCGGTGATCACGTAGCGGGTGCCGGGCTCGATCACCTTGCGCTCGGTGAGCACCTGGGTGGCCACCCCGACCATCTCGTCGGTGCTCGCGATGTCGGCGGACAGGTGCGGCATCACGCCCCACACGATCGAGAGTTGCCGGAAGACCCGTTCGGAGGGGGTGATCGCCAGCACCGGCGCCGACGGACGGTGGCGCGCGACGCGCTGCGCGGTGGTGCCGCTCGCGCTGAACGTGACGATCAGCTCGGCCTGCAACGCGTACGCCATGTCGCACGCGCCTTTGGAGACCGCGTCCGCGGTGGTCTCGTCCGGCGTGAGCGCATGGTCGCGCATGTCTTCGATGTAGCGCTCGTCCCCCTCGACCGTGGTCGCGATCCGGGCCATCATCCGCACGGCCTCGACGGGGTAGGCACCCACGGCGGTCTCGGCGGAGAGCATCACCGCATCGGTGCCGTCGTAGATGGCGTTGGCGACGTCGGAGGCCTCGGCGCGCGTCGGGGTGGGGTTGTGGATCATCGACTCGAGCATCTGGGTGGCCGTGACCACCGGCTTCCCCGCCTCGAGGCAGGCCCGGATCAGCTTCTTCTGGATCTGCGGGACCCGCTCGGGCGGCAGCTCCACGCCGAGGTCGCCGCGCGCGACCATGATGCCGTCGACCTCGCGGAGGATCTCGCTGAAGCGCTCCACCGCGGTCGGCTTCTCGATCTTGGCCATCAGCTTGGCCGTGGACCCGGCGCGCGCCAGGTAATGGCGCGCCAAGAGCAGGTCGTCGCGGCTGCGCACGAACGACATCGCCACCCAGTCGACGTCGAGCTGCGCGCCGATCTCGAGGTCCTGGACGTCCTTGTCGGTGAGCGCCGGGATCGAGAGGTCGGCCTCGGGGATGTTGATCCCCTTGTTGTTCGAGAGGACGCCGCCGAGCGTCACGACCGTGCGGATGGTCGCGCCTTGCACCGCCTCGACCTTGAGGGCGAGCCGCCCGTCGTCCAGGAGCAACGTGTCCCCGGGCTTGACGTCTTGGCACAACCCCGTGTACGTGACGCCCACGCGGGACGCGTCTCCGGGGCTGGCGTCATCGCAGGTCAGCGCGAACGGAGCGCCGACCACCAAATCGACCTGACCCTCGGCGAAGGTGCCGACGCGGATCTTGGGGCCCTGCAGGTCCTGCAGGATCCCGACGTTGACGCCGAGCTCGGCCGCGAGCGACCGGACGCGGTCGACGTTCGCCCGGTGGACCTCGGCGGTCCCGTGGGAGAAGTTGATGCGGAAGACGTTCACGCCCGCCTCGATCAACTCGCGCATGCGGGCGGGCTCGCTGGAGGCCGGCCCGAGGGTGGCGACGATCTTGGTGCGGCGGTAGCCCTTCACGAACGGAACGCGCTCCGCCCCAGGTATCGAGCGCTGGAGCCGAGCTCCGCCTCGATCGCGAGGAGTCGGTTGTACTTCGCCAAGCGGTCGGAACGGCTCGCGGACCCGGTCTTGATCTGGCCGGCGTTCACGCCCACCGCCAGGTCGGCGATGAAGGCGTCCTCGGTCTCGCCCGAACGGTGGCTGATCATGTTCCGGTAGCCGGCCGACTTGGCGAGCTCGATGGCGTCGAGCGACTCGGTGAGGGTCCCGATCTGGTTGACCTTGACCAGGATCGCGTTGCCCACGCGATCGCGGATGCCACGTCCGAGGCGCTCCACGTTGGTCACGAACAGATCGTCGCCGACGAGTTGCACGCGGTCGCCGACGGCGGCGGTCAGCTTGGCCCACCCCGCCCAGTCGTCCTCCGCGAGGCCGTCCTCGATGGAGACGATGGGGTACCGGTCCACCCAGTCGGTCCAGTAGCCGATCATCTCGTCGGGGGTAAGGACCTTGCCCTCGGCTTCGAGGTGGTACGCGCCGTCCTTGAAGAACTCGGTGCTGGCCGGGTCGAGCGCCAGCGCGATCTGGTCGCCGGGGACGTACCCGGCCTTCTCGATCGCCTCGAGGAGCACCTCGACTGCTTCGAGGTTGCTGCCGAGGTTGGGGGCGAAGCCCCCCTCGTCGCCGACGTTCGTGTCGTAGCCCTTGGTCGAGAGCACCTTCTTGAGCGCGTGGAACGTCTCGACGCCGGCCCTCAGGGCCTCTCCGAAGCTGTCGAAGCCGACCGGCGCGAGCATGAACTCCTGCATGTCGACGCGGTTGTCGGCGTGCTTGCCGCCGTTGATCACGTTCATCATCGGCACCGGCAGGATCCGTCCGTTGGTGCCGCCGAGGTAGCGGTAGAGCGGCACCTCGAGGGTGGCCGCGACCGCCCGCGCCGCCGCCAACGACACGGCGAGCGTGGCGTTCGCACCCAAGCGCGCCTTGTTCGGCGTGCCGTCGAGCTCGATCATCGCGCGATCGAGGCCGACCTGATCGAACGCGTCGCGCCCCAGGACCGCTTCGGCGATCGCCGTGTTCACGTTCTCGACGGCCTTGAGCACGCCCTTGCCGCCGTAGCGCGCGCCGCCGTCGCGAAGCTCGACGGCTTCGTGGGCGCCCGTCGAGGCGCCGGAGGGGACCGCGGCGCTCGCCTCGATGCCGCTGGCCAGGCGCACGGTCGCGCTGACGGTGGGGTTGCCACGCGAATCGAGGATCTCGAGCGCACGGACGTCTTCGATGGTGGTCATGGGTTCTCCTCGCGGGCGAGTCGGCTCGGAGCGACGCACGGATGCTCCGTGGGGACCGGGCCCGCACCGGTCCTGGGCAAGCGCAGGGTTCAGCCGGTGCGCAGCGGCACGACCATCGCCAGGTAGGCGGGGTCGCCGAGGTCGCGCACGACCGAGGGACTGGTCGTGCCCGAGAAGCGCATCTGCAGGTCGCCGACGACGGGTGCGACCGCATCGGTCAGGTACTTCGCGTTGTAGGCGAGGGCGATCTCGTCTTCGGTGCCTTCCTGGGCGACGTCGAGCGCCTCCTGAGCGCGGCCGAAGCTGCCCTCGGCGGTGATCTGCAGGACCCCGTCCTTGATGAAGAGGTCGACGCGGTGGTTGGCCGACTTGTCGGCCATCACCGCGACGCGCGCCACGGCGTCGGCGAGCTTGGAAGCCGCCAGGGTCACCGAGACCGGGAAGTCCTGGGGGATCACGCGCTGGTAGTCGGGGAAGCTCCCCTCCATGCGTTTGAGGTTGAGCGTCGTGCCCCCGCTGACGACCGTGATCTGGGCATCGTCGACCGCGATCTTGGCGGGTCCGGGGACGAGGGTCTTGACGAGTTCGTCGACGCTGCGCGCCGGGATGATCAGGTCGGCTTCGACCCCGGAGGTGATGCCGAGGTGGTACGAGGCGAGTCGGAAGCCGTCGGTCGCGATCGCGCGCGTGTGGCCGTCGCGCAGCTCGAGCTTGACGCCGCGGAACACCGCCTGGTAGTCGGCGACGGCGGCCGCGTACCGCACGTGCTCGAGCGCGCGGCCGAGCGAGGCGGCGTCGACCTCGCCTGGGAAGCGTTCGGTGAAGTGCAGGACGGGCGCGGAGTCCGCGGCCACCAGTTGCAGCTTGGTCGCGAAGCTGCCCGAGCGCACCTCGAGTTCGGTGTCCCCGACGTCGAGTTCGGTCGTGTCGGCCGGCAAGGAGCGCACGACCTGCGCGAAGACCGCCGCCGGCAGCGCCACGCTGCCGCTGCCACGGACGTCCGCTTCGACGACCGCCTGCACGTCGATGTCCATGTTCGAGCCCGAGAACGTCAAGCGCCCGTCCTCGAGGTCGACCTTCAGCAGGCTGAGGCCGGGGTTGCTCGAACGGTTCGGGATGACCCGATCGACGTGCCCGAGGGTCTCCGTGAGCGTTTTGGTCGCGATGTGCACCTTCATGCGTCGGGGTCCCTCCAGGTTCGCGGCATGGCCCGTCCTGGGCACGCGCAGCATACCGAATCGAGGCGCGTCCCACGGTCGGGCTGGGTCCCGAGCCCAGAGGTCCTGGGTCGGGACCTGGGAACGCTCCTCGAGCCTCGATGCGATGCGGTGTGCTCGGGGGTAGGTCTTGACCGTGGGCTTCCGGAAACCCTTAGGGTTCGTCAGCACTCCTAGTAGGCCCTGGGGAAACTGTGGAGAAACGACGCCGAGCGCGTCCAGCACGAGGTAGAGGATGTGGAGGACGCTGTGGACGAAGCGGCCGGCGGCTGTGGAGGACGCCGTCCGTTCTCCCCAGCGCTCCACAGGGGTGCGGGACCCCCCGGTTCTGCACAGGCTCGTGCGCAGGTTGTCCCCAGGGCGTCCACAGCTCCGTCCACAGGCTGCGGCCGCGAGCAAACCAAGGGACCACACGACCAGCACCCAAGCCGGTCGACCCCACGCCATGCGGCGGTGGCGCTCGGGCGACGGGCGCTTCGGGAGCGGTTCAGGCGAGGGTGTCGCGCACTTGGCGCACGCGGCGCGCGAGCTCGTCGTCGCTGCCCACCCGGTCGCCGATCTTCTGGACGGCGTACATCACCGTCGAGTGGTCGCGTCCGCCGAAGAACTGGCCGATCTCGGGGAAGCTGTGCGTGGTCAGCTCGCGGATCAGGTACATCGCGACTTGGCGCGCGATCACGAGCTCGTGCCGACGCCCTTTCGAGCGCAGGTCCTCGGGATCGAGGCCGTAATGCTGCGCGGTCACCCGGAGAATGTCGGGCATCGTCAAGCTGGCGTCGCTGGGCGCGAACACGTCCGACAGCGCCTTGGCGGCGGTGGCGCGGTCGAGCGGCTCCTGGTTCATCGACGCGTACAGGATCGCGCGCACCAGGGCGCCCTCCAACTCGCGGATGTTGCTGGTCACGTTGCGCGCGATGTACTCGATCACCTCGGCGGGCACCTTGACGCCGCGGTACTCGGCGTTCATCTTCAGGATCGCGATGCGGGTCTCGAGCTCCGGCGCCTGGATGTCGGTGATCAGGCCCCACTCGAACCGGCTGCGCAGCCGGTTCTCGAGGGTGGGGATGTCCTTGGGGGGACGATCCGAGCTCACGATGATCTGCTTGGCGGACTCGTAGAGCGCGTTGAAGGTGTGGAAGAACTCTTCCTGCGTGCGCTCCTTGCCGGCCAGGAACTGGATGTCGTCGACGAGCAGGACGTCGATCGAGCGGAAGCGCTCGCGGAAGGCCGACATCTGGTCGCCGCGGATCGCGTTGATCAGCTCGTTCGTGAACTGCTCGGTGGTGACGTAGGCGATCTGCGCGCCCGGCATCCGGTCCGCGACCGCATGGCCCACGGCCTGCATCAGGTGGGTCTTGCCCAACCCCGAGTCGCCGTAGAGGAAGAGCGGGTTGTACGCGCGGCCCGGAGCTTCGGCGACGGCCAGCGCGGCGGCGTGCGCGAGGTTGTTGTTCGGACCGACGACGAAGTTGCCGAAGACGTACTTGGGGTTGAATCGGGGCCGGTCGACGCCGGGGGCGGCCGCGGGCGCGCCCGGGCCCGCCGCGACCGGCTGGCTGAACAGGTCCGCCTGTTCGGAGGGGGCGAAGGAGACGACCTGGAAGCCGATCTTGGGGCTCGGCGCCCCGAGGTCGCGCAGGGCGCGTTCGATCACCTCGCCGAAGTGGTTCTTGATCCAGTCGCGGGCGAAGGAGTGCGGCACGCCGAGCTGGAACACGCCACCGTCGATCCCGAGCGGCCGGACCTGCTTGAACCAGGTGCGGAACTCGGTCTCGCTGATCTGGCCACGGACGTAGTCGAGCACGTCGTCCCAGATGGCGTGGTCGCGGCTGAGCATGACCCGGTCCTCCCTCGCGCGGCGGCGCGTGCCGACGCCCAACCGAACGCGCGATTCGCGTGCAGGACGGCGTTCGTGCTGCCCGTAGGACCGGTGGACGGCGCTGCGGGACGGCAGTCTACCAGGCTTCTCGCGGGCGTGGTGCCCCGGCTGTATGCGGGTCCTTCCGGCGCGCTCGGCTTCCACGGCACCGGGTCCAGGACGGGACGCGTGCTAGACTCTGCGCTCCCGACGGGGCGGTTCGCGGCCCCGGGTCGGATGGAGGGTGCTCCGTGGGATCGGACTTCGACGTGGTGGTGGTGGGCGGCGGTCACGCCGGGATCGAGGCGGCGTTGGCCGCTTCGCGCCTGGGGGCGAGGGTCGCGCTGGCGCTGCCGAACCCGGACACCCTCGGACGGATGCCGTGCAATCCGGCGATCGGCGGGCCCGGCAAGTCGCAGCTCGTGTTCGAGCTGCACGCGCTGGGCGGCGAGATGGGGCGCCTGGCCGATGCCACGGCGATCCACGGACGGATGCTCAACGCCTCCAAGGGGCCGGCGGTGCGCTCGCTCCGGCTCCAGAACGAGCGCGATGGCTACGCGGCGGCGGCGCGCGACGTCGTCGAGCGGGCCGCCGGCGTGACCCTGGTCCGTGGCGAGGTGGCGTCGCTCACCACGATCGGCGACGGTCCCGCACGGCGCGTGGCGGGCGTGGCGCTCGTGGACGGCCGCACCCTGGCCGCGCCGAGCGTGGTGATGTGCACCGGGACGTTCCTGCGGGGGGTCGTCTGGTACGGCCGGCGCAATCGCGAGGCGGGACGTCAGGGCGAGCCACCGGCGCGCCATCTGTCCGCCTCGCTCGAGGCGACCGGCCATACGCTGATGCGCTTCAAGACCGGCACGCCGCCGCGCGTGCGCGCGTCTTCGGTCGACTTCGGCCTGCTGGAGGAGATCCCATCCGACGATCCGCCGGCGTCCTTCAGCGGGGTCCCGGGTCCACGGGTCCTCGAGAGCCCGACCTGGACGACGCGGACGACGGCCGAGACGCATCGGCTCATCCAGGAGAACCTCGGTGCGTCGGCGATGTACGGCGGCGACATCGACGGACGCGGGCCGCGCTACTGCCCGTCGATCGAGGACAAGGTCGTGCGCTTCGCGGACAAGGACCACCACCTGTTGTTCGTGGAGCCCGACGGCGTCGATACGAGCGAGGTCTACCTGCAGGGGTTCTCCAGTTCGATGCCGCCGGAGCTGCAGGACCGGATGGTGCGGACGCTGCCGGGGTTCGCCCGGGCCGAGATCCAACGGTACGCGTACGCCGTCGAGTACGACGCGCTCGACCCCACGCAGCTCGACGTCACGATGATGTCGAAGGTGCTGCCGGGTCTGTTCACGGCGGGGCAGATCAACGGCACCTCGGGCTACGAGGAGGCCGCCGCGCAAGGGCTCGTCGCCGGCGTGAACGCTGCGCGACGCGCTGCCGGGATGGCGCCCGTGACGGTGCGCCGGGATCAGGGGTACCTGGGGGTGCTCCTGGATGACCTCGTGCGGTGGGGGATCGACGAGCCGTACCGCATGCTGACCTCGCGCAACGAGTACCGGCTGTTGCACCGCCAGGACAACGCCGAGGCGCGCCTGTCGGCGGTGGGCCACGCATGGGGGCTTGTCGACGACGCGCGCCATGCGGGGGTGGAGGCGAGCGCCGCGCGGGTGGACGCCGAGGTGCTGCGCCTCGGTCGCGCGCGCGATGGCGCCGATCTGGCGGCGACGGTGCTGTGCCGACCGGGCGAGACCTACGCGAACGTGGTCGCGCGCTTCGGGCCCGCGAGTACCCCGCTGTCGGCGGCGGAAGCGGCGCGCGTCGAGGTGCTCGTGCGCTACGCCGGCTACATCGAGCGGAGCCGCAAGGAGCTCGACGCACGCGCGCGGTACGAGGCATGGTCGCTCGCAGGGGTCTCCTTCGAACGGGTGTCCAGCCTCTCGGCCGAGGGGCGCGGTGCGCTGGAGCGAGCGCGCCCCGCGACGCTGGGCGCCGCCCAGCGGCTGCGTGGGGTGCGGGATTCCGACGTGACCGCCCTGCTCGTGCACCTGAAGACGCGGCCGGACGTTCCACGTGAAACAGCCGCCTGACGATCCGGCTCGCCTCGACGACGGGTCCGACTCGGACGACGCGCGCGCGGAGGGCGCCCCGCCGCCAGCGGGCCCCGGCGCGGAGGGCGATGCCAGGAGCTCCGCGATCGCCGGCCACGCGGATGCGGCGTTGGTCGTGTACCGGGAGCAGCTCGCGCGCTTTCGCCGGACGCTCGACCTGATGTCGGACCGGGGCTACGCGGAGCTGGACTCGAAGATGGCGGAGGCCGAGCGGTACGCGGTCGCCGTCGCGCGGGATGCGGAGCGGTCCGGGGCGGTGCTCGACTTGGGCACGGGGGCCGGGTTGCCTGGCGTGGTGGTCGCCGCGCGGCTGGCGCCGAGGCCGGTGTGGTGGGTCGAGCGGCGGCGTCGGCGGGCGGCGTTCCTGGACCAGATGGCCGCGCGGGCCGGTCTGAGCGCGGTGCGGGTTGCGGCCATGGACGTGCGCTCGCTCGACGTAGGGCGGACCGGGCGGGTGGCCGCCGTGACCGCCCAAGCCGTGGCGGCGCTCGATCAGGTCGCGATCCTCACCCGTCATCTGTGGGCCGACGACGTGCTGTTGGTGAGCCGGAAAGGGCCGGGGTGGGAGGCCGAGGTCGATGCGTTGCGCGCATCGGCGCGCGGGTGGGGTGCCCACGCGGGCTCGGTCGCGGTCCAAGTGGTCGGGACGGAACCGCTCGGGTCGGGTGGTACCTTGGTCGCCGTGCGCGTTCGGGGAGGTTCGGCGTGCCCACCGTCGGCGTGATCAACCAGAAGGGTGGGGTCGGCAAGACGACCACCGCCGTCAACCTCGCGGCCGCGCTCGCCGAGCGGCGGCGCGTCCTGCTCGTCGACCTCGATCCCCAGGCCAACGCGACGAGCGGTCTGGGCGTCGAGGACGTCGAGGTCAGCGTGTACGACGTGTTGGTCGGGCGATCGTCCGCTCGTGGTGCGGTGCGGCGGACGCGGCACGGCGATCTGCACGTCCTCCCGGCGACGGCGGAGCTGGCGGGCGCTGCGCTGGAGTTGGACGCCTCGACCGACGATCTGCAGCTGCTCGCCAAGGCCCTGATCGGGGTGCGCCCGAACTACGACTTCGTGATCCTGGACGCGCCCCCGTCCTTCGGCGCCCTGACGCTCAACGTCTTGGCCGCCTCGGATCAGCTGATCGTGCCCGTCCAGTGCGAGTACTACGCGCTGGAGGGCATCGCGGGGATGATGGACACGATCGAGCGGGTGCGGGGATCGCTGAACCGCGACGTGAGCGTCTTGGGGTTGTTGCTGACGATGGCGGACCAGCGGACGAACCTGTCGCAACAGGTGGAGGCGAACGTGCGCGCGCACTTCGGCGAATTGGTGTTCCGAGCGGTCATCCCCCGCACCGTGCGGCTGGCCGAAGCGCCGTCCCACGGCTTGCCGATCTTTGCGTACGCGCCCGCATCGAGCGGGGCGGCGGCGTACACCGCGCTGGCGGAGGAGGTGATCGAACGTGTCAGCCAAGGCTAGAGGTCTGGGGCGCGGTCTCGATGCGCTGTTGCCGCGCCCCGAGAGCGGCGGCGTCCGGCAGTTGGCGCTCTCGGAGCTGCGGGTGTCGGCGTTGCAGCCGCGCAAGCGGTTCGACGAGGAGGCGATCGCCGACCTGTCGGCCTCGATCGCCGAGAAGGGCGTGCTGCAACCGCTGCTCGTCCGGAAGGTCGACGATGGGTACGAGATCGTCGCCGGCGAGCGCCGCTTCCGGGCGGCGGAGCGCGCCGGGTTGTCGTCGGTGCCGGTGTTGGTCCGGGAACTGACCGACCGGCAGACGCTCGAGATCGCCATCATCGAGAACCTGCAACGCGAAGACCTGGACGACCTCGAGGAGGCGGATGCGTTCCGGCAGTTGCTCGGGTTCGGGCTGACGCAGGAGGAGGTCGCCAAGGCGGTCGGGAAGAGCCGGTCCGCGGTCGCGAACACGCTGAGGTTGTTGACGCTGCCGGTCGGCGCCCGCGACGCCCTCGCCGAGCGCGCCATCACGGCGGGCCACGCACGGGCGATCTTGGCGCAGCCGGCGGAGGACCGCGATTGGGCGCTGCAGCAGATCGTCGCGAAGGGACTGTCGGTTCGGGAGGCGGAGGGCCTGAAGCGCCCGAGCGGCAGATCCGGGCGCCGGAGCGCCGATCGGGATCATCGGTACGCCGATCTCGCCGCGGACCTGACGCGCTTCGCCGGCACCCGCGTGAAGGTGCTCGGCGGCACGCGCGGCCGGATCGAGCTGCACTTCCACGACGAGGACGAGCTCCACCGACTGCTCGAGCTGCTCGGGTACGAGGGCTGAACGTTCAGGAGGCGCGAAGGCGCCTGTTTCACGTGGAACACCGGTGTTCGAGGAGCGGCATCCCCGCTTCCAGCGGACGCGCACCGCTCTGGTAGCATGCGCCGTTCCGGCCGTGGTGGCACGCTCTGGCCCTGCATCCGCACGCGCCACGCTTCGCCCCGGGCCCCCGATGGAGGATCAGATGAAGGCACCCATGCACGTCGCCGTCACCGGCGCGGCCGGTCAGATCGGCTACGCCCTGCTGTTTCGGATCGCGGCCGGCGACCTTCTCGGCAAGGACCAACCGGTCGTGTTGCATCTCCTCGAGGTGACCCCGGCGCTCAAGGCGCTCAAGGGCGTCGAGATGGAGCTTCTCGACGGTGCCTTCCCGCTCCTGCGCGGGATCGTCACGACCGACGACGCCCGCGTCGCGTTCGACGGGGTGGACGTCGCGATGCTGGTCGGTGCGCGGCCCCGTGGACCGGGCATGGAGCGCAAGGATCTGCTCGAAGCGAACGCCGCGATCTTCTCGGCGCAAGGTCGCGCGCTCAACGACCACGCCAAGCGCACCGTCAAGGTCCTGGTCGTCGGCAACCCGGCGAACACCAACGCCTTGATCGCCATGCGCAACGCCCCCGACCTCGGCCCCGCGAACTTCTCGGCGATGACGCGCCTCGACCACAACCGGGCGATCAGCCAGCTCGCGGTCAAGACGGGTGCCGACAACGTCGACGTCAAGCGCGTGATCATCTGGGGAAACCACTCGAACACGCAGGTGCCCGACGTGGCGCACGCGACCGTCGACGGCCGACCCGCGCTCGATCTCGTCGAGCACGAGTGGGTCGAGAGCACCTTCGTCCCGACCGTGCAGAAGCGCGGCGCTGAGGTCATCGAAGCGCGCGGGGCCTCGAGCGCGGCGTCCGCCGCCGCGGCGGCCATCGATCACGTGCGCGATTGGGTGCTCGGCACGCCCGAGGGCGATTGGGTGAGCATGGCGATCCCCAGCGAAGGCTGGTACGACGTCGAGCCGGGCCTGATCTACTCGTTCCCCGTCACGGTGCACGAAGGCGTCGTTCGCGTCGTCGAGGGCCTCTCGATCGGCGAGAGCGTCCGGGTTCGCATGCAGGCGACGGAGAAGGAGTTGCGCGACGAGCGCGACGCGGTCGCCCACCTGTTGGGGTGAAGGGTCGGCTGACGCGGCCAACCGTCCGGATCGATCCGCACCCCGGACCCATGACGCGCGCATCCACGAGGATGCGCGCGTCGTCGTCCAGCGGGGCGCCGCGACGGGCTCCGGCCGAACCCGCGCGAGCGGTGCAGCCGGGCGCGCACCGGCAAGAAAACTCGGAACGGTTCCGACGGATGCTACCCTTGGGCTCGAAGGGGTCGCGAACGACCCGGAGGAGGACGATGCACGACGAGCGAACCGAGGGTCCCACGGAAGCGCTGCCGGCGAACGAGTCGGCGGCCGCGGCTTCGATGGAGGCCGAGCGCGTGCGCGAGGTGTTGCGCGCGTGCGGTTTGCGGTACAGCCGGCCGCGCGAAGCGATCCTCGCCTACATGGGCGGCGGCGGCCGGCACGAGAGCGCCGAGTCCCTGTACCAAGCCCTGCGCGACCGGGGCGAGGACCTGAGCCTGTCGACGGTGTACCTCAACCTGGGGGTGCTCGTCGGCGCCGGGTTGCTGCGCGAGTTCGTCGGCGCACGCGGCGAGTCGCTCTACGACGGCAACGTCGAACCCCACTACCACCTGATCTGCGGCGATACCGGCGAGGTCGTCGACGTGCCGCCGCCGACGATCGAGGGGCGCTCGCTGGGTGCGTTCCTCAAGGCGTATGTCGAGCGGGTCACCGGATGGCAGGTCGAAGAAGCGCGGCTCAGTTTGCGCGGTCGTCCGCGCGGTCGTGGGGTGGCGGCGCGCGCCGACGGAACCGGCCGAACGACTGAATAGCTGTCTCGATCCTCAACCGAGGATCGACCGGCCACGCCGAGGCGGGTCCACGCCTTCGAATGCAGAAGCGTGCCGACGCAGCGGAACGCCAAAGAAGAGGGCCGCCCATCCGGGCGGCCCTCTTCACCTTGGAGGTAGCGTCGAACGTTCGATCAGTTGGACGGGGGCAGGATGACCGCGTCGATCACGTGGACCACACCGTTGCCGGCTTCGAGGTCGACCGTCGTGACGGTGGCGGTGCCGTCGATCATGACCATGCCGTCGACGACCGTGACCGTGATCGAGGCGCCGTTGAGGGTCTCGACGACCGCGGTGCCGTTGCCGGCTTCGACGGCGGCGAGGACGTCGGCGGCCATGAGCTTGCCGGCGACCACGTGGTAGGTCAGGATCGAGCCGAGGTCGGGGCTCGCGAGGAGCTCTTCGGCGGTGATGCCGAGGGCTTCGAGGGCCGCGGCGAACGCGTCGTTCGTCGGCGCGAAGACGGTGAACGGGCCTTCGCCGCTCAGGGCGCCGGCCAGGTCGGCTTCGACGACGGCCGCGACGAGGGTCGAGAAGTCGTCGTTGCTGGTGGCGATGTCGACGACGGTGTCGGGCATGGCGTGGCCGTCGGCGTTGACGGTGCCGGCGACGAGGCCGAAGGCGAGGGCGAGCGAGATCAGGGTGCGCTTCATGGTGGTTCTCCTTAAGGGGCTGCCTCCCCGCGGTGCCGGGAGGGGTCGAGGCGCGGCGTTGCGTGCCGTCGACCAACGAGGAACAAGGTACCCGTACAAGGTGTGACCAATGTTTGTCTAGGATACGTTTGCCGATGTCGCCCCCTTCATCGAGGCAGGACGTCCGTCGGGCACGTTTCCCGTGC
>JAABSI010000066.1 GCA_011390455.1 Trueperaceae bacterium
TTGGGGAGGCCCGTGAGGTGGTCGTGGTAGGCCATCCGTTCGAGCGCCTTCTCGAGCGCGCGGCGCTTGACGAGCGCGGCGACCTGCGCGCCGAAGGCGGTGGCGAGCCGGTGGGCGTCGTCGCCGAAGGCGTCGCGATCGGCGAAGGCGTCGAGGCAGAGCGCGGCCACTCGGCGCCCGCTCAGCACGATCGGCACGGTCAGCGTCGCCCGGATCTCGTCCACGCGGCCGTGGGCGCGCAGCACCTCCGCGCGCTCGTCCGCCTGGGCCGCCTCCGGGTGCACGTGCACGACGACCGGATGAGCGGCGTCGGCGGAGGCTCGGATCTCGTCGTCGCCGAAGGTGGCCGGGACGAGACGGTCGAGGTCGTACCCGACCGCCGCGACGAAGCGGTAGGTGTCGCCCTCGTCGTCGCGGAGCAGCAGGCTGCCGGCCTCGGCGCCGGGCGTGGCCGCGACCGCGCTCTCCACCAGCCGCTGGAAGAAGCTCGCGCCTTCGAACCCCTCGTCGAGCGTCTGCTCGACGAAGCCCATGAGCTTCTCGCGGAAGGTCGCCAGTTGGCGCATCCGCTCCTCTTGCGCGAGGCGCTCGGTGACGTCGACGACGGTCAGCAGCATCGCCGGTCGACCCCGGTGCTCGGTGCGCTCGGCGGAGGCGAGGCAGCGCAGGCGGGACCCGTCCTTGCGCAGCAGCACGACCTCCTGGTTGGCGACGCTGCTGCCCGCCTCGACCCGCGCCTTGATGGCCGCCCGCACGGTCGGGTCGGCCCAGTTGTCGAAGTCCGGGATCCGTCGCCCGACGAGCTCGGTGCGTTCGAAGCCGACCAGCGCGGCGAAGGCCGGGTTGACGTCCAGGACCGTGGCGTCGTCGAGCGAGGTCAGCGAGACCGCCAGCGGCGTCGCGTCGAACATGCTGCGGAAATGGGTGGCCGAAGCTTCCGCTTCGGCGCGCAGGCGCCGCTCCTGCACGACCAGGTCGGCGTGGTCCACGGCCACCGCGATCAGGTTGGCGGCCATGGTGGCCGCGGTCGCGTGGCGTTCGTCGAAGGCGCCCGGCGCGTCGGCGACGAGGGTGAGCGTGCCCAGCTCGCGGTCGCCGACGCGCAGCGGCGCCGCGACGCGGCGGTCGCTCGACAGGACGGCGTCGGCCGCCGAAGGCGCGCGGTGGCCCGGGACCAGGCCCGCGGCGTGTTCCACGGTCGGCCCCCGCACGACCGTCCAGCGCTCGGCCGGGGTCGTCGCCCGCACGAACGCGTCGAGGGCCGGCCACACGTCGCCGAGCTCGAGCGCCTCGCCGACGGCCGCCGCGAGCTCCGCCGCCCGATCGAGGAGCAGCCGGAAGTCGCGCAGCACCAGCTCGCTCGTGGCGGTTCGGTCGTCCACGGCGGGGGCGTCGAGCGGGGCGAAGGTCGCGCGCGCGCCCAGCGAGGCGCCGTCCGGCGACCGCAGCGGCGCGGCGTCGACGCGCCAGCGCCGCGGCCGGCCGCCGGCCGTGCGGCTGACGAAGACCGCGGCCTGGAGCACCTCACCGCGCAGCGCGCGCGACAGCGGGTCGTCGCCGGGCTCGATCGCGGCCACCCCGTCGGACGCGTGGAGCACCCAACCGGCCCGCCAGCGCTCGTGGGCGTCGCCCACCAACGCGTTCAGACCGGCGCGCCCCATCGCCGGGTTCGCGAGGGTCAGGCGACCGGCGGCGTCGCACGCCGCCACCCCCATCGCCGCCCCGTCCAGCGCGCCGCGCACCTGCGCCAGCTCGGCCTCGGTGGCGCGCACCGCGCGCCAGGCGGCGAGCGTCGCGCCGATGCGCGAGGCCCACCACGCCATGCGTTCGCGGGCGGGCGCTCGGTCGGCCGGCGCTTCGAACCACCCGACGAGCACCGCGGCGGTCGCGTCGCCGACGAGCACCGGCTCCGCATGGACCGCGCGCAGTCCCAGGGCGACGGCGGCCGGGGCGCGCAGCAACCGCGGTCGCGGCCCCGATCCGGGATCGGCGTCGGCTTCGTCGCCATGGTGCAGGTCGTCGATCCACGCCGCGCGACCCTGCTCGTGGACGTGGCGCACCAGCCCCTCGCGGGGCGTCAGCTCGGTGACGGTCGGGTCGGCGCGCAGCCGTGGGTCCTCCGCGACCCCGTGCGTCGCCGCGAGGAGCAGGTGGTGGCCGTCGTCGTCCAGCCGCCAGACCTCGAGCCCCGCGACGCGCACGGTCGCGACCACCGCAGCCGCAGCCGCACCCAGCGCGGCCTCCTCGTCCTCGGCGCGGTCCATGGCGGCCTGGAAGGACGCCAGCGCGTCGAGCCAGCGCCGGCCGTCGGCGGCGTCCTCGGGGTCGGGTGCGGCGTCCACCGACGGTCGCGGCGCCTGGAGCGCGCGCAAGCGCGCCGCCAGCCCGCCGACGTCCGATCGGGCCACGACGTCGGTCGCCCCCAGGGCCCGCCACCGGTTCGCCTCGACCACGTCGACCGCGTCCAGGACGACCAGCACGGGCGCAGCGATCGGCTCCAGGCGGAGGGCGGCCAGGACCGCGACGCCGCGGTCGCCGCCCGCACCGCCCGCGTCGACGACGGCACCGCCCGCGTCGACGACCACGGCGTCCCAATCGCGGCCGCGCACCAGCCCGGTGAACGCCGGGCCGAGGCCATCGGTGCGCACGACCCGCGCGGCTGCGTCCTGGCTGCGCAAGCCCGCGTCGATCCCCACCCGCGCCGGCGCCACGACCAACCATGCAGCGGGGCGGACGGTCGGGGCGCTCGGGGGGCGCGTCGGTGCAGGGCTGCGCTCGCTCACGTGCGTCCACCATAGGACGTCGCCCGCGGGCGCCATGCGAATTGGGCTGCTCCGGCACGTCCCGACCGCGGCGGCGGCGCTAAGCTCGCGGCGATGCCTCCGAGCCCGCGTATTCCGTTCGCCGACCGGTGGTTGCGGACGGTGGCGCTCTTGGTCGCGCTGATCGCGCCGATCACCGCCGCCGCCCCGCCGCTGCGCGCCGACCTCGCCCACGACCCGGATGCGCTCGCCTTCCGGGCCGCCTTCCTCGACGGCGCCCTCGATTGGGACGCCGTCCGCGCGCGCGCCGCCGCCGAGGGCGCGGTGCGCTGGTACCACTGGGGCGGCAGCGAGGACCTGAACACCTGGATCGACCTGGTGGTGGCCCCCGAGCTCGCCGCGGCGGGGGTCCGCCTCGAGAGCGTCCGGGTGCCCGCCACCCGCGACGCGGTCGACGCGGTGCTCGCGGCCGCCGCCGCCGGCCGCGGGCTGGGCGCCGGTCCGGTCGACCTGATCTGGATCAACGGCGACAACTTCCGCACCCTGGTGCAGGCCGACCTGCTCTTCGGTCCCTTCGCCGACCTCCTCCCCAACGCCCGCTGGTTCGTCTTCGACCCCGCCGATCCGACGTCCGGGCCCAACCTGCGCGACGTCGGGACCCCCACCGGCCTCGCCTCGATGCCTTGGTACGCCGGCCAGTACGTCTGCTACGTCGATGCGGCCCGCTGGCCGGTGGCCGAGGTGCCGCGCGACCACGCCGGGCTGGAGGCCTGGGCGCGCGCGAACCCGGGCCGCCTCACCTACGTGCGCCCGCCCGATTACGTCGGCACGGCCTTCGTCCAACAGGCGCTGATCGAGTTCCTCGGCGCAGGGGTCGCGCCCTTCCTCGACGCCGTGGGCACGCTGGAGCCCGACGAGGTCGCGCGCCGGCTCGAGCCCGGCTTCGCCTACCTGCGGCGGATCGAGCCGTTCCTGCTCGGCGGCGGGGGCGCCGACGGTCGCCGCGGCGCCCCCACGTACCCCCCGACCGCGGCCGCCTGGGAGCGGCTGCTCGTGTCCGGGGAGGTCGACCTCGCGTGCGAGGACAACGTCTTCCACGCCGGCACCGGCGTGGACCGCGGACGGCTCCCGGAGACGGTCGCCACGGTCGTGTTCCCCGAGGGGCTGATGCGGGTCAACAAGAGCTTCCTCGCGATCCCGGCCAACGCCCCGAACCCGGCGGCGGCGCTGCTGCTCGCCGACGCGCTCTCGAGCCCGGAGAGCCACCTGTCGAAGCTCGAAGGGGTCGGCTTCCCGCTCGGGCTCGACGCCGCGACCCTCACCCCCGACCTGCGCGCCCGCGCCGAGGCCGTCGCCCCCGACCTGCGCGGCGTCACCTACGAGGACCTGGCCGCCAACGCGGTCGCCGAGATGCACGGCTCCTGGGTGCCGGTCGTCGACCGGGTGTGGGCGCGCTGGGTGGCCGAGGCGACGCCGGAGCCCTTCGCGGACGTAGTTCGCGCCGCGCTCCGCGGCGGCGCCGCGCCGTCCGGCGACTGAGGGTCCGCGTGCGGCGGCGGGCGCGGATCGTGCTCGGTCTGGCGCCGGCCGCGCTGGTGCTGATCGCCGCGGTGGGCGGCGCGCTGTCGGGATCGCTGCTGCAGAGCCTCGGCTACGCCCCGCACCTGGGCGTCGACGCCTTCCCCACGCTCGACTACTACCGGGCGGTGCTGGCGGATCCGGCGGTGCGCGCCGCGGCCGCGCGCACCCTCGCCACCGCGCTGCCGGCGGCCGCGCTGGCCGCGGTGTTCGGCCTCGCGCTGGGGCTGGCCCTCGGCGGCCGGCGCGGGCCGGTCGGCGCCCTGGTGCAGCTGCCGCTCCTGGTGCCCTACGTGGTGGTCGTGGCGCTCGCGACCCTATGGCTCGCTGGCGGCGGGGTGCTGGCGCGGGTGGCGTTCGCCTTGGGGGCGATCGACGCGCCCGCCGCGTGGCCGCGCCTGCTCGACGGCCCGTCGGGGATCGGGGTGGTGCTCGCCTTCGCCTGGAAGCAGGTGCCCTTCGTCGCGCTGCTGGTCGCCGCCGCCCACGACGGCGGCGACCGCACCGGCATCGAGGTGGCGCGGGTCTTCGGCGCGGACCGCTGGCAGACCTTCCGCTACGCGGTGCTGCCGCGCGTCGCGCCCGCGCTCGTCGCGGCCGTCGCGCTCGTCCTGGCGTACGACCTGGGCGCGCTCGAGGTGCCGCTGCTGCTCTCGGGCGGCACGCGCGACACGCTGGCGGTGGCCGCATGGCGCGCCTACGCGGACCCCGATCTGGCGCAGCGCCCGCTGGCGATGGCGATCGCCTGGTGCGTCCTCGCGCTGGCTGCGGCGGTCGTCGGCGCCTGGACCGCGGCGGCGCGCCGCTGGCTCCCTGGAGCGCGGGCGTGAGGTCCGCGGGCCCCCGGCGGACGGCGGCGGCGCTCGTGCGCCTCGCCGCTGCGGGCGCCGTGGTGCCGTTCGTCGCCCTGGGGGTCGCCGCCTTCGCCTTCCGCTGGGGTTGGCCGGATCTGCTGCCGTCGGAATGGTGGTGGAGCGCGCGCGAGGGCGCGCGCTTGCCGATCGGCTGGGACTACCTCGCCTCGCCCGCCTCGCGCGCGCTCGAGGGGCTCGCGACCAGCGCCCTGATGGCGGCGGTCGTCACGCTGGTCGGGCTCGCCCTCGCCTGGCCGGCCGCGCGGGTCCTCGCGCACGAACGCTTCCGCGGCCGCGCGCTCGTCGAGGGGGCGTTCCTCGCGCCGCTCCTGGTGCCCGAGCTGGCGATCGGGTTGGGCCTGGCGGCGTGGGCGACGCAGGTGGGTGCGGCGGGCACCCTCTGGGGCGTCGGGCTCGTGCACCTGGTACCGGTGCTGCCGTACCTGGTGCGGACGCTGACGGCCGTCGAGCGCGGCTTCGACCGCGACCTCGCCGACGCCGCGCGCGTGCACGGCGCCACCGCCTGGGAGGTCGCGTGGTACCTGCGGTTGCCGCTGCTCGGGCCGGGCGTCGCCGCCGCGACCCTCTTCGCCTTCCTCGTGAGCGTGCACGTCGTGGTGCTCACCGTCCTGATCGGCCAGGGGCGCGTGGAGACCACCGCCGTGCAGCTCTTCGCCCGGCTCGGGGGCGGCGGCCTCCTCGACCCGATCACGGCCGGTTTGGCGCTGCTGCTCACGTTCCCGGGGCTGGTGCTGGTGCTGGTGCTCGAGGCGGCGCTGCGCAGACGAACGCCCCTGGCAGGCTGAACCGCGCCGGATACGCTGGCTCGATGGAACGACTCCTGGTCGAGACGCACGCGCTGAGGCGCGACTTCGGACCCAACCGGGCCGTCGACGCCCTCGACCTGCGCGTCGCGCGGGGCGAGGTCGTGGGCTTGCTCGGCCACAACGGCGCCGGCAAGACGACCACCGTGCGCTTGCTCGCCGGCGTGCTCGCCCCGACCGCGGGCACCGCGCGGGTGTTCGGCTTCGACCCGGCCGTCGACGGGGTCGAGGTCCGCCGCCGCGTGGGGGTGAGCACCGAGACGCCCGCCGTCGACGACCGCATGACCGGTCGTCAGGGCCTGCGCGTCTTCGCCGATCTCTACGGCGTCGCGCCGGCGCGCGTCGGCGGACGGGTCGCCGAGCTGCTCGCCTCGTTCGACCTGAGCGAGGCCGCCGATCGCCGCGTGGGGACGTACAGCAAGGGGATGCGCCAGCGCCTCGCGCTCGCGCGTGCCCTGCTCCACGACCCGGAGTTGCTCTTCCTGGACGAACCGACGTCGGGGCTCGACCCGGTCGCCGCGCGCGCGGTCGCCGATCGGGTCCGCGCGCTGCGCGCCGAGGGGCGCGGCATCGTCCTCTGCACGCACGACCTCAACCAGGCGCAGGCGCTCTGCGACCGGGTGGTCGTGCTCGAGCACGGCACCGTCGTCGCGGAGGGGGCGCCGAGCGAGCTCGCCGCCGCCTTGGGGGCGGGCACCCGGGTGCGGGTGGTGGCGCAGCCGCCCGTCGACGGAGCGCCGCTCGTCGCGACCCTCGCCGAGATCGACGGCTGGCGCGACGTGGTCGCCGACGGCTCGCCGCCCGCCGCCGCCGACGCCGCTGCCACCGTCCTCGCCGTCGTGCGCGACGCCGACGCCATCGCCGATGGCGTCGCCGCGCTCGTCGGCCGTGGCGCGCGGGTGCACGCGGTCGAGCGCGACGTCCCGTCGCTCGAGGACGTCTACTTCGCGCTCCATCGGGTCGGGCGCGGTTCGGTGCGTGCGCAGGCCGACGTGGAGGTGCCCGCATGAACGTCCGCGCGATCCGCGCGATCGTGCGCAAGGACCTGTCGGTGGTGCTGCAGAGCAAGGCGGTGCTGCTCCCGATCGTCATCGTGCCGCTGGTGCTGTTGCTGGTGCTGCCCGTCCTGGCGTCGTTCGCGCCGCACCTGATCAACCTGCCCGGGGCGTCCGATCTGACCGGGATGATGGAGCGCATGCCCGAGTCCTTCGCCGCGCGCTTCGCGGGGCTCACCGAAGCGCAGACGATCGTGACGCTGCTGCTCGTGTACCTGTTCGCCCCGATGTACCTGATCGTGCCGCTGATGGTGGCGAGCGTGCTCGCCGCGGATGCCTTCGCCGGCGAGAAGGAGCGACGCACGCTCGAGGCGCTGCTCTACACCCCCACCACCGACGCCGAGCTGCTGGTAGGCAAGCTGCTCGTGGGCTTCGTGCCGGCGATGGCGGTGGCGTGGGGCGGCTTCCTGGTGTACGCGGTGGTCGCGAACGCGGCTGCCTGGTCGGTGATGGGCCACGTCTTCTTCCCGACCGTCATGTGGTGGGTGCTGGCGCTGTGGGTGGCGCCGGCGGTCGCGGCCGTGGGCCTCGGCGCCACCGTCCTGGTCTCCGCCCGCGTGAACACCTTCCAGGAGGCCTACCAGATCGGTGGCGCCGTCGTGCTCCCGATCGTGCTGTTGATCGTGGGGCAGGCGGCCGGCGTCGTCGTGCTCTCCACCGCCGTGGTCGTGGGGCTCGGCGCCGTGTTCTGGGCGGTGGCGGCCGGTCTGCTGGCGTTCGGTGCCCGCAGCTTCCGGCGGGGGGAGCTTCTCGCGCGGTCGTGACCGCCGCTCGGCACTGGTCGCGGTGCGCCCCCTCAGGCTTCGTCTTGGCCGTCGCCCTTCAACTTGCGGGCAGCAGCGTCGGTCCCGTCCATGGCCAGGCCGAGCGCGGTTCCGATGGCGATGCCGAGCGAGAACCACAGCGCCAGGTCGTCGGTCGCGACGCCGATCGCGGTGCCGATGGCCACGCCGAGGCCGATCCCGAGGCCCAGTCGCGATCCACCCTTGGGCGCGCGCTGCTCCGTCGTGTCCTCCGGTCCGGCCATCCGATACCTCCGTAGGCCGCGGCCGACATGGGTCCGCGGCACACGGGGGACCATAACAAGGTGCCTAGCTGGTGGTCGGTGGCTCGAGGCCGGCCCATCGCTCGATCAAGCGGACGGTGGCGAACGTGCCGCGCTCGACGTCGACCCAGCGGACGTTCTCGTCCGGCGCGTGCGCGCGTCCCTGGGCGTAGCCGACGCCGAGCATCACGACCGGCAGCCCGAGCACGTCGACGAAGGGGTGCAGCGGCCCGGAGCCGCCCGAGCTGACGGTGACGACGGCCGGCGTGCCGTACGCCTCCTCGAGCGCCGCCGCCGCGTGCCGCACCCAGGGGTGCGTGGGATCGACGCGCGACGGGTGCTCGGGGCGCTCCGCGAGCGTCGACGCCACGTCGCCGAAGCCGTGGCGGTCGAGGTGGGCGCGGATGAGGCCCAGGATCTCGTGGGGGTCCTGATCGGGGACCAAGCGCACGTCGAGCTTGGCCGTCGCGGCGACCGGCAGCACCGTCTTCATGCCCGGCCCGCCGTACCCGGAGTGGATGCCGTTGACGTTGATCACCGGCTCCAATTGCAGCCGCCGCTGCCACTCCGCCCCGGTCGCGCCGCCCAGGAAGCGCTCGACGCCCACGTTGGCCGCGACCACGTCGTCCTCGCGCGGCGCCGCGGCGACGTAGCCGGCCTCGGCCTCGGTCGCCGGTCGCACCCGGTCGTAGAAGCCGTCCACGAGCGCGCGCCCCTCGGCGTCGCGCAGGCTGGCGACCGCGGCGGCCATCCGCCATGCGGCGTTCGGCACCACCGGACCGAAGGCGGAGTGCTGGTCGTAGGCGCCGGTGCGGACGCTGAGGTCGATCGACACGATGCCCTTGAGCCCGCAGACCAGCTGCGGTCGGTCGTGGGCGTCGACGCCGCCGAACTCCCAGACGCACGCGTCGGCCTGGAGCCGCTCGCGGTGCGCCTCGACGTAGGCGCCCATGTTGGGGCTGCCGACCTCCTCCTCCCCTTCGACGACGAACACGACGCCGACGGGGAGCTCGCCGCCGTGCCGGCGCTTCAACCACTCGAGCGCCACGACGCGCGAGGCGAGCTGCCCCTTGTCGTCGGTGGCGCCTCGCCCGAAGAGCTTGCCGTCGCGCTCGGTGAGCTCGAACGGATCGGAGGTCCAGAGTTCGACCGGGTCGGCCGGTTGCACGTCGTAATGGTTGTAGAAGAGCACCGTGGGGGCGCCGGGCACGCGCTTCTCGGCGAACACCACGGGCGCGCCGGCGGTCGCGTGCACCTCGACGTCGAGGCCAAGGGCGCGCAGTTCCGCGGCGACCGCCTCGGCCGTCTCGCTCTGCGCCCGCCCCTCGGCGGCGACCGACGGGAGCGCCACCCAGCGGGCGAGGAGCGCGCGGTAGCGCGCGCGCAGGTCGTCGGGCAGCAGGCGCGGGTCGGCGCTCACGCGTGCCGGCGCTCGTAGTCGGTGACCAGGTCGGGATCGAGCAGGTAGTAGCGCTCGCCGCCGAGCATGCGCTCGCGGAACGCCTTCTCCTGATCGTCGGTCTCGCGGTCCTCTTCCCAGCGCAGGAACATGTTCTCGGTCTGGCTGCGGTGCGCCTTGAGCGCGTCGATCTTGCGCTGCTGGGTCGCGTCGATGTTCGAGACCACGTCGGGTTCGCCGAGCACCTTGCGGTTCTGCTCCGCATCGCCCACCGCGACGGCGAGCAGGCGCGGGCGCGCGTCCGCCGCGACGCCGCGCACCGCGAGCTGGGTGAACCAGCCGAGGGCGTCGTGGTCGGGATGGACGCCGAACCCCGGGTAGAAGGTGATCACCGTGCTCGGCCGCAGCTCGTCGATCACGGATCGGATGCGGCGCGCGATCACGTGCGGGTCCTCGAACTCGACGCACTTGTCGCGCAGGCCCATGATCCGCATCTCGCAGCCGATGACCGCGCAGGCGTCGGCCAGCTCGCGCTCGCGCACGTCGCGCAGCGACTCGCGGTTGGCGAAGGCGGGGCGCCCCATGCGGCGCCCCATGTCGCCGTAGGTGCCGCACAGGTACAGCGTGCGGACGCCGGCGTCGGCGCAGGCCGAGAGCGTGCCCCCGGACGAGAAGCTCTCGTCGTCGGGGTGGGGCAGCACGACGAGCAGCGCGCGCTCCTCGGCGTGGACGAAGGGGGTCGGCTCGTGCACGATCACGCCTCCCGGAAGGGGGTCTCGGAGAGCTGCAGGGCGACGGTCAGTTGGCCCTCGGGGTCGAGGCCGGCGAGCAGGAGCTCGTCGCGCTCGCTCACCTCGAAGTCGGTCAGGCCATCGGCGTACACCCAGCCGCCGTCGAGCTTGAGGCCGACCCGGTACGGGCCGGGGCCCGTCACCGAGCCGCGCTGGTAGGTGACCTGGGCGTTGCGCACGAAGGCGATCACGGGGGGCTTCTTCTCGGGGCCGAGCGCCGTGTAGGAGCCGGTCGTGGTCTCGAGGTGCAGGTAGACGGTCCGGCCGAGCCGGCGATCGAGCTCGCCTTGCACGGCTTCGCGGTCGATGGGTCGCAACGGGGGCCTCCTGGGCGCGGTCGGTGCGTCGGGCACGCCGCGCGTCGCGGCAGTCTACCGCGCGCCCGACGGCGCTTCCGGGGCCGTCGGCGCTGCCTCGGAGCCGAATCGGACCCCGAAGCGCTCGGCCGCTTCGCGGCGCGCCCAAGCCGCTGCCAGCCGTTGCGGACCGCCGCCGCCCCCCGCCGGCCCGCACCTCGCGTGCGCCAGGTCGCGCGCCAGCGCGATCACGTCGGCGACGTCGCCCTCGGCCAGGAACGACGAGGGCGGGCGGCGACCGTCGCGGTAGAGGTGCAGCGCGTCGCGCGCGCGGGTCCAGGCGACGTAGGCCAGCCGGCGCTCCTCGGGGTCGGTGCCGGTGGGGAACACGCCCGCCGTCATGCCGGGCACGTGGACGACCGGCCATTCGAGCCCCTTGGCGCGGTGGACGCTGGTCACGAGGAGGGCGTCGTCGGGTGCGTGGGCCCGGGCCGTTCGGCGCCACGCGGCGTAGGCGTCCGTCGCGGACGTCGGCCCGGCGTCGCCGAGCAGGTCGAGCGCGGCCTGCAGCCGCGGTCCGGGACCGGCCGGCCACGTGCGCGGGTCGGTGCCGGCCGCGCGCAGCGTTCGGACCGCGTCGTCGGCGTCCGCCGCGATCCCTGCCAAACGCTCGCCGACGGTGGGGTCGGACCCGCGCGGCGCCCGCTCGCGCCAGGTGCGGGCGCCAGGGTCCGCAGCAGCGGCGAGCGCCCGCGCCGCAACGAGCGCGGCCGGACGCGGCTGGCCGGCGGGCCCCGCCAACCAGCGGCGCCACGCCCGCTCGCGGGTGGCCGCCGGCGCGTCGCGCAGCGCGCCCAGCGCCAGCGCGACGCCGGCCCAGGCGGCCACGACCTCGGGGTGCCGCACGAGGGGCGCCACCCCCTCGAGCCGCAGCGGCACCCCCTGGCGCGCCGCCGCCCGTTCGAGGGCGGGCGCCTGGTCGAACCGGCGCAGCAACGCGACCTGGTCGCGCCACGCGACGCCGGCGTCGTGGTGGGCGCTCGCCCGGGCGAGCAGGGCGCGCGCCTCGCCGTCCGGACCGCCGGCGACGTCGAGCGTCAGGGCGCCGCCCGGGCCGCGCGCCGCGTGGGGGCGCACGGGCGTGCGCTCGGAGCCGCCGCCCCCGGCGCCGCCCCCGTGCGCCATGAGGGCCGCGGCGATCGCGAGCGGTTCGGCCCGCGACCGGAACGCCTCGTCGAGCACGAGGACGCGAGCGCGGTGTTTGGCCGCGTAGCCGCGGAGCAGGCCGGGCGTCGAGCCACGGAAGCCGTAGATTGCCTGGTCGTCGTCGCCCACCAGCACCACGTCGTCGCGGCCGGCGGTCAGGCGCTCGAGGAGGGCGAGCTGCACGGCGTTGAGGTCCTGCGCCTCGTCGATGAGCCAGCTGCGCCAGCGGCCCCGGGCGCTCGCCACGAGGGCGGGATCGACGTGCGCGGCGGCCCACGCCTCGACCAACAGCTGGTCGTGGTCCAGCCAACCGCGGACGGCCCGCACTCGTTCGAAGTCCTCGAGGAGGATCGGGTGGGCCGGGTGATCGGGATCGGGTGGCGGGGGGCGCGCCTCGGCGTGGGCCGAGGGCGGCAGCGCGCGCGTGCCCAAGCCCGGGAGCTCGAGCCGCGCGAGCGCCCGGCCTCGGTAGGCCGCGAAGGCGGCCACGTCGGCGGCGCGCCAGGCGTCCGCGAGGTCGGGGTCGCGGTCGGCGGCCTCGCGGCGCGCGAGGCGCACGACCGCCGCGACGACGTGGTCGGCGGCCGGCCCCCCGGGGCGACCCTGGCCGGACCCGCCGGCGCGCGACGCCAGGAGGCGGTGCGCGAGCGCGTGGAAGGTGCGCGCTTCGACGGCCGCGGTCATCGGATCGGCATCGAGCTTGGCGCGCACGGCCGCCACCGCCGCGCGCGAGAAGCTGACGACGAGCGTGGCCGCCGGGTCGCAGCGTCCGGTGGCCACGCGGTGGCGCACGCGCGCGACCATGGTCGTGGTCTTGCCGGCGCCAGCCACCGCGAGCACGACGGCGCGGCCGGCATCGTGCTCCACGACCGCGCGCTGGGCTGCGGTCAGCGCGGGTGCGCCCGGAGGTGCCGGGATCGCGGTCGGCAGGCCGGGCGCGGCCGGCGGCGCGGCCTCCCATCCGGCGACGGCGCGCGCCGCGTCGCGGACGTCGCGAACGGTGTGCGCCCGCCAACGCACCCGCCGGTCGCCACGCACCCGGAACGCGACGCTCGGACGGCCCCCGTCGCCGCCGTCGTCGCAGCCGTCCTCGGGGCCGGCGGCGGCCGCGAGCGCCTCGAGCTCGGCGCGCGCCCACGCCAGCGCGCCCTCGATGGTGGGGGCGACGACGCGCCGGGGGCGCGGACGGCGCCGAACCCGCGGGCTCGGTGCGGGCGTCCACCGCGAGGAGGCGCCCGGCCGCGTCCCCAGCGGCATCGTCGGCTCGCCGCCGAGCAGCATCGTCCACACGTCGAGCGGCGCCGCCGCGGCCGTAGGCGGTGCCTCGACCCGGGCGACCCACGGACCCGGGGCCTGCCACCAGCGGTGCGCGGGACCGTCGGCCATGACGCAGGGTGGCGCGCGCCGACGGCATGGCGGTGGCCTTTCGGGGTCGTGGCCGTGCGGTCCTGGGCTCGGGACCTGAGCCCATCCATGCGCTTGACGCCGGCGCCGCGCCGCGCTAGATTCCGCGTGGCCCGACCCGGTTTCCGGGGGCCCCTTCCGTCCGCGCTCGCGGCGGTACCCGACCATGGAACCCACGCTCCGAAGCACCCACCGCTGACCGACCGTCCGTCGCGCCGCCCCTCGGCGGCGACGCGGGCACGATCGATCCTGGTGCCGCCCCGCACGGGGCCGGAGCTCTCATGTCCTTACTGCGCCTTTCGGGCGTCGGCGTCGTCTTCGGCGACCGCACGCTCTTCGACGACGTCCACCTGCACCTGCGCGCCGGCCAGCGCCTGGCCCTCGTGGGCGAGAACGGCGCCGGCAAGTCGACCCTTCTGCGGGTCGCGGCCGGACGCCAAGCGCCCGACCGCGGCCGCGTGCACCGCGAGGGCCGCACCGGCCACCTCGACCAGACGCTGCCGGGCGACGGTCCGCCCGGCTCCGGAGGCGAGCTCCAGCGCCGCCGGCTCGAGGCGCTGCGCGCGACGGGGGCCGACGTGCTCCTGCTCGACGAGCCCACGCACCATCTCGACGGTGAGGCGCTCGCGTGGCTCGAGGCGTGGCTGCGCGCGAGCGAAGCCGCGGTCCTGTTCGTCGCCCACGACCGCGCCTTCTTGGACGCGGTGGCCACCGACGTGGCGTTCTTGGAGCGCGGCACGCTGCGGATCGAGGCGGGTGGGTACGCCGAGGCGAGCGCACGCCGCGCCGCCGCCGCCGCGGCGGGGGCGCGCCGGCACCGATCCGATGCCGCGCGCCGAGCGAGCCTGGCGGATGCGATCCAGCATGAGGGCTCGCGGGCGCGCAGCATGGGCACGTTCGACGCCCGGTACGCCGACGGCGCGTCCAAGCTCATGGCCAAGAACCGGGCGGGCTCCGCCTCGAAGACGCTGGCGCGGCGCACCCGCGCGATGCGGGCACGGCTTGAGCGCGAGGTGCCCGAGGCGAAGCCCTACGACGACCGGCGCCGGCTCGGCTTCGTCGCGCGACCCGCGGACCGGGGGCCCTCCGAGGTGCTCACCGTGCACGAGCTGGTCGTCCGGCGCGGCGGCCGCACGCTCGTTGACGCGCTCGACCTGCACGTGCGCCGCGGCGACCGGGTGGCGCTGGTGGGCCCGAACGGCGCCGGCAAGAGCACGCTCCTCGACGTGTTGACGGGTCGCCGCGCCCCCGACGGCGGCTCCGTGCGCCGTGGGATCGGCCTGACGGTGGCGCACGTCGACCAGGTCGCGGAGCCGTGGGCGCACCCGGGAACGATCGGTGCGGTCACGGTCGGCGACGTGCTGCGCGGCGTCCGCTCCGATCTGCGCCCCGGCGACGTCTGGCGCGCGACCGCCGAGGCCGGCATCCCCTGCGCACCCGACCGACCGGTCGCCGAGCTCTCGGGCGGCGAGCGGCGGCGGCTGACGCTCGCGTGCGTCGCGGTCGCCGACGCGCACCTGCTGGTGCTCGACGAACCGACCCACCACCTCGACGTGCGGGCGGTCGAGGCGCTCGAGGCGCTCCTCGAGGTGTTCCCGGGCACGCTGCTCCTCGCCAGCCACGACCGCCGGTTGGTGGCGCGGGTGGCCACCCGGGTGTGGCGCTTCTCGACGAAGGGCGGCCTGGACGGGTGTAGCGTCGTGCCGACGTGATCCGCTTCAGGCCTCGTCCGTTCCGCACCCGCACGCCGCGCCCGCCGCAGGCCGTGCTCGGGGGGTTCCTCACCGCCATCGCGGTCGGCACGCTGCTGCTGGCGCTGCCGGCCGCGCACGCGCCCGGCGTGACCCTGAGCCTCTCCGATGCGCTCTTCATGGCGACCAGCGCGGTCTGCGTGACCGGTTTGATCGTCGTCGACCCCGGCACGGCGCTCTCGCCGTTCGGTCAGGTCGTGATCGCGCTGCTGATCAAGGCGGGCGGGCTGGGGGTGCTGTCGGTCGGCGCGCTCGTGGCCTTCACGCTCGGGCGGCGCCTGGGCGTGGTCGAGCGCTTGGGCCTGCAGGTGCAGACGAACCGCCTGGAGGTGGGCGGGGTGGTGCGCTTCGTGCGCGGGTTGCTGATCGCGACGACGGCGATCGAACTCGCCGGTGCCTTGGCGCTCTGGCCCGCCTTCGCGCGCGACCACGGCCTCGCCGCCGGCGCCTGGCAAGCCGTCTTCCACTCGGTGAGCGCCTGGAACAACGCCGGCTTCTCGCTGTTCGCCGACAGCCTCGAGGCGTACGTGGGCGACCCGTGGGTCGCGGGGGTGATCGCGACGCTGTTCGTCGCCGGCGGCCTCGGACTCGTCGTCGTCACCGACGTCGTGGTCGCGTATCGGGCGAAGCGCTCGCGGCGCACGGCGGCGGGTCGTGCGGCGCGGCCGAGGACCCCACTCACCCTCCACACCCGGCTCGCGCTCGCGACGACCGCGGTCTTGGTCGTCGCGGGCGTCGCGGGCATCGCCGCCTTCGAGTGGCGCAACCCGGAGACCCTGGGCGCGCTCCCGACGGGCGCCCGCTGGTTGGCGGCGACGTTCCAGGGGCTCACGCCGCGCACGGCGGGCTTCAACGTGATCGACGTCGGCGCGATGTCGCCCGCCGGTCAGGCGTGGACGGCGCTGCTGATGTTCATCGGTGGGAACCCGGGGTCGACCGCCGGCGGGATCAAGACGACGACCGCCGCCGTGCTCGTCCTAACGGCCCTGGCCGTCGCCCGCGGGCGCGGCGATCCGGTGGCGTTCGGCCGGACCCTCGGCGGCGCGCTGGTGGCCCGAGCGGCGGCGCTGGCGACCGGGGCGGTGGGGATCCTGGCCGTCGCGATCCTGGTGCTCGGGTTCACCGACCCGGACGTGCCCTTCGGGGCGCTCGCCTTCGAGGCGATGTCGGCCTTCGGGACGGTCGGCCTGTCGATGGGGGCGACCGGCGAGCTCTCCGAACCGGGGCGCTTGGTGGTCGTCCTGCTGATGGTGATCGGGCGGGTCGGGCTCTTGACCGTGGGGCTCGCGGTCGCTGCGGTCCCCTTGGACCGCGTGCGCCGGTACCCTCGGGAGGACGTGGTCGTCGGATGAGCGGGCGGCGACCGAAGGAGGCGCGATGAAGGTCCGGTCGTACCTGGTCGTGGGCGCGGGCCGCTTCGGCGGCGCGCTCGCCCGCACGCTGTTCGAGCTCGGCCACGAGGTCGTGATCGTCGACCGCCGCGAGGCGCCGTTGGAGG
>JAABSI010000006.1:0-60919 GCA_011390455.1 Trueperaceae bacterium
ACGGATCGACCACCAGCACGCAGACGTCGGCGCGGCGCAGCGCCTCCTCGGAGCGGATCGTCATCCAGCGTTCGATGTCCTCGGTCGGCTTGCGCCGGATCCCGGCGGTGTCGATGAGCACGAAGGGCCGGCCGCCGAACTCGAAGGCGACGTCGACGCTGTCGCGGGTGGTGCCCGGGATCTCGGCCACGATCACGCGCTCCTCGCCCAAGAGCGCGTTCAACAGGCTCGACTTGCCGACGTTCGGCCGCCCGACGATCGCGATGCGGATCGGCGCCTCCTCGGCGACGTCCTCCTCGGGCAGCTCGGGGAGCGCCTCTTCGATCGCCTCGAGCAGCTCGTACATGCCGCGGTCGTGGTTCGCGCTCGTGAAGTGGATGGCGCCGAACCCGAGCCCATAGGCCTCGGAGATCGGCGCCTGCTCCTCGTGGCGCGGGTCGTCGAGCTTGGTGCCCACCAGCCACACCGGCTTGCCGAGCGCGCGCAGCCAGGCGGCGATCTCCTGGTCGCCGGCGAGCACCCCCTCGCGGCCGTCGACGCAGAACAGCACCAGGTCGACGTCGCGGATCGCGCGCTCGACCTTGGTCCGGATGTCCTTCTCCCAGCGGTCGCCCGACCACAGGCCGCCGGTGTCCAGCAGCGTGAAGGTGCGCCCGGAATCGAAGGCGACGGTGCCCTCCTTGACGTCGCGCGTGACGCCCGGGAAGTCGTCCACCAGCGCCTCCCGCCGCCGCAGCAAACGGTTGAACAGGCTCGACTTGCCCACGTTCGGCCGACCGACCAATGCGACCTTAGGCAAGGTGCACCCCCTCCGTGACGCGCGCGCCGTTCGCCCAGGCGCGGGCCCCCATGCGCGGCTTGCCCGCGGCTTGCACCTCGGTCAGGCGGACGGCGCCATCGCCGCAGGCGACCACGACGCCCTCGGCGTCGACACCGAGCACCGTACCCGGTACGCCGGCGCCGTCCACCTCGCTCAGCACGTGCACCTTCAGGACCGCGTCCGCCCACGTGCACCAGCTCCCCGGCCAGCCGGCCACCCCGCGGTGGCGGTCGACGACCCGGCGGGCCGGCTCCGCCCAGCGGATCCGGCCGTCCTCGCGCGTCAGGCGCGGCGCCAGCGTGGCGGCCGCGTCGTCCTGCGGCGTGCTCGGCAGGCGCCCCAACGCCAAGAGGGCGAGCGCCTCGAGGAGCGCCTGGGCGCCCAGGTCGGCCAGCGCCGCGAGCAGCACCGGCGCGTCCTCGTCGGGGGCGATCGCGCGCTCGCGTCGGAGCCGCACCGGTCCCGTGTCGAGCCCCGCCTCGGTCTGCATGATCGACACGCCGGTGGTCGCGTCGCCCGCGATGAGCGCGTGCTGGACGGGCGCCGCCCCGCGCCAGCGCGGCAGCAGGCTCGCGTGCACGTTCAGGAAGCCCTCGCGCGGGACCTCGAGCAGCGCCTTGGGGAGGATCTGCCCGTACGCGGCGGTCACGGCGACGTCGAGGTCGTGTGCGGCGAGCGCCTCCAGGAAGGCGGCGTCGCGTCGGAGCTTCTCGGGCTGGGCGAGCGCCAAGCCCAGATCGCGCGCGCGGCGCGCGACCGGCGGCGCCTGGTGCCGCAGGCCCCGGCCCACCGGGCGATCGGGTTGGGCGACGACCAAGCGCACGTCGTGGTGCGCGTGGAGCGCTTCGAGCGTCGGCAGGGCGAACTCCGGGGTGCCGAACAGGGCGACGCGCAGCCGCGGGGTGCTCAGGGCCATGGCGCTCATGGCCACGGCGCGGCGGGCGCGCCGGCGTCGCGCAGCGCCCGCAGGTGCGCCTTGGCGTCGCGCTGCATCTCGGCCAACTCGGCTCGGTGCTCCTCCATCAGGCGGCGGCGCTCGGGTTCGTTCAAGCGGTCGAGGAACAGCACCCCGTCCAGGTGGTCGAGTTCGTGCTGGACGGCCTTGGCGTGGTTCCCTTCGGCGACCACCTCGTGCCGGCCCCCGAGCACGTCTTGGTACCGCACCACGAGCCGCGCCGCTCGCTTGACGTCGGTGTAGATGCCCGGGATCGACAGGCACCCTTCCACGTCGACGCGCACGCCGTCGTGCTCGACGATCTCCGGGTTGACGTAGACGACGCAGTGGGCGCGTTCGGTGCCCGGTTCGTGCTCCTCGTCGGGATCGAGCAGGCCGGCGTAGGTGCCCGCCAGCGCGAAGGCGCGCACGCCCACCCCGACTTGGGGGGCGGCGAGGCCGGCGCCCTGCGCTTCGAGCATGGCGTCGATCAGACCGTCCCCCAGGCGCGCCAGCTCGCTCCCGAAGGCGGTGACGGGGCGCGTGCGGCGGCGCAGGACGGGATCGCCGAAGAGTCGGATGGGGAAGGTGGTCACGGGCGGGCTCCAGCGGTGCGCGGCGACGCGGACGGCGTCAATCGGCGAGGGGAATCGGCGTGTACGCGACGCTGACGGTCGGTGCCTCGAGGGCGAACACGCCCTCGGGGAGCGCCAGCGTCAACGGACGAGTATAGCGGCCCCCCGCAGGGATCTCCGTCGGGAGCTGAACGACGGCCTCCACGACCGAGAGCCCGTCGAGCGTCGTCGCGGGGCCGGTGACCAGCACGTCGGTCGGGGCGCCCTGCAGGTCGCTCCAGCCCGGTGCGCTCGGCGGGACCACCACGAGCGGGACCCGCCGCTCGACGCGCACGGGTTCGACGGCGATCGCCACCGCCACCCGGTCGGGGGCGACCGCCACGTCGAGGACCGGGCGGCCGGTGGCATCGACCGCGTAGGGCGCCACGGTGGTGGCGAGCG
The DNA here is from genome assembly GCA_011390455.1 of Trueperaceae bacterium. Next base: position 2,771 of record JAABSI010000006.1, read on the forward strand.
CCGTGCGCGCGTCTTCCGCCGCGACGGGCGCCACCACGGCCACCACGCGCTCGACGACCGCCGCGCGGCCGCGCACCTGGGCCGTCTCGGGGGTCGCGGTCGCCGCGAGGCGCTCGTCCGGCCCCAGCGCACCGGCGACGGTCACGCGGACCGGGACCTCGGCGATCGCCACCGTCTCGAGTTCGCCGATGACCTCGCTGGGCGTCACCCGTTCGAGCACGATCCCCTGGGGCGGCGCGATCGACACCTCCACCTGGAACGCCCCCACCACGTCGGTGAGGTCGAGCACCGCGTCGAAGCTCTCGGGGCGCAACCGGTCGATCCGGTTGCTCGTACCGGACACGGTCACCTCGACGAGCTCGGGGAGCCCCACCGCCAACCGGTCGGCGTCGAGCCCCTCGACCACCAGGGGGACGAGCAGCGAGCGCTGCGCGGTGGTCGTGGCGTCGGTCGCGACGATCAGCCAGACGAGGAGCGCCACCGCCACCGCGCCCAGCTTCCGGGGCCAGTGGTGGACCAGGCGACGCCCCAAGTGCACGAGCCGGTTCACGGGCCGTACACCTCCCGGAGGGCCGCCTGAACCGCGGCCGGCGCGATGTCGACCCGCAGGGCGCCGTCGCGCGCCACCGACACGGTCCCGCGCTCCTCGCTCACCACGAGCACCAACGCGTCGCTCACCTCGGACAGACCGAGCGCGGCGCGGTGTCGGGTGCCGAGCTTGGCCGCCCAACCGTCGGCCGGCTCTCGATCGCTGAGGGGGAAGATCGCGCCCGCGTGGGTGATGGTGTCCTCCTTGACGATGACGGCGCCGTCGTGGAGCGGACCGCGGCTCGCGAACAGGGTCTGGATCAGAGCCGCCGTGACCGGCGCGCCGACGAGCGCTCCCGGGCGGCCGTACTCGCGCAGCGGCGTGCTGCGCTCGATCGCGATGAGCGCACCGACGTTCTGCGACGCCAGTTCGCGCACGGCCGTCATCAGCTCCTGGACCGGGTCGGACCCGACGTCGGGGCGGCGTCGACCGCGACCGAAGCGCTCCAACGCCGCCCGGAGCTCGGGCTGGAACACGACGACCACGGCCAGGAACGCCACGGGCGCCAGCCGATCGAACACCGCGCCGGTAGCGTCGAGACCCAACTGCGTCGCCAAGAACCAGAGCCCGGTGAGCGCGGCCAGCCCACGGAACACGTTCCAGGCGCGCGACCCGATCAACAGGGCGTACGACTGGTAGATCAACGTGGCGAGCACGAGGACGTCGACGACGTCCAGCAGGCCGAAGCCCTCGAACAGGTCCAACGGGGCGCCTCCAGGGCGGATGGGGGTACGGATCGTGAGCCGTGCGTCGGGAACGGCGTTCCGGTCGCGTCATGGTACCACGGGGTTCCCGGGGTACACTCGCGATGCATGCACACGACGTCGCTGCCCGAGCGGGCGCCCGTCGTGGTCCCGCCGCCTCCGGCGCGCGGTGCGTGTGGAACAGGGAGGAACCGCTGTGGAACCGCTACGCCAGCGACTCGATGCCCTCCGGGGGTATCTTTGACCTCGTCGGGAAGCAAGCTCGTCTTGCTGAGCTCGAACCCGAACTGAACGACCCCGCGCTCTGGAACGATACCGACCGGGCGCGCGCGGTGAACACCGAGGCCACCCGGCTGCGCAAGGTGGTCGACGCCTACCAACGCATCGCCGACGACGTCGCCGGCCTCGAGGAGCTCCGCGAGATGGCGGGGCCGGAGGACGAGGGCGACCTCGACGTCGAGGAAGCACGTGTCTCCGACGAACTCGACGCGCTCTACCGCGAGACCCTCTTCCAGGGCGACCACGTCGACCGTGCAGCCATCGTCACGATCAAGCCGGGCGCAGGTGGGACCGAGTCCTCGGACTGGGCCGGCATGCTGCTGCGCATGTACCGGCGCTTCGCCGAACGGGGCGGCTACAAGGTCGAGCTCCTCGACGCGGTCGGCAACGACGCCGCGCCCAACGGCATCGACTACGCGCAGATGATCGTCCGCGGCGAGCGCGCCTTCGGCATGCTGCAGCCCGAAGGGGGCGTCCACCGGTTGGTGCGCATCAGCCCCTTCGACAGCCAGAACCGCCGCCACACCAGCTTCGCCGCCGTCGAAGTGATGCCCGAGATCGACGACGCGATCGAGATCGCGATCGATCCCAAGGACGTGCGCGTCGACGTCTACCGCTCCTCGGGGCCCGGCGGCCAGTCGGTCAACACCACCGATTCGGCGGTGCGCGTCGTCTACCTGGGCGGGACCCCCGACGAGATCGTCGTCACCTGCCAGGACGGCAAGTCGCAGATCAAGAACCGCGAGAAGGCGATGACGGTGCTGCGCTCGCGGCTGTGGGAGCGCGAGGAGCGCCGGAGGCTCGAGGAACAGATGAAGGCGCGCGGCACCCAGAAGGCGATCGAGTGGGGCTCGCAGATCCGCTCGTACGTGCTGGACAAGCAGTACGTCAAGGACCACCGTACCGGCGCCATGCGCCACGACCCGGACCACGTGCTGGACGGCGACATCGAGGGCCTCATCTGGGCCGGGCTCGAGTGGCAGGCCAAGGGGGCGATCGCCGCGCCCGACACGGACTGAGGGGGCCGGCGGGATGCGCGTCCTGGCGTTGTCGGACGAGGTCTCGCCGGTCGTCTATTCCGAGAACTTCCCCCGCAACCTGCCGCCGTTCGACGTGGTGCTGTGCGCGGGCGACCTCCCGGGTTACTACCTGGAGTTCCTGGCGAGCAAGCTCCGCACGCGACCGGTCTACGTCGTCGGGAACCACGCGAACGCCTATCTGCGGAGCGCGGACGATCCGACCGTCGTGCGCCTGCCGGGTGGGTGCACGAACGTGCACGGCGACGTGGTCGAGGTCGAGGGGCTGCTGGTCGCCGGCTTCGAGGGGAGCGCGCGCTACCGGCCGGGGCCGCATCAGTACACCGAGGGCGCGTACGCCCGGATGGCCGCCCGGCTCGCCCCCAAGCTGGCGTGGAACCGGTTCCGGCACGGACGTGCGGTCGACGTGCTGCTGACCCACGCACCGCCCATGGGCCCGCACGAGGGCGACGACTTCCCGCATCGCGGCGTGCCCGCCTTCAACCGCTTCCACCGTCGTTGGCGGCCGGCCGTGCACGTCCACGGCCACGTGCACCTGAACGGTGCCAACGCCCCGCGCGAGTACGCCACCGCCGAAGGGGTGCGGGTGATCAACGCCTTCGACTTCACGCTCTTCGAGATCGACCTCGAGGCCCGGCGCGAAGACGCGCGGCGCAAGGATCCGAGGCGCAAGGACGCGCGGCGCAGCTGACGACCGCCGGCGCCTGGGCCGGTCGGCCCTCGCGGCCGGCAACGGCCGGTGGCCCGGTCTCGGAGTACCGTGGGGCATGCCCGATGCCGAGCACGACTTCGTTCCGCCCATCGTCGGCGACGCCACCCCCCGCCCCCCGAGCATCTGGCGCGCGCTCCTGGACGAGCCCGTGCTCGCCGGCGGCGCCGTGCCCTGGCTCGCGCCCGCGGCGCTCGATCACGTCGGCGATCCCGACGGGGAGCGGGTCGATCTGGTCGTCGGTCGGCCCGTCGTGGTGCCGCGGCTGGCCCGCGGCCACGTGCGCGTGCGCGGAGCGGACCGCATCGACTTCCTGCACGGCCAACTGAGCCAGGACGTGCGCGGCCTGGCGGAGGGCGCGGCCGACGCCGCGCTCCTGCTCGACCACAAGGGGCGTCCGCGGGCGGGCCTCACCGTCCACCGCCGTTCCGAGGACCTCTACCTCGCGATCGAGGACGGCCACGGCCCCACGGCGTTGGCCGAGCTCGAGGCGCACGTCGTGTTCGATCAGGTCGAGCTCGACGACGTGGCCGAGGCGGCGGTGGGCGAGCGCGGGTTGGTCGCCTTCACGCTCGTCGCGGGCGACCTCGAGGGCGCCGTCCGCGCGCTCGAAGCCGCGTTCCCTGCGCTCACCGCCGACGCCGTCGGCGTCGCGGTCGAGGAGGGGCGGACCGCGACCGTGCCGATCGCCGACGGCGATGCGAGCGTGCTGCTGCGCTTCGGCGCCCTGGGTTCGCTCGCGACCGTCGACGTCGCGCTCCTGGCGCGCGACCTGCGCGAGCCTTGGCACGCGCTGCTCGCCGCAGGGGTACGCCCGGTAGGCGAGCGGGCGCTCACCGCGGCGCGCGTGGCGCACGGCGTCGCCACCGTGCGGGCCGAAGGCGCCCACGGCCTGCCGCAGGAGACGGGCCTCGGCGACCGCGTGCACCCGCGCAAGGGCTGCTACCTGGGGCAGGAGATCATGGCGCGGATCGAGGCGCGCGGCCGCTTGCGCCGCGGGCTGTACGGCCTGACGCTCGACGGACCGCTCCCGTCGTTGGGGTTGGCGGCGGCCTGGCGCGTCGAGGACGCCGAGGGCACCGCGATCGGCGCCGTGAGCAGCGCGGCCCCCGCCCCCGACGGCGAAGGCTGGTGGGCGCTGGCCGTGCTTCGCCACGACGCGGCCGAAGCGGCTGCCGACGCCCCCGGCTTCCCGTGGCGGGTGCGCATCGACGGCGACGTGCCGCCGCTCGGCCCGGACGCGGTGGGCGCGGCGTTGCGGCAACTCTGAGCTCGGCGCGCGCGCCGGTCGCGCGTCGGGCTGGGTCCCGGACCCGGTCCGCGCCGGTGCGGTACGCTGCGGGCCGCTCGTACGGAACCACCCACCCATGATCCAACCGCCCATCCGCGTCCTCATCGCCAAGCCCGGCCTCGATGGCCACGACCGGGGCGCGAAGGTCGTCGCGCGCGCGCTGCGGGACGCCGGTATGGAGGTCGTCTACACGGGCCTGCGCCAGACCGCCGCCTCGATCGCGGTCGCGGCCCTCCAGGAGGACGTCGACGCGGTCGGCCTGTCCGTGCTCTCCGGGTCCCATCTCCACCACTTCGCGGAACTCGTCGCCGAGCTCCGCGCCGCGGGTCTGGACGACGTCCTCGTGTTCGGTGGCGGCATCGTCCCGGACGCCGATCGTCCGGAGCTCGAGCGCCTGGGCGTCGGCGCGGTGTTCGGTCCGGGCACCGACACCCACGCCGTCGTGGCGTACCTCGAGGCCGAGGTGGCGGCCCGCCGGGCGGGTGGCGACCGATGAACCCCGTGCTCACGTCCCTCTCAACGGCGCACGATATTCTCACGTTCGCAATGCCCGGACCCGAGGCCCAGCGCCCGTGACCCCCCGCGCCGCGATCGCGCTCGCCGTCCGTGCCCTCCCGCAGGGCGGACCTCGCCCCGCGATCGTCGCGCTCGTCCTGACCGTCCAACTCGCGCTCTCGGGCGCGCTCGCCCAGAGCTTCGCCCTCGTCGAAGTGCGTCCCGGCGATGCGATCGGCACCATCGCGCACCGCTACGGCGTCGACGTCGACGCGCTGCTGGACGCCAACGGCCTCGGCGGTCATCTGATCCGCCCGGGCGACGTCCTCAAGGTTCCGCTCGTCGAAGCGCGAGGCGGCTTGGCCGAACCCGCGCCCGAGCCACCCCCCGGCTTCCGGCGGCACACCTTGGCCGGCGGCGAGACCCTGACCGAGGTGGTCGAGCGCTACGGCATCACCATGGCCGCCCTGGTGGGCGCCAACCCCGACCTGTCCTCGCTCGATCGGCTCCCCGTCGGCGTGGAGCTGCTGATCCCGCCCGGCGAGGGGCTGGTGGTGGCGCTCGAGCACGGCGTCGCGCTGACCGACCTGCTCGCGGCCTACGGCGCCGACCCGGCGACGGTCGCGCGTGCGAACCAGCTCCGCGGACCCCTCGACCTGCGGCCCGGCATGCTCCTGTTCCTGCCCGGCGTCGCTCCGGTGGCCGCGCTCGAGCGCCTGGCGCAGGTGCGCGAGCTCGAGAACACCTACGTGTGGCCGCTGCACGGCCGCCTTACGTCGTACTACGGCCGCCGGAACCTCGGGTTCGGCACCGCCGCGTTCCATCGCGGCCTCGACATCGCGGCCCCGACGGGCACCACGATCGTCGCGGCGCGCACGGGAACGGTGACGTTCGCCGGCTGGTCGGACCGCGGCTACGGGAACCTGGTCAAGATCCGCCACGCCGGGGGGGCCGAGACCTGGTACGCCCACGCCAGCCGGGTCCTGGTCCGCGTCGGGCAGAGCGTTTCGCAGGGCGAGCCGATCGCGCTCGTCGGCTCCACGGGGCTCTCGACCGGCCCGCACCTGCACTTGGAACTGCACGTCCGGGGCGTCGCGATCGACCCGCTCGCCGAGCTTCGCTGAGCGCCGCCGCACGACGCGCGCCGCATCCCGGGATCGGGATGCGGCGCGCGTCGTGACGGGCGTCCGGACCGGGCGTCGTCGCCTTCGTCAGGCTGCGGGCTCCTGGTAGAGCAGGCGCCCGCACGACGGGCAGCGCACGACGCCTTGGTGCTTGCGCACCTTCTGGATCACGTGGATGGGGAGCTGGACGTGGCACCCGCCGCAGCGTTTGCCGTCCTGCAGACCGACCAAGGCGAGCCCGCGGCGTGCCTTGCGCACCTGCTCGTACTGACGCAGGAGCATGGTCTCCACCGTGGTGGCGAGCCGATCGCGGCGATCGGCCAGGTCGGCGTCGCGGGCGTCGACTTCGGCGACCCGGGCTCGCTCGAGCTCTTCGAACGCCGCGAGCTCGGGCTCCAGCTCGTCGAGTTGCGCCTGCAGGGCGGTCAGCTCGGTCGCCCGCGCTTCGAGCCGCTCCATGAGCGGCAGGGCGTCTTCTTCGAGCTCCTGCGCGCGGGTGGCGAACTGCAGCTCCTGGTTCTGGAACTGCGACATCTCCTTCGCCGTCGCGGCGCGGAGGGCCGCTTCGGACGCCGCCTTGCGGCGCTCCTGGAGCGACTTGAGTTCCAGGTCGGCGGCCGCCACCTGCTTGCGCAGGTCGTCGTGGTCGGCCTTGACGCGGTTGCGTTCGGTTTCGAGCTCGGCGCGCCGTGCTCGCGCGGCCAGCAGCTCCTGAGGGGTCTCGCCGCGGGCCGCGGCGAGCGTGTCGCGCTCCAGATCGAGGCCTTGGACCTCGCTCAGCGTCTCGAGCATGCGGCCTCCTGAACGGCGAACGCCCCGCGCGAGCGGATCGCGTGGGGCGTCGTACGAGGCGGATGGGGTTCGTTCGTCACGTCCCGCAGTGTAGCACCGGTCGGGCCGGCGGCCGTCCGGGATACACTCGCGACGTGATCGAGGATTCCGTCGAGGGCTTCGTCGCACGCTGGCGCGGCCATGCGGTGCGCGCCACCGCGTTCGCCCGTGCCGAGGGGAGCCCGTTGCTCGAGCTCGGGATCGGCGACGCCGTCGTCCAGACGTTCGAGCGGACCGGCCCGTACCTCGCGCCCACCGGTGCCGTGCGCGTGGTGCTGCACGCGATGACCCACGGGTTCGACCCGGCGGCGCCCGACGAGCGGCGGCTCGAGGGCGCGGGACTCGGGCGCCTCGAGCTCGCCGGCGCGGTGATCGAACGCGACGGCGCGTTGGTCGTGATCGACGCCGGGCACCCGGTCGTCGTCGGGCTGGACGACCCGGCGGGCGAGGCCGTGCCCCCCGGCGTCGGTGCATGGGTGAGCTGCGTGAGCCTGGCCCCCGTGCACGCCTTCGTGCTGCCCCCCGAGCGCTCGAGCGTGGTCGGCGTGCCGACCGACGAGCTCGTCTGAGGCGCCCGTTCGTGCCGCATGGGTTCAGCCCCGCCCACCTGCCCGCCCCGCTGCCGCCCGGGCACCGCTTCCCGATGACCAAGTACGCGCTCTTGGCCGAGCGGCTCCGCGGCGATGGCTGGACGGTCGCGCCGGCGCCGCTCGCGGCCGATGCCGACCTGGCGCGCGCCCACGACGCGGCGTACTTGGGCGCGGTCGAACGTTGTGCCCTGGACGCGCGCGCGGAGCGCCGACTCGGGTTCCCCCAGAGCCCGGAGCTGGTCCGCCGGTCGCAGGCGTCGGTGGGCGGTACCGTGGCGGCGGCGCGGCGGGCGCTGGAGCGTGGGCTCGGCGTGTCGCTCGCCGGTGGGACCCACCACGCCTTCGCCGATCGGGGCGAGGGCTTCTGCGTCTACAACGACCTGGTCGTCGCCGCGCGCACCCTCCTCGACGAGGGCGCGGTCGGGCGCGTGCTCGTCGTCGACCTCGACGTCCATCAGGGCAACGGCACGGCGTCGATCTGCGCCGGCGACGAGCGGGTGGTGACGTACTCGGTCCACGGGGCGCGCAACTACCCGTTCGTCAAGGAGGCGAGCGACCTCGACGTCCCGCTCGACGACGGCGCCGACGACCGGGCCTACCTCGGCGCGCTGGAGCGCACGCTGCCAGCGCTGTTCGCCTCGGTCGCGCCCGATCTGGTGCTGTACCAGGGGGGCGTCGACGTCCTGGAGGGCGATCGCTTCGGCCGGCTGACGCTCACCGAGGCCGGCGTCGTGGCCCGCGACCGGACCGTGGCCGAGCTCTGCCGGGCCTCCGGGACGCCGCTCGCCACCACCCTCGGCGGTGGGTACCACGCGGAGGTCGCCCGCACGGTCTCCGCGCACGCGGCGGGCCTGACGGCCATCGCGGCCGTGCTCGCCGCGTAGCCCGCGGTCGGGACCGCGGGCGCGTACCTGCTAGTCTGGCCCGTCGTGCCCGTCGTCCGCCCCGCCCCCACCGATCCGAACGAGCCGCCCTTTGTGGCGACCGTGCGCTCCGTCGCCGAGGGTTCGCCGGCCGCCCGAGCCGGCGTCGCGGCCGGTTGGGAGCTGTTCCGGATCAACGGGCAGTGGGTGCCCGACGTGCTCGCCTACCGCCGCGAGCTGGAGCGCGGGCGCGCGGTGCTCGAGTTGCGCGACGCCGCCGGCACCGACGAGTGCGTGGTCGAGGTCGAGTGGGAGGACCCGGGCCTCGAGTTCGACGACGTGATCTTCGATGGCCTCCGGCTGTGCGCGAACAAGTGCGAGTTCTGCTACGTGCACCAGATGCCCAAGGGCTTCCGCAAGAGCTTGTACACGATGGACGACGACTACCGCACGAGCTTCCTCTACGGCAGCTTCGTCACCCTGACCAACCTCACCGAGGTCGACGTGCAGCGGATCCTCGACGAGCACCTGTCGCCGCTCTACGTCAGCGTCCACACCGCCGACGAGGCGCTGCGCGCCGACATGATGAAGTGGTGGCGCCTGAAGGTGAAGGACCCGAGCGCGACGAGCATCCGCGGCATGATCGAGCGGCTCGAACCGATCGATCTGTTCACGCAAGTCGTCGCCGTCCCGGGCCGCAACGACGGCGCCGCGCTCGACGCCACCCTCGAGTACCTGGCCTCGCGTCCGAACGTGCAGGCCGTGGCCGTCGTCCCGGTGGGCCTCACCGACCATCGCCGCAACCTCCCCGACGTGCGCACCCTGACCGGCGACGAGGCCGACGACCTGGTCGCGCGCGTCGAGGCCTTCCAGCGCCGCATGCTGCGCGAGAAGGGCACCCGCTTCGCGTTCCTCTCGGACGAGCTCTACCTGACCTCCGGCCGCCCGCTGCCCGCGGCCGAGGCGTACGAGGGGTTCGTGATGCTCGAGAACGGCGTCGGCATGGTGCGCGACTTCCTCGAGGCGCCGCTGCCCGCGCTACCCGATCGCCTCCAGGTCCCGAAGCGGGTCCTGTTGGCCACCGGGGCGCTCTTCGGACCGGTGCTCGAGCGTGCGGTGGCGCCGCTGCGCGCGGTCGAAGGCCTCGAGGTCGAGGTGCGGACGCTGGTCAACCGGACCTTCGGGGCGGTCACCACGGTCACCGGTCTGCTGGCCGGTCGCGACGTGCTCACGCAGGTGGCGCCGGGGGAGGCCGACCTGCTGCTGCTGTCGCCGAGCATGCTCAAGTACGGCACCGAGACGCTGCTCGACGACCGCACCCTGGACGACCTGCGCCAAGCGTTGGGCATGCGCGTCGAGGTGGGCGGTACCAACCTCGCCGAGCTGTTCGCGACCGTCCTCGGGACCGGCGGCGCGACGACCGTCCCGCAGTTCGGTTTCTCCACCCACGCGATCAAGGAAGCATCGGGGCAGCACTGACCATGGCGAGGTCTCGTCCCCGACGTGGGGCGACCGGCGGCCTCGTCGCACCCGGCGTCCACGTGCTGGGGTTGCTCGTCGCCAACGTGATCGCGATCGAGGGCGACGACGGGCTCACGCTCGTCGACGCGGGTGCCGCAGGGACCGTCGGCGCGCTGCGCGGGCGGCTGCGGTCGCTCGGCTACGGCCTCGAGGACGTTCGGCGGGTGTTGGTGACCCATGCGCATCCGGACCACGTCGGTGGTTTGCCTGCGCTCGTCGCGGCCGGCGCCGAGGTGTGGGCGCCCGCCGGCGACCGCGCGTGGATCGCCGAGGGGGGCGCGCCGCCGCTCCCGGAGCGCTCGACGCTGTCGCCGGTGCAGCGGCTGTTGGCGCGCCTGCCCATGCCCCGCACGCCGGCGGTGCCGGTGGCGCGCGACCTGGGGGTGGACGAGGCCTTGGGCGAGGTGCGCCCCGGGCTCCGGACGCTGGCCCTGCCGGGCCACACGCCGGGGCAGCTGGGCTTCCACCTCGAACGCGAGGGCGTGCTGATCGCCGGCGACGCGCTCATGCACCTGTTCCCGTGGTGGCACCCGCCGATCGCCGCATTCACCAGCGACCTCGCCGCCGCGTACCGGAGCGCCGCAGCGGTGGTCGCGCTCGACCCGCGGGTGCTGGTCGTCGGTCATGGCCCGCCGGCCGTGGCGCGGGCCGGTCGCCCGGTCGCGCGACAGGTTCGTGGGGCGCTCGAGCGCTTCCCCGCCTGGTCGCGCACGTCCCGGTCGGATCCTGGGGCGCGGGGGTAGGCTCGCGGCATGAACGGCGCTCCGACGCTCCGGCCCCGGCGCACGCTGGGCTCCTACCTCGCGCTCGTCCGCTTCCAACACACGCTGTTCGCGCTGCCCTTCGCCTTCGCGGGCATGTTCGCCGCCGCGGGTGGTTGGCCGGGCTGGGCGACGTTCGGGTGGGTGACGCTGGCCATGGCGGGGGCGCGGACCTTCGCGATGGCGCTCAACCGGGTCTTCGACGCCCGCATCGACGCGGCCAACCCGCGCACGGCGCAGCGCGAGCTCCCGTCCGGGACGCTGCGCGCCCTCGACGCCTGGGCGCTGGCGGCGCTCGGCGCGGTCGCCTTCGTGGTCGCCGGCCTCGCGCTCAACCCGCTCACGGCGGCGCTGCTGCCGCTCGCGGCGGTCTTCTTGGCCCTGTACCCGCTGACCAAGCGCTTCACCTGGGCCTGCCACCTGTGGCTCGGCGCGACGATCGGCGCGGCCGCGGCGGGCGGCTGGATCGCGGTCACCGGCGCGTTCGCCCCGGCGGCGTGGTGGTCCTGGCTCGCGGTCGGCGCCTGGATCGCGGGGTTCGACGTGATCTACGCCCTGCTCGATCGTGCGTTCGACGTCGCGCACGGCGTGCACAGCATCCCGGCCCGCTTCGGCGAGGCCGGCGGGCGGCGCATCGCCATCGCGCTGCACGTCGTCGCCGTCGCGGCGCTCGCGATGTTCGTGCCGGCCGCCGGCCTCGGCCCGGCGTCGTCGCTGGCGGTCGTGGCGGTGGCGGTGGTCTTCGCCGTGCAGCACGTGTGGGTCGCGCGCCACGGCGCCGCCATCGCGCTCAAGGCGTTCGACGCCAACCTGTACGTGGGGGCGATCGTGCTCGCCGGCGTGCTCGTCGACCTGACGCTCTTCGGGTAGCCGCCGGCGCGCGCTGCGTGGCTCAGCGCGACGTCGCGAGCTGCTCGAGGACGCGTTGGGTGCGCAGCGCGCTGGCACCGGTGCTCGGGGCGGGTCCACCGCGCCCCAGCAGTTCGGCGACGATCGCGGCGATCAGCGGTTCCTGGACGTGGTCGGGGTGCGGGATCCCGCGCTCGACCACGCGGCCGTGCGCGTCGGTCAGCACCACCGGTCCGTCGGCGAACAGGGGGACGTGGAGCGAGCCTTCGGTGCCGAAGACCTCGATGCGGTCGCGCACGGTGGGTCCGGCGAAGCCCCACGCGGCGGTGCCGATCACGCCGCCCTCGAACGAGAGCGAAGCGACGACCTCGTCGCTCACCTGCGCCCACGCGGAGCGCGTCCGCGCGTGGCCGGCGACCGAGCGGACCGGTCCGAACCAGTGGTCGAGCAGGTCGAGCCCGTGGCTGCCCAGGTCGAACAACAGGCCGTCGCCGGCCGTGGCGGCGTCCCAGCGCCAGCCGGCGCTCGCCGCGGCGGCCGGTGGCGGCTGCGACACCTCCGCGTGGACGCGGGTCGGGGTGCCGATCGCGCCCTCGTCGAGGCGCTCGCGCACGAACGCGAAGCGCGGGAGCGCGCGGCGGTAGTAGGCGACGAACAGCGGTACGCCCGCGTCCGCGCAGGCCGCCACCATGCCCTCGGCCTCGGCGACGGTCCGCGCCATCGGCTTCTCGACGTAGACCGGTTTGCCGGCCCGGGCGGCCTGGAGCACGTACGCCGCGTGGCTCGACGGCGGGGTCGCGACGTACACGGCGTCGACGTCGTCGGCCTCGATGACGTCGCGCGCGTCGTGCGACCAGCGTGGGACCCCGTGGCGTTCCGCGTAGTCGCGCGCTTTGGCGCCGTCGCGGCGCATGACGGCCGTGAGGGTACTCCCGGGCACGCGCTGGAAGGCGGGGCCGGACTTGACCTCGGTGACGTCGCCGCAGCCGACGATGCCCCAGCGGACGCGGCCGCTCGACCGGATCGCGTCGATCGTGTTCATGGCGCCAGCGTAGCAGCGGCGGGGTCCACGTCCTCGCCGGTCGGGCGGGCCGTTGACACCCCGGACCTGGAGCCGGTAGGCTTGGGAACGCGTTTGGAGCCGTAGTGTAGCGGTTAGCATATCTGCCTGTCACGCAGAAGGTCGCGGGTTCAAATCCCGTCGGCTCCGCCAAGCGAACGAAGCGCCGGTCCCCTCGGGGGCCGGCGCTTCGTTGCGTTCGGGTACCGCGCCGGCCCCTGAGCCGATGCGCGTGGCGGCCTACGGTGCGGCCCGGCGGCGCCCTGGTACCGTGACGGAGATGCAGGAGCTGGCCGTCTTCCCACTCGACCTGGTGGTGTTCCCGGGGCAAACCGTGCCGCTGGTGGTGTTCGAGGCCCGCTACAAGCGGCTCGTCCAGCAGGTCCTCGAGCTCGACGAGCCGCGGTTCGTGATCGCGCGCGCGCGCGGCGACGGCGGCGCCCCGTTCGACGAGGTCGCGACGGTCGTCCACGTCGTGGAGTTGGCCGAGCGCCCCGACGGCACCTACACCCTGACCGGCCACGGACGCGAGCGCATCAAGGCGACCGTCGCCCGGCGTGAAGACGTGCCGGAGAGCGACGGCGGCACGCGCCCGCTGTACTTCACCGAGGAGAAGCCGCTCCCGCTCCGCCGCGACGACCCGAACGAGGAGCGCGTCGCTGCTTGGGACGCGTTGGAGGCCTTCCGGCGCTACGCCGCGACCTTCTTCGTCGGCGACGCCACCAAGGTGGTCGATGCCCACGTGCCCGAGGACCTGCTCTATCAAGCCTCCTTCATCTGCGCGAACGTGCGGGTCGAACCGGAGGCGCGCCAGACCCTGCTCGACGCGCCCTCGCTCGTCGACCGCTTCCGGCGCGCGGAGCGCATGATGGACGAACGCGTCGCGGCCCACGCTCCGGCGCCCATCGGGTCGCCGAGCGCCGACGCTTCGTGAGCGGGGCGCCCTCGCCCGAGCTCGACGCCGACCTCGAGCACCGCCTCACCTTCCGTTGGTCCGACCTGCCACCGCTCACCGCCGACCTCCCCGGCACCGGGGGGACGCTGCGCGCCCACCCGGACGATTTCGAGGTGGTGGAGCGTCCGCTCTACCTGCCGTCGGGCGAGGGGAGCCATGCGTACGCGCGCGTCGAGAAGGTCGGGTACACGACCCGCGACCTGATCGTCGCGCTCCGCGACGCCGGCGTCCCCGAGCCGAACGTCGGGGTCGCCGGGCTCAAGGACAAGGTCGCCCGCACCGAGCAGTGGCTGTCGGTGCCGCGCCGCTTCGAGGCCGAGGCCTGGGCCGCCCTCGAAGCCATGGACGGCGTGCGCGTCCTGGAGACCAGCCGGCACGCGAACAAGCTCGGGATCGGCCACCTCCGGGGCAACGCCTTCGTCGTGCGCGTCCGGGACGTGGACGTCGACGCCGAGGCGCGCGCGGCGGCCGTGTTCGAGCGACTCGCCCGCTCGGGGTCGCCCAACTACTTCGGCCCGCAGCGCTTCGGGCGCTTCGGGCGCAACGCCGTCGACGGCTGGCGCCTGCTCCACGGCGTCGAGGTGCCCGGCGGGCACCGGCTCAAGCGCTTCTTCGTCTCGGCGCTGCAGTCGCTCATGTTCAACCGCTGGCTCGCGGAACGCGTCGAAGATGGCACGTACGCGGGCGTCGTGGTGGGCGACTGGGCGCGCAAGCACGACACCGGGGGCACCTTCCAGGTCACCGAGGCGGACCTGGAGGACGCCGTGGCGCGCGCCGGTGCGCTCGCGATCTCGGCGACGTTGCCGCTGTACGGCAAGAAGGTCAAGCCGTCGGCGGGTGAGGCGGGCCGGCGCGAGGCCGCGGGCCTCGCCGCGCTCGACCTGCGCTGGGTGGACCTGGTCGGCCGCCACGGCGATCGCCGCTCGACGCGGGTCGCGGGGCTCGAGGCGACGGTCGCGCGCGACGGGTCGGACCTGCTGCTCCGCTTCGAGCTCCCCAAGGGGAGCTACGCGACGAGCGTGCTGCGCGAGGTCATGAAGGTCGACGTGGACGCGCCGATCGACGGGTCGGGGTCCGAAGCGGCCGTCAGCGCGCCCCCGGCCGGTTGAGGTCGACCGGGTCGGGTGCGAAGCGCCGCCAGGCGAGTTCGGCCAAGAGGAGCACGAAGGCGAGCGCGGCCGCCCAGCCCCACAAGGGCGCGGCCGTCGCGCTGCCGGCCGGCCGATAGGCCGACAGCTCGGCGAGCGGCAGGACCTCGCCTCCCGAGCGTTCGGCCAGGGCGGCCAGCGCAGCGCTGCCGTCGCCGCCCGCGAGTTCCGGATCCGGGGTCGCGACCGAGTGCCGGGCCACGACGTCGGCGCCGTCGGCGACCACGAGGGTGCCGCCGCTGCCCTGCACCGGTAGCTCGCCCACGTAGCGGCCCGGCGCCACCTGCCGCAGTTCGGTCTCGGTTCCCTGGAAGCGCGCCACCAACGGTCGGTCGTTCACGTACGCACCGGCGACGACCGCGTCGACCACGACGTCGAGCACGCCGCCGCGCGGTCGGGCGGTGGCGCTGTAGGGCTCGGGCCGCGCCTGCAGCCAGCGCACGACCCCGCCCAGCACGGCCGGCAGCTCCGACCAGCGCCCGAAGTCGCCGGCCCAGGCGTTCAGGTCGGTGGTCAGGGCGGCGCTGCGGCCGAGGCCCGCGCGGCCGACCGCCAGCAGCGGTTCGCCGTCGAGGGCGACGAACAGCGGTTCGCCGGTCGGTGCGAGCGTCGTGGCGACGTACGCGTCGACGGTCGGCGCCGGCCCCTCGAACGGCGACAGCGGGTGGCGGCGTCCCTCGGGCGCCACCCGCTCGTCGCGCAGCAGGTCGCGCGAGGCGGTCAGCGCCTCGTTCGTGAACAGCCGGGGCAGGGTCGCGGTGTCGAACGCCTCGTAGAAGCGACCGCCGCCGCCGCGCGCGAGGCCCTCGAGCGCGACCCGGTCGGCGTCCGCCCCGATGGCGATCGCGCTGGTGGTGATGCGGCCGAGCCGAGCGCCCGCGGCGGTGGCCTCCCAGTCGGGGGCGGCGCCGGCGAAGGCGCCTTGTCCGTCGTAGAGCTTGCCGTCCGAGAGCACGATCACGTGCTTGATCGCGGCGTCGCTCGCGGCGAGCGCCTCGAGCGCCTGCTCGTAGGCCGGCGCGAGCACCGTTCCGCCCTGCGGCTGGACCGCGAGCGTGGCGTCGCGCATCGCGCGTTTGCCGGACTCGGTGGCGGGCCGCAGCTCGAAGGCCCATCGGGTGGAGGAGGGGTCGGAGAAGACGAGCAGGCCGAGCAGGTCGGTCTCGAAGGCGAGGTCCACCACGTCGATCACGCCGCGCTTCGCAAGCTCGAGGCGGCTCGGTTGACCCGCAGCCATCGACTGCGACACGTCGAGCACCATGACCATCGCGACCTGCGGCACGGTCACCTCGGTGCGCACGTCGCTCCGCACCGGCAGCGTCGACTCCAGCGGCGTGCGGTACCAGCCGCCGAGGCCGAAGCCCTCGGGACCGCCGGTCATCAGGAGCCCGCCGCCCTGGTCCACGTAGCGCGCCAGCAGCTCCAGTTGTCCGGGCGTGAAGTCGCCGGCGCCCGCGCGCAGCACCACCGCCGCCGGGTCGAAGGGCGCGGTCACGCGTTCGGGGGTGGCCTCTTCGACCTCGAACCCCTGGGTGCGCAACAGCGCGGCCGCGGCGGGATCGCCGATCACCAGCACCGCGCCCCGCGCGGCCACGGCGACCTCGGTGGTCTGGGCGTCGTCGCCGGTGGGCTGGGCGAAGTCGACCTCGAGCGTGGCGCCGATGCGCAGCGCGCTCTCGGCTCGGGCATCGGCGTCGGTCGGGGCGGCCACCCGGAACGGGATCGCGTGGCGGCCGGCCGGCAGGTCGACCTCGACGGGATCGAGCGGCGCGCCGTTCAGGTCGGGACGCAGCACGACGCGCGCGTCCTGATCCAGCTCCACGATGGCGACGGCCTCGATCGAGGCCCCCGGCGCAACGCGATCCGGTGCCGTGAGCGCCTCGAGGCGTGCGTTGGCCGTCGCCGGCAGCGCGACCACGTCGACGGGCACCGCCGCGGAGCTCGGCATGCCGGCGGCCGTGCTGTCGATGCCGTCGGAGACCAGGACCACCCGGCGCGCGCCGTCCGCGACCGCGACCGCGAGCGCGCGGGCGATGTCGGTGCGCCCCGGTTCGATGCCGGCGGCGCCCGCGGTGGCTTCGTCGTCGACCCTGGCGACGTCGCCGGCGAAGCGGTAGACCGTGGCATCGGCCCCGAGGGCGCGAGCGAGCGCCGACTCGGCGTCTGCGCCTGCGTCCCCGACGCTGTCGGACACGTCGACGAGCACGGCCACCCGGTCTTCCAGCGCCGGTCGCTGCGGTTGCGCCAGCGCGACCACCAACGCCGCCAGCACGGCCGCTCGCCACGGCCAGCCGCGCCCCCGCGGCAGCAACGGCAGCGCGAGCAGCGCCACGAGCGCCCAGGGGAACGCGAACCAGGCAACGACGTCGTTCACGCCGCAACGGTACCCGAGCCAGGCGGTCGCGAACGGCGTCCGGCGTACGGGTCGTGCGGGAGGTAGGCGCTGCACGAGGGAAGGGCCACGCCGTGGCCCCGCGGTGGCGCGCTATGATGCAAGTCCATGACGGCGACGCAACCTCCGTACGTGCTGATTGCCATGGCCTCCGAGGCGCGGGGCGAGGGCTTGCGTTCGGTCGTGCGCGCGCTGCGGCTCGCCACCGAGGTCTTCGACGACGTCGAGAAGTTGCTGTACCACACGCGCGGTTCGGTGCCCGAGGCGATCGTGCTCGAGCACGCGCTCGTCGACAAGGTGGCGCAGCTCGACCTGATCGCGCTGTTGCGGCGTCGGGCCTCCCTGGTCGACGTCCCGATCGTGTACCTGGGGCCCAACGATCCGGCCCTCGAATCCAAGGTCGTCGACCAGGGCGTCGACGCGTACCTGATCCTGCCCACCCGACCCGACGTCGTCCGTGCGACGCTCAAGCGGTTGCTCGACCGCCGGCAGGTCGAGCGCGGCCTGCGGCACGCGCTCGAGCAGTCGCGCCGCTTCGAACAGGCGTACAAGGAGTCCGAGCGCGTCAAGGACGACCTGATCCACATGCTGGTCCACGACCTGAAGAGCCCCATCTCGAGCGTCATGGGCTTGCTCGACCACTCGTTGGACATGATCAAGACCGGCGCGCACGAGGACGCCGGCCTCGACGAGCTGCTCGGGCTCGCGCGCAGCGAGGCGCAACACCTCCTCAACCTGGCCGCCAACATCCTCGACGTCCGGCGCATGAAAGAGGGCCACATGCCCTACAGCCCGGGCGTCGTGCCCAGCCTGACCGAGCTCGCCAAGGAATCGCTCGGCGACGTCTCCGGGGGTCCGCGCGACCGCCACTTCGGCTTCCTGGTGCGGCCCGAGGCGGAGCGCATCGTCGCCGACCCCAACCTGCTGCGGCGGATCCTGGCGAACCTCATGGCCAACGCCATCAAGCACACCCGGCGCGGCGGGTACATCGATTTCCGCGCCTGGAAGCAGGACGACGACTTCGTCCTCTCGGTGCGCGACGATGGCGAGGGCATCCCCGAAGCCGACCAGAAGCGCATCTTCAACGCCTTCGAACAGTCGCGGCACACGGTCCACGACCGCTACGACACCGGCATGGGCCTGACCTTCTGCAAGCTCGCGGTCGAGAAGCACGGCGGCCGCATCTGGGTGGAATCGAAGGTCGGGCGCGGCAGCACCTTCTACTTCACGATCCCGGTCGACGTGGCCGCGCCCATCGTTGCCGAGGAGATCGCGGCCGCGAGCGCGTGAGCGCGGCGGGTTTCGACCTGGAGCGCGCCTTCTGGGCGCGTGGGTTGCGCGCGGTCGCGGGGGTGGACGAGGCCGGCCGCGGCGCGTGGGCCGGCCCGGTCGTCGTCGCCGTGGTGGTCCTCACCGAACGCGTCGACCTGCCCTACCGCGACTCGAAGACGCTGGCGCCGGCGGTGCGCGAGCGCCTCGCCGCGCACGTGCGCGCGAGCGCGCGCGCGTGGGCGGTCGCCGAGGCCGACGCCCGCGAGGTCGACGCCCTGGGGCCGTTGCGCGCTACCCACGTCGCCGCGCACCGCGCCATCGCGCGCTTGAGCCTGGTCCCGGACGCCTTCGTCACCGACTACTTGCGGCTGACCTTCGAGTCCGGCCCGGTGCCGCTCGTCGCGCCGCCGCGGGCCGACGCGACCTCGCTGTCGGTGGCGGCCGCGTCGATCTTGGCCAAGACGCACCGCGACGACTGCATGCGCGCCGCCTCCCGCACCTTCCCGGCGTACGGATTCGAGCGCCACAAGGGCTACGGGGCGCCGGCCCATCGCCAAGCGCTCGACGCCCACGGACCGTGCCCCCTGCACCGCCGAAGCTACCGGCCGGTCGCGCGCTGCGCGCCGCCGCTCCTTGGAGGAACCGCATGAT
Organism: Trueperaceae bacterium; assembly: GCA_011390455.1. Next base: position 21,892 of record JAABSI010000006.1, read on the forward strand.
CGACGCCTTGGGCGTGACGTTCGACAACGGCCCCAAACTGCACTTCGTCGAGGCTCCGCCCAGCCCGCCGCCGGTCGGCGCCCGCTGCGTGGTGACCACCCGCCGCGGCGTGGAGATCGCCAAGGTGCGCACCGAGTTGCGCAGCGAAGAGCGGACGGTGGGCCACGTCCTGCGCGCCGCCGACCGCGCCGACCTCGAGGCCTACGAGCGGCTGCGCGCCAAGGCCGAGGATCTCAAGTGGTTGGTGCGGGCCCGGGTGCGCGAGACCGGCTCGGACGCCAAGATCGTCGCGCTCGAGTTCACCCTCGACGAGTCCGTGCTCGTCGTCAGTTACGGCACCGAGGGGCAAGCCCCGCTGCGGGCGATGGCGCAGGCGCTGATGGCGCACACCGACGCGCGCCTCGAGTTCGTCAACGTCGGACCGCGCGACCAGGCGCGCATGTTCGGGACGTTGGGTCGGTGCGGCAGCGGCTCGTGCTCGTCGACCTGGCTGCAGACCTTCAGCGCCGTCTCGATCCGCATGGCGCGCGATCAGCAGCTGCCGCTCAACCCCGAGAAGATCACCGGGCCGTGCGGGCGGCTCATGTGCTGCCTGCAGTACGAGCACGATCAGTACCGCGAGCTCCTCAAGGGCATGCCCAAGAAGGGCGGTCAGGCTTGCCACGACGGCAGCGGGACCTGCGGCAAGGTGGTCAAGGTCAGCCCGCTCGCCGGCACGGTGGAGCTGCGCACCACCGAGGGGAGCTTCCACGAGTTCCCGGCGACCGAGGTGCGCCGCGTCAAGGGCGGCGGCTGAGGCTCGAGCGCAGCGACAGCACCCAGCGCCGCAGCGCCAACTCCCGGTGCGCGTACGCGCCCCAGGCCTCCTCGAGCTCCGCGGTGGCCGCGTCGCCGTGCACGTAGGCGAGCGACCCCCGGCTGCGCCACGCCTCGCGCAGGAGCCCCGGCATCTCGTCGTCGCCTGTGGGCCACGCCGTGGCCAGCACTTCCGCCGCCGCGAAGGCGTCGGCGAGGTCGCCCGGGAGCGCGGCCACGAAGCCGTCGACCGCTGCGCGCTTCGCGGCCGTCGAGGCCTCGTCCGCGAGCGCGGAGCGCCACGCCGCCGGGCGCCCCAGGCGGAGCGCGGGATGCGGCGCGAGCCGCGAGCGGACCGCGGCCGGAGCGTCGGCCGGCTTCAGGCGCACGACCGCGCAGCGCGAGGCCACCGTGGGCAGCAGCGCGTCGGGACCCGGCGCGATCAGCACCAGGGACGCGTGCCGGGGCGGCGCCTCGAGGGTGGTGAGGAAGGCGTTCGCCGCCTCTTCGGTCAAGGTCTCGGCGCGCACGATCGTCCCCACCCGGTGGCGGAAGGCCGGCGGTCGCGCCAGCCACGTACCCAACGGGTCGTCGACGTCGCTCCGCTCGCGCGGCACCAACTGGTCGATGCGCAGCTGGGGACGCCGGGCCGGCTTCCCGTCGCGCGTCGTGGTCGCGGGGCCGACCTCGCGGTAGTCCGCGGCGTCCACGACGCCGGCGGCGTCCACGACGCCGTCGGCGTCCGGGAGGAGGCTGCGGCAGGCGGGGCAGCGCCCGCACGGATCGTCGAGGTTCGCGGCGCACCCCCGCAGCGCGGCGTACCAGCGAGCCACGTCGCGCCGGCCGACGCCGTCGGGGCCCGCGAGCAGCAGCGTGCGCGGGGCGTCGTCGCCGCGCGCGGCGAGCGCGCGCAGCGCCGCGAGCGCCGCGTCCTGGCCTTCGGGCACCAGGCTCATCGGCCGCGTTCCAAGCGCTCCGCGAGCGATGCCGGGTAGCCGACCTGGTGCACCTTCCGCTGGACGGCGACCACGTCGTACGCCACCCGATGGACCGTGAAGCGCCGCTTGTCCGGCTCGAACAGGGCGTACGCCGCCGCCGGGTCGCCGTCGCGCGGTTGGCCGACGGAGCCGGGGTTGAGGAAGGCGCGCGCCCGCGGCGGCACCGTGTAGCTCGAACGCGCGCCCTTGAAGTCCACCGTGCGCCACAGCGACGCACCGTCCGACTCGACGACGGCGAAGGCGCGCGCGACGTGGGTGTGCCCGACCAGGCCGAGCGGTGAGGGCAGGTGCTGGAGGTTCGCGGCCGCCGACTCGAGTCCGGTCAGGTAGTCGAAGGGCGCCCGGAAGGCGCCGTGGGCGGCCGACCAGACGTCGTCGCCCGCCCGTGCGCTCGCCCCGCGCACGTAGTCGATCGCGGAGCGGTCGAGCGCGGCCAGGTGGCGCTGCACGACGTCGACCACCAGCGTCCCCTCCTTGGCGCGCACCGCGCTGCCGCCGTCGGCGAGGGCGACGAGGAGGGCGTCGTGGTTGCCCGCCAACCGCACCTGGGGAGCGAGCTCGCGCAGGCGGTCGACCACCTCGACGGGGTAGGGGTAGTACCCGACCAAGTCGCCGAGGAACAGGGCGGCGTCGTACCCATGGCGGGCGGCGTCGCGAAGCACGGCGTCGAGCGCGGGTGCGTTGCCGTGGACGTCGCCGAACACCAGGTACCGCATCGGAACCGCACGATACACCGCGGGTTCGCGCGTCCCGCGTGGGCTCGGCGCCCGTCGGCGCGCGCGAAGGCGGCTGCTAGACTGACGTCGATGATTCGTTGCGGCCGGCTGGTGGCGGTTGGGATCGCGCTCGCGCTGGCGTTGCTGCCCGTGCCCGTGCGCGCTGAGGGGATCGCGGTCCCGGACCTGCCCGCTCGCGAGGTGGTCGACCAGGAGACCGCCGGGCGCTTCGTCGAGGCTTTGCGATCCGCGCTGACCGAGCGCGGTCTGCGGGTGACGGCGGCGCCGCTGATCACGGCCGGCATCGCCGGGAGCCTCGAGCCGGACTTCGCGGTGTTGATCGCCCAGTTGGAGGGCACGCGGTTCGCGGTGTCCGGCGAGATCGTCGCGCGCACGACCGTCGACGGTCCGTTCGCGGTCGATCTGCTCGCGGTCGATGCGCTCGAGGGGCGTGCGTCCGACCTGCTCTCGCGCGGGTTCGGCCTCGCCACCCTGCACGCGGTCGCGGACGAGGTCGCGGCGGTGCTCGCCGAGTTCGCGGCCTCGGGACCGGCCTTGCCCGCGGGCGACGCCGGGCTGTTCGTGTCCAGCGAGCCGCGCGGGGCCGAGGTGCGCGTCGACGGCATCGCCGTGGGCCGCTCGGGGGCCGTCGACCTGTTGGGGCTCGCCCCGGGGCGCTACGAGGTCGAGCTGCGCCTCGACGGGTACCTTCCCGAGGTGCGCACCCTCGACCTGCGCGGCGGCGACACCCGCTTCCTGCACGTCGAGATGACGGCGATCGTCGGTGGCAGCCTGCAGGTGGTGGCGACGCCGAGGGCCGACGTCTTCGTCGACGGGGTGCCGGTCGGACGGTCGCCGCTCACGATCGACGCGGTGCCGGGCGTGCGCGAGGTCACGGTGCGGCGGCCCGGCTTCGAGCCGCGCACCGTGACCGCGCCCGTGCGCGGGTTCCGGGTGACGCGCGTCGAGCTCGAGCTGGTGGCGCTCGGCGACCCGCTCCTCGTCTGGCGCACGGATCGGCCGGTGCGCGTCTTCGTCGACGGGTCGCCGCAGGGCGACGGGTACGCGCTCCCGGACCCGGGCCTGCGGACGATCGAGGTCGTGACGGCGGGCACCGTCCGGCGTTGGTTGCGGGCGGTACCCGACGAAGGGGCGTTCGAGCTCGACCTCGACACGGGCGCGCTGCGCCCGCTGATGCCCTGAGGCCGAAGCGCTCAGCGCGGCAGCGCCTGCGACCAACCGACTTCGGCCAACCAGGTCGTCCCCGTCCACGCCAGCGCCACGCGACCGCGTCCGGTGGCCATGGGGCCGCTCGCCTGCAGCGCGGCGTACCCGACGGCCCGATCGCTCCAGAACGGGGCCCAGCCGGCGGCGAGGCTGGCCTCGGTCGCGCCGGAGCGCACCCGCCACGCCACCTCGGCCCCCGGTGCGGGCCCGGCGGGGCCCGTGCCCCACCAGAGCGTGGCGCTCGATTCCGGCGCGCGCCTGGGGGCGTGGTGCAGCGATGCTCCGAGCGCCGCATGGCGCGCGCTCGCGCCGGCGGCGGCGTCGAGCAGGACCGACAGGTCGAGGTCGTCGCCGATCCCGTACCGGCGCAGCGCCGCCTCCAGCGATCCGGTCCACGCCGACCCGGTGCGGGCCACGACGGGGGCGACCGAGAGCGTCCAGCTCCGGTCGATGCGCCAGGCCGCGCTGGCCGTGGCGGCGAGCACGGGACCATCGGCGCCGGCGCCCGCGCGGACCCGCGGATCGGCGGGGGGCGCCGACGTCGCGTCGACCGAGAGCTCCGGCCAGGCGAACGGGACCCGGTTGCCGTACCCCGCCCGCACGGCGAGCGCCACCGGCCCGGCCACCCCGCGCGCGCCGACCTCCACGCCGGCGCGGGTGGCGCCCGTCGGCGCGCCGCCCGGCGCGGCCCGGCCCAGACCGACCGCGCCCTCGAGCACCAGGTTGCCGACCGGCCCCGCGACGGCGGTGCGGCGCCATCCGAGGGCGGCGGACGCCGCGGCCTCGGCGCGCGCGAAGCCCACGACGAAGCGGTCGTTCGCCAGGCCAGGGTCGGCGACCCGGAGGTCGGCGAGGACGACGCGCCCCCTCGGACCGCCGGCGTCCGTACCGAGGAAGGCGTGCAGGTCGGAGGCGAGGGCGCCCGTGGCGGTCGCGCCGAGCAGCACCGCGAGGGCGATGGCGGCGAGCGGGTGGGGGGCGGTGGGGCGACGCATGGTGCAGGGTACGAAAGGAGGACGGGTGGTACCCTTCCGAAGTCCCCATCCGGGGACTTGGAGACCCACCATGAACATCCTCGGACGCGTCACCGTCCTGCCCCACCTACCGCCCCCGCTCGCCCGCCTCGACGAGCTGGCCCGCAACCTGTTCTGGACCTGGGAGCCCGATGCGCGCGCGCTCTTCCGCGAGCTCGACCGCGACCTCTGGGAGCGCGTCGACCACAACCCGATCGTGCTGCTTCGCGACATCGAGCAGGAGCGGCTGGAGGTCAAGGCGACCGACCCCGAGTTCCTCGCGCATCTCGAGCGCGTCGTGGCGCGCTTCGACGCGTACCTCGTCGACCCGAGCTGGTTCGGGCGCGTGCACTCCGAGCGCGCGGAGGACTCGTACGCCTACTTCTGCGCCGAGTACGGCTGGCATGAGGGCGTCGCGCTCTACTCGGGCGGCCTGGGGGTGCTCGCGGGCGACCACACCAAGGCGGCGAGCGATCTGGGCGTGCCGCTCACGGCGGTCGGCCTCTGGTACCCGGAGGGCTACTTCCATCAACGAGTGGCCGCGGACGGTCGCCAGGAGGCGGTCTACGCGCGCCGCAGCCCGTTCGACCTGGGGCTGACGCCGGTCGTCGGCGAAGACGGCGAAGCGCTGCGCGTGCGCGTGCACGTCTTCGGGCGCGACGTCGTGGTCGGTGCATGGCGGACGCGCGTCGGTCGGATCCCGGTCGTGCTGCTCGACATCGACCTCCCGGAGAACCACCCCGACGATCGGGCGCTGTCGGCGCGGCTCTACGGCGGCGATCAGCGCACCCGCATCGCACAAGAGATGGTCCTGGGCGTCGCTGGCGTGCGCATGCTGCGGGCGCTCGGCGTCGCGCCGACGTCGTGGCACATGAACGAAGGCCACTCGGCCTTCATGGCGCTCGAGCGCTGCCGCGAACTGGTCGCCGAGGGCATCCCGTTCGAGCAGGCGCGCGAGGCGGTCGCGGCGAGCACGGTGTTCACCGTGCACACGCCGGTGGCCGCGGGCAACGACGCCTTCCCCTTCGAACTCGTCGCCCAAGCGTTCGGCGGGTACTGGGGGCAACTCGGTCTGCGCCAGCACGACTTCATGGAGCTGGGCCGCGCGGACCACGGGTGGGGGCCGGTCTTCAGCATGCCCGCGCTGGCGCTGCGCTTCACCACCGGGCGCAACGGCGTCGCGAAGCTCCACGGCGAGACCAGCCGCAAGATCTGGTCCGAGCTGTGGCCCGGCGTCCCCGAGGACGAGGTGCCGATCGGCCATGTGACGAACGGCGTGCACGCGGGCACCTGGCTCGCGCCGCAGATCCGTGCACTGATCGACGGGGTGTTGCCTCAGGACTGGCCGCAGCGTCTCGACGACGTGGCGATGTGGTCCGACGTCCGGGAGCTCGACCCGGCGGCGCTGTGGGCTGCGCGCCAGGACATGAAGGCGCAGAGCGTGCGCTTCCTGCGCCGCCGGGTGCGGCGCCAGCTCGACCGTCAGGAGGCCAGCCCGACCGACATGGCCGACATCGGTGAGCTGTTCGACGCCGAGGCGCTGACGATCGGCTTCGCCCGCCGCTTCGCGACCTACAAGCGCGCGACGCTGATCTTCCGCGACCTCGACCGCCTCGAGCGCCTGCTCTCCGATCCGGAACGCCCCGTGCAGCTGGTCTTCGCGGGCAAGGCGCACCCGGCGGACGAGGCGGGGCAGCAGCTGATCCGGTCGATCCAGCAGCTCTCCACGGACCCGCGTTTCCACGGCAAGGTGCTCTTCGTCGAGGACTACGACATGGCCGTCGGCCGCGCGCTGACGCGGGGCGTGGACGTCTGGCTCAACAACCCGCGGCGCCCGCTCGAGGCCTCGGGCACGAGCGGTCAGAAGGCGGCGATGAACGGCGTGCTCAACCTCAGCATCCTCGACGGCTGGTGGCCCGAGGGGTACGACGGCGGCAACGGCTGGGCGATCGGTGGCGAGCGCTCCTACGCCAACGACGAACGGGCCGACGCGGCCGACGCGGACGAGCTCTACGCCCTGCTCGAGCGCGAGGTCGTGCCGCTGTACTACGCCCGCGACGTCGACGGCGTGCCCACCGCCTGGATGGGGCGGTCCGCGCAGGCCATCGCGAGCGTGACGCCGCGCTTCAACGCGCAGCGCATGGTCAAGGACTACGTCGAGACGTACTACGCGCCGGCCAGCGCGCGCGGCGCGGCGTTCGCCGAGGACGACTACGCGCTCGCGGGCGAGCTCGCCGCCTGGCGCAAGCGGGTGCTCGAGCATTGGCCGACGGTCTACTTCGAGGGTCGCCCCGCCGCGGACGGCGTGCGCCAAGTGGGCGACGCCATCGAGGTCGAGGCGGTCCTCAACCCGCGTGGGCTTTTGGGCGCCGACCTGGTCGTCGAGGTGGTCTACGGGCTCGAGGGCGACGAACTGCAGCGGAACCTGCACGTCGCGCCGATGACCCATGTCGAGACCTACCCGGATGGGGGCCACCGCTACGTGGCGCGCTTCGCCCCGACGATCAGCGGCCGCCTCGTGTACGGCGTGCGGGCGTACCCGGTGCATCCGGGCCTCGCGAACCCGTTCGACGGGCTCGCGCTCCGCTGGGGTTAACCCGAACCGCGCGCGCCGCCGGGTTCGCCCGTCGGCGCGTCGGTCGCCGGCTCGCCGGCTGCGGCGGCGTCGGCGAACACGCGCAGCGCCTCGCGCGGCCGGACCGCGGTCAGCGGGAGCGCGTCGGCCTCGTCGGGCTCGGCCGGAGCGTCGCGCCGCAGCAGGTCGAGCGTGCGCGCCAGCGCAGCGCGCTTGTCCGGTCCGGCGACCAGGACCCACGCTTCGCGGGCGCGACCGAGCGCGCTCGCGGTGAGCGAGAGCCGCGCCGGTCCGTCGGCCTCGGGGCGCACGACCACGGTCGTGCCCTCGGCGGCGGCGGCGCCGGTGCCGGGGAAGAGGCTGGCCGTATGGGCGTCCGCGCCCAATCCCAGCAGCGCGAGATCGAGGTCGAGCGGATCGCCGAACAGGGTATGGAGCGCGTCGGCATGCGCGCGTGCGGACGCGGCGGGGTCGGGTCCGTAGGGCCAGGCCACGACGTGGCCCGCCGGGATCGGCACGGCGTCGAGCAGCGCCTCGCGGGCGGCGCGCGCGTTGCGCTCCGGGTGGTCGGGGGGCACGTCGCGCTCGTCGCCCCAGGTGACCCAGACGCGCTCCCAGGGGAGGTCGCGGCGGTCGCGCAGGCGCCGGTAGCCGGGCAGGGGGGTGCCGCCTCCGGCCAGCGCCACGACGAAGCGTCCGCGCGCCGCGACGGCATGGTGGCACGCCTCGACGAAGCGCGGCACCCACGCGTCCGTGAGGTCCTCGACCACGTGGAGATCGAGCGGCGCCATGCGACGAGCCTACCACCGGCCGCACGCGGGCCGTCGGAGCGTTAGGCTCGCACCCATGACCTTCGACCGTGCCGCCGCCTACGACCTGATGACCGAATGGACCGCCAGCGAGAGCTTGCGCCACCACATGCTCGCCGTCGAGGCCGCCGTGGTGGCGTACGCCGAGCGCGAGGGCGCCGACGTCGACCTGTGGGCCGCCACCGCGCTGCTCCACGACCTCGATTACGAGCGCCACCCGCACCTGGGCGAGGGCGGTCACCCCTTCGTCGCCGTGGCGTACCTGCGCGAGCGCGGAGCGCCCGAGGTGATGCTCGACGCCATCCTCGGGCACGCCGACCACACCGGCGTCGCGCGCACGACCCGCTTGGCCAAGGTGCTCTACGCCTGCGACGAGGTGACCGGGCTGATCACCGCGGCCGCGCTCGTCCGGCCCGACAAGGACGTGCGCCAACTGGAACTCAAGAGCCTCAAGAAGAAGTTCAAGGACAAGGCGTTCGCCCGTGGCGTCGATCGCGAAGGGGTGGTGCGGGCCGCCGAGGAGCTCGGGGTCGACCTGTGGGACCACGTCGCCCTCGTCCTCGCCGCGATGCAGGGGAGCGCCGACGCGCTGGCGCTCGACGGGCGGCGCGCCGAAGCCTGACCGACGCTCCGTGGCGGAGCGTCGAAGCTCCTCAGAGGCGCCGCACGTTCCACGCCCACGCCCCGTCGGACGTCCGGCGGAGCAGCGGCCAGACGATCCACGCCGCGCGCCCCGCCACCTGCTCGTGCGGCACCGCCCCGAAGGCGCGCGAATCGCGCGACGCCAACGGTGCGCGGTTGTCGCCCAGCACGAACACGCTGCCGTCCGGCACGACCCGGGTCGAGAGGCCGGTGGGCGGGACCCGCGTGCCGGCGAGGTACGGCTCGTCGACCAGGGCCCCGTCCACGACCAGTCGGCCGCGTTCGATCCCGACCGTCGCGCCCGCCGTGGCGGCGACCCGCTTGATCAGGAAGGGACCGCCGGTCACGCGATCGACCCAGGAGGTCGGCGCCGTGCCGGGCGGGCGGAAGTACACGACGTCGCCCGGCGACCAGGTGCGCCCCGTGGCGCGCAACCACCAGGTCTCGTAGCGCGGCACCAGCGCGCGCTCCCCGTCGCGCAGCGTCGGCGCCATCGAGTCGCCCTCGATGCCGACGGTCGTGACCACGAAGACCGCGGTCACCACCCCGAGCAGCAGCACGAGGGCCGTGCGCAGCAGCTGGATCGCGAGGCCGCCGCGCGGCTGCGGGGCGGTCGGGGCGGACACGTCGCTCAGCGGCCGTCCATCTCGGACGGGTCGGGGACCTCGGCGAACGCGGCCGGCGGCCGCAGCGCGCGCCAGTTCCACTCGCCGTCGCGCATGGGCGGCCAGATGATGGCGCTGGCCTTGCCGGCGATGGACATCAGCGGCACGGGCCCGAACAGGCGCGAATCCTCGCTGCCGCCGCGCGCCCGCTGCCGATTGTCGCCCATGAGGAAGTAGTGGCCGTCCGGCAGGATCAGCTCGTGGACGAACGGCACGCCGTCGGGGGCGTCGGCGGGCAACGGCGCCAGCGAGTCCAGCGTGAGGCCGTAGTACAGCTGGACCCGTGGGTCCTCGACGGGAAGCGCCGGTGGGTAGAAGCCGGCGACGGGGAGGTCGGGGGCCGGCGTACCCGACGGCGTGGTCGCGAACCGCACGACGAGCCCCTCGAGCTCGCCGTCGCGGACGGTGATCACCGGGAAGTCCTGCCGGTCCGCGGCGATCTCGCCCGTGCCCTCGATGAAGCTCTGATCGATCGGGTGGCCGTTCACCACGACCTGCCCGGCCTCGATGCGCAGATGGTCGCCCGGGATGGCGACCACGCGCTTGATGAAGAACGGGCGGGTGTCGGTCTCGAGCGCCGTGGGGGAGTTCGCCGGATCCCGCACCACGACGATGTCGCCGCGCCGGTACGGGCCGAGCAGGCCCGCGCGGCGCAGCCAGGTCTCGTACTTGGGGATGAAGACGCGGTCGCCGGTCAAGAGCGACTGGATGAGGTTGCTGCTGCCGACGCCGCCGTCGAGGTTCGGGCGCATGGAGCTGCCGACCACGCCGACGGTGTTGAAGACGAAGGTGACCACCAGGAAGGCGATGACCAGGGCTTCGGCGTAACCGCGCACTTCGGTCCACACGCGTTGGCCGAAGGTCGGTGTGGGTTCGGTGCGCGAGGGGCGCGTGGAGCGAGAAGGCGCGTGGGGACGCGAAGGTTCGGCCATGGCGGGCAGTCTACCCCCGGCGCCGTTTCGCCCGCGTGGCCGTGGACCGCGCGGCGCTCGCGACGAGCCCGGCGCCGCGCGCGTTGGCGTCGCGTCCGGTCGCATCGCTCGCGTCGGTGTCCGGGTCCGGCAACGGGCGTCCGGCGCCCGGGGCGCCCGTGCTCGCCTGCAGCCGCCGCAGGAGGCCGGGCTCCGCGCGGAACGCCGCTTCGGCGTTCGTCTCGCCCTTGGCGACGATCGCGTCGAGGTCCCAGAACGACTCCAGGCGGACCTCGGGCAGGTCGTGTTGGATGCGCAGGTCGGCGGGGTGGTGGACGTAGCGGGTGTCGGTGAGGAGCCGCATCATGATGTCGGTCGATCGGAGGGTGACGGTCGCGAGCGGGGTGCGGCGCTCGAGCGTCACGGTCGACACCATCCGCGACCACCACGAGGCCTTGTCGGCGTCCGGGTGCACGAACCCGGCCCGCCGCATGGCTGTGACGTCCGACGCGATCGTGATCTCGGCGCGCATCAGCGCCAGCGCGTCGACCGGCAGGTTGTTGCAGATGCCGCCGTCCGCGAGCGTGCGGCCTTCGTGCTCGATCGGTTCGAAGGCGCCCGGGAAGCAGGCCGAGGCGCGCACGGCGGTGATCAGGTCGCCGCTCGTGAAGGTCAGCTCCTCGCCGTTCTCGAGGTCGGTGCACGTCACCGCCAGCGGTTTGGCGAGCTCCTCGAAGGTCTCCGGGAGGTACGTGGCGAGCAGGTGGCGCAGCTTCTCGCCCTTCAGGAGCCCGGCTTGCAGCGACAGATCGATGACGTCGCGCCAGCTGACCGACGCGGCGAGCTCCTGGAGGTCGTCGGCGCGGTACCCGTGGGCGTAGAGCGCGCCGACGATCGCGCCCATCGACGTGCCGGCGACGACGTCGACCTCCACCCCGTGGCGCTCGAGCACGCGCAGGAGCCCGATGTGGGCGAAGCCGCGGGCGCCGCCGCCGGACAGGACGAGGCCGATCCGGTGCCGATCGGGGTGCGCGGGCGATTCGGTGGTCGACACATGGGGGCGTGCGGCGCTCACGTGGGCACCTCCAACGGCGGCAGCGCGGCGAGGCGGTCGGCGCGGTTGACGAGCGTGCGCGCGCCGCCGCGACCGGCGGGGAGCTCGAGGTCGAGGTACGCGCCGTCGTCCGCGACGGCGGCGCCGGTCACCGCGTCGGCCCAGGGGCCGACGGCGTCCAGGGCGTCGAGCGGGATCCGGACCGCGCCGCCACGCCGGTGCAGGACGCAGACGACCGCCTCGCCGGCCCACACGCGCGCGAAGGCGAAGACGTCGCCGTGGGCGAGGAGCGTCCGGTAGCGACCGCGCGCGAGCGCCGGGTGCTGCCGCCGCAGGTGGGCGAGGCGGCGCAGCGTCCCGTGCACGCGCCCGTTCCAGGCGTCGGGCGTCCACGGCATGGGCCGGCGGTTGTCGGGGTCCTCGCCGCCCTCGAGCCCGACCTCGTCGCCGTAGTAGACGCACGGCGTCCCGACGTAGGCGAAGAGCGCGTGGTGGGCCGCGAGGAAGGCGTCGACGTCGCCGCCGACGCGGGTGAGGAAGCGCGGGACGTCGTGCGACGAGAGCAAGTTGAACTGGGAGAGCGCGATCGGCCACGGCAGCCGCGCCCGCGTGCGCGCGAGCCGTCGGTCGAGCTCCGCCGCGTCGCAGCGCTCCGGGTCGCCGCGGAAGTCGATGCCGGCCCAGAAGGCGAGCATCGGTCGCAGGAAGCCGGCATAGTTCATCGCTCCGTCCTCCTCGTGCCCCTGCAGCCATGCGGTGGCGTCGAAGAAGTGCTCGCCCAGGACGTAGGCGTCGGGGCGCTCGGCGCGGATCGCCCGGCGCATCGCGGCCACGTGGTCGTGGTTGCGCGCGGCCCCGGAGCCCTCGCCGAGCATGTGGATCACGTCGAGCCGCCAGCCGTCGATCGCCCAGGGGGGCCGCAACCAGCGCCGCAGGATCGCGTCGTCCGCCTCGTACACCTTGGCGCGGACGCCGGCGCTCGCGAAGTCGAGCACCGGCAGGGTGCGCACGCCGGCCCAGCCGACGTAGCGGTCGGGATCGGCCGGTTCGGGGAACACGTAATGGTCGCGGGTGCCGGTCGCCGTGCCGGTGGCGACGCTGGTGCGGGCCTCTTCGAACCAGGGGTGGCGCTCGCTCGTGTGGTTGACCACCGCGTCGAGGACCACCCGGACGCCGCGGGCGCGGGCGTCCTCGAGCAGGGCTCGGAGCGCCTCGTCGCCGCCCAGGTGGGGGTCGACGCGGGCGTAATCGACGGTGTCGTACTTGTGGCTGCTCGGGCTCACGAACACCGGGTTGAGGTACAGCGCGTTCGCCCCGAGCTCGGCGACGTGCTCGAGCGCCTCGCGCACGCCCTGCAGGTCGCCGCCGAAGAACTCGCGCGGCCCCATGCCGCGGGTGGGCCGGTCGCTCCACGCACGCCGCACGATCGGATCGCCGCCGACCGACCAGGCGCCGTCCTGCGGGTCGTTGGTCGGGTCGCCGTTGCGGAAGCGATCGGGGAAGACCTGGTAGAAGACCGCGTCCCAGACCCAGTCGGCCGGCGCATGCCCGGCCGCGTGGCGGAAGTGCACGGTCGGGTCGGGCTCACCGGGATGCAGCCCGTCGGCGGCGAGCCACGCCTGGCGGTCGGCGAACACGAAGCGGAAGGCGTAGCGGGTGAGGGGGTCGTGGGTCGCGACCGCGACCTCGGCATGCCACGTGGTCCAGCCACGCGCGTCCGGCGCCCCCTCGGCGACGAGCGCCGTCAGGCGCTCCTCGTGGTCGGGTTCGGTGCGGACGAAGGCGCGCAGGGGGAGTGGTCCGCGGGTGCGGACCCGCAACTGTAGGCGCGCGCCGCGGTCCTCGAAGAGCTCCGGGACCGCGGCGTGCTCGGCGACGAACGGGGCGTCGATCACGCCCTCAGGGTACGCGGCCGGGCGCGACGATGGCCGCGCGCGTCACTCGTCGGCGGGGACGGAGAGCTCCACCTCGACCGTGCGCACCTCGCCGTTGCGCCAGACCTCGAGCACCACGGGGTCGCCCGCTTCCTTCCCGAAGACGATGCGCTGGAGGTCCTCGGCGCGCTCGAGGGCGACCCCGTCGGCCGACACCAGCACGTCGCCGCCGGCCGGGAAGGTCCCGCCGTCGACCTGCGCGGCGAACGTCGGCCCCCGCAGGCCCGCCGCCTCGGCGGCGCTGCCGGGTTGCACCTCGGTGATCACGAGGCCCGCCTCGGGGAGGTCGAGCGCCTCGCGCACGGCTTCGGGCACGCCCTCGAGCGCGCCGATCGTGATGCCCAGCCGCGGGCGGTCGGGGTCCGTGGACGCGGCGAACACGCCCGACAGCCCGCCGGCCTCGAGGTCGGGCAGCGCCTCGCGCACGAGCTCCGCCGGCACCGCGAAGCCGATCCCGACGTTGCCGGCGCTCCCGCCGACGCTGCGGCCGGCGACGATCGCGGTGTTCACCCCGAGGAGCCGCCCGCGGCTGTCGAGCAGCGGCCCACCCGAGTTGCCGGGGTTGATCGCGGCGTCGGTCTGGATCATCGGGACCTCGATGCGTCCGATGGAGGGGAGCTCGCGCCCGATCGCCGAGACGATGCCGGTGGTGACGGTGTTCGCGAGGCCGAAGGGGTTGCCGATCGCGATCGCCTTCTGACCGACCCGCGCGTCGCCGTCGCCCAGCGGGACCGGGCGCACGTTCGGGGCCGCGCTCGGATCGACCAGTTCCAGCAGCGCGAGGTCGACGTCGGGGTTGGCGCCGACGACGCGCACGGGGTACTCGGTCTCGTCGCCCGGGTAGGTGACGGTGACGGTCGCACCCTCGAGCAGCGCGACGTCGTTCTCCTCGAGCGCTTCGGCGATCACGTGGTAGTTCGTGATCAGTCGGTCGCCCGCGACGACGAAGCCGCTGCCGGCGCCCTGCCGCACCTGCGGTCCGTTCGGCGCCTGCGGGAGGCTGAAGAAGTCGCGGAACTGCGGAGGGATCTGGTCGCGGAGCGCAGCGAACGGATCGATCGCCTCGCCGCGGATCTCGACGCTGACCGAGACGACGCTCGGTCCGTACGTCTCGACCACCTCGACGTTGTTGCGTTCGTCGGCCAACAGCACGCCGGTCTCGTCGAGCGGGGCGATCTGGGCCAGACCAGGGCTGACCAGCGGGGCGACGAGCAGCGCCGCCATCGCGAGCAGCGAGGCGAGCGCGGCGACCGCCATGCGCCCGCGCGCGTCGGAGCGCGTCGCGGTCGCCGCGCGTGGGGTGGCGTCGTGAAGGTGGGGATCGTGCGGATCTCGGTTCATGGGGGCGAACCTCCTTGACCCGAGCATGACCGCCCCGGATGATGTGCGCCCGTCAGCGCGATGAAGCGGATGAGAACGGGTCCCGAGGTCGCCGCAGCGTCAGCGCGTGCGGCGTTCCCACGTCGCGAGTGCGAGCACCGCCACGAAGGCCGCGCCCGCCAACGTCGCCGCGGTCGCCGCCGCCGCGGCGTCGGGCGGGCCGGACAGCGCCAGCCGCAGCGTGTCGTCGCCCTGCCAGGGCCACACCCGCCGCAGGCTGCCGAACAGGAAGCCGGCGAGCACGGCGTGGGTGGTGTCGGGCGCGCGCCGCAACCAGCGGGCGAGGAGCCGTGCGAAGCCGAGCAGCCCGACCCCGGCCCCGAGCGCGAAGGGGGCCAGGGTGGCGAAGTCGGCGGACGCGATCGCGCCCAGGACCCGCTCGTACTGACCCAGCAGCACGAGCAGGAACGCGCCGGAGACGCCGGGGAGCACCAGGGCGCAGATGCCGATGGCGCCGGCGACGACGAGGAACCACGCCGCGTCGGGGGTCGAGGTCGGAGCGAGGCCGACCACGACCGCCGCCGCGAGCGCCGTTCCGAGGAAGGCCGCGATCTGCACGGGGCCGCGCGTGTGGACGAGGCGGAGCACGACCACGCCGGACGCGGCCACGAGCCCGAAGAAGGTGGCGTACACCCACGGGCGGTAGGCATGGAGCGCCGCTTCGACGACGCCTGCTGCCGCCACGACCATGAGCCCGATGCCGAGGATGAGGGTGGCGAGGAAGGTCCCGTCGACCGCGCGCCAGGCGGCGGCCCAACGGCGGTCGACGAGCGCCCGCCAGGTCGCGGCTCCGGTCAGCGCCGCCAGCGCCGCGATCAGCCTCGGGTAGACGCCGAGCAGCAGCGCCATGGTCCCGCCCGAGACGCCGGGGACGACGTCGGCCAGGCCCATGAGGGCGCCGCGCCAGAGCGTGCCGAAGGTCCCGACGCGGGGCTTGCGGCGGGCGGCCGCCGTCGCGGGTTCCGGGGCGATGGGTTCGTTGGGGACGCCGTCGGGCACGACGGTCAAGCTAGCACGCGCGCCGGCCGTAGGGCCGCGGCACGGCGCGTGCGGGACGTGCGCTGCGCGCGCCGTACGGTACGCTTCGCCCATGAGCGACGTAACCGCGCGCGTCCGCGAGACCCTGGGCGAACTGGGGCTCGCCGCCGAAGCGCTCGAAGACCTGGCCGGCGCCCTCCTGTGGCGCATGGGGCGTGCCGCCGACGACGGGCCCGTGACCGTGCGCGTCGGCTTCGCGACGAGCGCCGCGCTGTTCGCGGAGCTTCCGCGCCTGCGCAACGCCACCGAGGAGGAGCTCGGCGCCGCGATCGAGGCCGACGAGCTGCGCGTCGAATGGGTGGGGCCGCGCACCCGATGAGCCGCACCGACGCGTGGACGGTGCAGCCATGATGCTGGAACACCAAGTCGTGTTCGACCTGGAGCTGGCGCTGCCGCGGGCGGAGGCGCTCGCCTTCGTGCGCGACGTCCCGCGCAGCCTGGCGAAGGCGGCGTTCCTGGAGGCGCTCACGGTCGTGCCCGGCGAGCCCGAGCTGGTGCGCGCGTCGCTGCCGGTGAACGCGGCGTTCCTGGGGCAGCGCTCGCTGCCCTTCGAGAGCGAGTTGGTGGTCACGGATGCCGGCGCGCGGCTGATCGGACGGCCCCTCGACCCCGACGGTCCGGGCTGGGCGGAGGTGGACGGCGAGGCGGAGGTCGAGCCGCTCGCCGCGACGGGGCTCGCGGCCCACGGGGCCCGGGTCCGCTACCGCTTCGACGTGCGGGTGCACCTGAGGCTCCCCGAGCCGGAGCGCTGGGGTGGCCGGGCGTTGCTCCACATGATCGAGTTCACGGCGCGCTCCGTCCTGGAGCGGGTGACCGCGCAGTTCCCCGCGGCCATCGAGGCGGCGGCGGCCGAGGCCGAGGCCACCGTCGCCGTGTGAACGGCTACTTGCCGACGCAGAAGTTCGCGAACACCTCGCTCAGGGTCGTCTCGACCACGTCGCCTCGTCCCGTGATGCGGTCGAGCGCCCGCAAGGCGGTCTCGAGGTCGAGCCCCTGCAGGTCGTGCGGCACCGTCGGGAGCCGATCGAGCGCCGCGATCGCCTCGCGGAGCGCGTCGGCGTGGCGTTCGGAGGTCACCCAGGTCTCCTCGCCGGCGGCGTCCCCGAGCAAGCGCGCTTCGAGCCGTGCCTCGAGCGCGGCGAGGCCCGAGCCGTCGTGGCTCGACATCCGCAGCAGCGGCACGCCGAGCGCGTCGTCGGACCAAGCGTGCGGCAGGTCGGCCTTCGTCGCCACCCAGACCGTGCGCGTCGGGTCCAGTTCCGCGACGAGGGCGCGGTCCTCGGCCGCCAAGGGGCGCGCGCCGTCGACGAGCGCCACGACCACGTCGGCCGCCGCGGCGAGGGCGCGGGCCCGCGCGACGCCGCCGGCTTCCACGTCGTCGTCGGTCGCGCGCAGGCCGGCGGTGTCGATCGCGGTGACGCTCACGCGGCCGAGCTCGAGCGGCGCCTCGAGGTAATCGCGCGTGGTCCCCGGCGCCGCCCCGACCAGGGCGCGCTCGTAGCCCAGCAGGGCGTTGAGCAGGCTCGACTTGCCGGCGTTCGGACGCCCGACGAGCGCCATGCGGGCGCCGTGGACCGCGAAGCGGCCGGCCTGCGCGGTGGCGAGCAGCCGCGCCAACCGGGTGCGCGCTTCGGCGACGTGCGCGGCGACGTCGGCGTCGGGCACCCCCTCCTCCGGGTAGTCGAGCGCGGCGACCACGTGCGCGTAGGCGCTGGTCAGGTGGGTCTGGGCTTCGCTCAGGGCGTCGGTGAGGCTGCCGGCGAGCCCGATGCTGGCCTGCCGGCGCGCGGCGTCCGAGCGGGCCTCGATCATCGCTCCGACGGCCTCGGCGCGCACCAGGTCGAGCTTCCCGTGCACGACCGCGCGGAGCGTGAACTCCCCCGGACCGGCCGGGCGCGCGCCGGCCCTCAGGGCCGCGTCGAGCACCGCCCGGAGGACGGCCGGTCCCCCGTGCAGTTGCAGTTCGACCACGTCCTGCCCCGTGTAGGAACGGGGCGCGTGGAAGGGCAGGAGCAGGCCCTCGTCGAGGAAGGCGTCGCCGTCCACGATGCGTCCGAACGTCGCCACGCGGTCGGCGGCGTGCGCGGCGCGTCCGCCGCCAGCGGGGCGGAAGACGGCGTCGGCGACGGCGAACGCCTCCGGCCCCGAGATCCGCACGACGCCGATCGCGCCGATCCCGGGAGCCGTGGCGATCGCCGCGATCGTGTCGTCGATCGGGGCCAGCGCCACGGACGCCCGTCAGCCCGCCGCGAGCCGGAACGCCGCGCGCGCGGCGTCGGCGACCCGTTCGAGCGCTTCGTCGTCGAGGGGGTAGCCGAGGAAGGCGGCCTCGAAGCCGGAGGGCGGCCACCAGACGCCGCGGTCGAGGAGCCCGTGGAACCACCGGGCGAACGCTCGAGCGTCGCTCTGCTCGGCGGTGGCTAGATCTGTAACGGCGTGTTCGGTGAAGAACACCGTCAGCATCGACCCCACCTGGTTGACGGTCGCGGGCACCCCCGCCTCCGCGGCGCCGGCGCGCAACGCGTCGGCCAGCCAGGCGCCGCGACGCTCGAGGGTCGGGTACAGGTCGGGGGTCGCGTCGATCGCGTCGAGCGTCGCGGCGCCGGCCGCCATCGCCAGCGGGTTCCCGGACAGGGTGCCGGCCTGATAGACCTTGCCGATCGGCGACACGTGGTCCATCACCGCGCCGCGCCCGCCGTACCCACCCACCGGCAGACCGCCACCGAGCACCTTGCCCCAACAGACCAGGTCGGCCTCGAGGCCGTAGCGCTCGATGGCGCCGCCGCGGGCGAGGCGGAACCCGGTCATCACCTCGTCGACGATCAAGAGCGCGCCCCGAGCGCGGGTGAGGTCGCGGAGCGCCGCGCGGAAAGCGGGCGTGGGCTCGACGACGCCCATGTTGCCGGCCACGGGCTCGACGATCACCGCGGCGATGTCGGCGCCGCGCTCGTCGAACAGCCGCGTCAGCGCGGCGACGTCGTTGTAGGGCGCCACCCACGTCCATGCGGCCGTCTCCGCCGGCACGCCGGCGGACGACGGGACCCCGGTGGTCACCGCACCCGAGCCGGCGGACACCAGCAGGCCGTCGGCATGGCCGTGGTACCCGCCGGCGAACTTGACGACGGCGCTGCGGCCGGTGGCGCCGCGAGCGACCCGCAGCGCGCTCATCGTCGCCTCGGTGCCGCTGCTGACGAAGCGCAGGCGCTCCACGGACGGGTACCGGTCGACCACGCGCTCGGCGAGGAGCAACTCGGCTTCGGTGGGGGCCCCGAACGACGTGCCGTGGGCCAAGGCGCCTTCGATCGCGGCGACGACCTGCGGGTGCCGATGCCCGAGGATCATCGGCCCCCAGGAGCCGACCAGGTCGAGGTAGCGGTTCCCGTCGGCGTCCCAGACGTGCGCACCGTCGGCGCGCGCGACGAAGCGAGGCGTGCCGCCGACCGCGCCGAAGGCACGGACCGGCGAGTTGACGCCCCCGGGGAGGAGGCGGCGGGAGCGTTCGAACAGGGCATCGGACCGGGGGGCGTCGCTCATGTCGACCATGGTCGCACGGCGTCCGTCCGGGGGGACGAAGCGCGGCGACCCGCGGCGCGCGCCGCGGGTCGCGCGATAGGATGCGCGCGACGTCGGAGCCGCCCCTGACGCGCACGTGCCCCAACCGCAGCCGGCGGTGAGCTCGGCACCTGACGCCGCGGCCCGCTGGGGGTCCGGATGGAGACCGTCTACCTCGTTCAGAGCATCGCCGCACCGTGGCTCGACACGCTGATGACCTGGATCACCGACCTCGGCTCCGCGGAGGCGTACGTGGCGCTGATGGTCGTCGCCTACCTCGCCGTCGACGCGCGCGCCGGCCGTGCGATCGGCATCGCCCTCATGGTCAGCTTCCAGCTCAACCAATACGCCAAGGGTTGGTTCGACACCCAGCGCCCGTTCGAGCTCGATGCCTCGGTGATCCGAACCCAGCGCGCGATCGACGGCGCCCTCGGGCCCGGGTTCCCCAGCGGCCATGCGCAGAGCTCGACCACCTTCTGGGGCTTCGCGGCCGTGCTCGCGCGGCGCGGTTGGTTCTGGGCCGTCGCGGTGGTGCTGGTCGCGCTCGTCGCGTTCTCCCGAACCTATCTGGGGGTCCACGTCCCCGCCGACGTGGTCGGCGGGGTGCTGATCGGCATCGTGGTCGTGATCATGGCGACGCTGTGGGTGCGCTCGGGGTTCGAGCCCCCCTTGGTGCTCGCGGTCGCCCTGGGCGTGGCGGTGCCGTTCGGGCTCCATCTGGCGTTCCCCACGCCCGAGTCCGACCTCGTGACCGGCGCCCTCGCGGCCCTGACCGTGGGCCCGATGCTCGTGCCCCACCGCACCGACGGCCCGCTCCTCGGCCGCATCGCCGTCGCCCTCGTCGGTCTCGTCCTCGCCTTCACCGTCCTCGTGGCCAGCAGCGAACTGCTCCCCGAAGCGATCAAGCGCCATCCGGTCGGCGGGTACCTGCGCTACGTGGTCCTCGGCGCCACCGCGACGGTGTTCGCCCCGTTCATCGGCCAGGCCTTCGGCTGGACCCCGGCCGCACGTCGGGCTCGAGCGCATCGGCCTTGAGCGCCTCGGTCGCCCTCGGCTCGGGTGCGCGCCGGGTCCGCCTCACCCTCGAGTTCGACGGCACCGACTTCCGCGGCTGGCAGTGGCAACCGACCGGCGAGCGCACCATCCAGGGGGCGCTCCAGGACGCCTTCGCACAGCTTCCCGGGGTGCACGGTTCGGTGGTCGCGGCCGGTCGCACCGACGCGGGGGTGCACGCCCTGGCGATGGTGGCCCACGTCGACACGACGACGGCCATCCCGGACGCCAAACTGCGGTTGGCCCTGAACGCCCACCTGCCGCGCGACGTGCTCGTGCTCGACCTCGAGAGCGTCCGCGGCGAGTTCGAGGCGCAGTACGACTGCCGCTACCGCCGCTACCTCTACCGGATGCGGCCCGCCCGCGACGACCCCAGAGGCCTGGCCCTGGATCGCCACCGCGTGTTGCCGGTCCTCCGCCGCGTCGACGTCGCGGCGATGCAGGCGGCGACCCCCCACCTCGTCGGCCGCCACGACTTCTCGTCGTTCGCCACCCAGGAGACGCGCACGCCGGTGCGCACCGTCCACCTGTGCGAGCTGCGCGTCGACGGCGCCGAACTGCGCCTGCACGTCGCCGGCGACGGCTTCCTGCGCAACATGGTGCGGACCATCGTCGGCACCCTCCTGTGGGTGGGGAAGGGGAAGCTGCGCCCCGAGGACGTGGCCGACGTGCTCGCGGCGCGCGACCGCGGCCGCGCGGGTCCGAACGTGGGGCCGCAGGGCCTCTACTTCGTCGAGGCGGGGTACGCGGCCTGGGATCCGGCGGTGTCCGAGCGGCGCACCGCGGCGCGCGTGCCCGGCGCCGCCACGGCGAGACCGGCGTGATCGGCCCCGGGCGTCCGGCGACGGCGCGGGCGGCGGCGCCCGCGTATCGTGGCGCCATGAACGTCGCCCTTCGACCCGTCGACGTCGACGACCTCGACGCGTTCGCCCCGCTCGACGCCGCCTACGCGGCGACCTACGGGCTCGCCCCCGCCGTGACGCGGGCGTCGCTCGCCTTCTACGCCCGCAGCGGCCACTCGTTCGCCGCCGGCTCGGTGGCGGCGCCGCGCGGCTTCGCGCTCGCGCACGCCGTCTGGGACGGCGCCCGTCCGACCGTTACGGTCGCGCGCGTCGTCGCGGTGAACGACGACCCGCGGGTCCTGCACGCCCTGGTCGAGGCGGTCGTCAAGAGCGCGTACGACGCGGCCGTCTACGACCTCACGATCGACCTGCCCGCCGGCGACGGCGCAGCGCGCGCGGCGCTCGACGCTCCTTGGCGCGAGCGCCCGGTGCGCCGCTTCGAACGCGTCCTCGGCGCCCGCGCGGCGTCCGCAGCGGCGCCCCCGGACGACGCGTGAGCGGCCTCGACCGTGCCGTCCTGAGCGTTCGCGGTCTCGACACCGACGCGGCGCGCACCAAGGTCCTCGCGACCTTGCGCGCGGTCCCGGGCGTCGCCAGCGCGGAGGCCCACGGCCCCGATCAGGCGCTCGTCACGTACGACGGTGGCGAGACGACCGTGATGGACCTGATCCGCTCGCTCCGCAAGCTCGGCTTCCTCGCCGGGATGGGCTGATGCCGCGGAGGTCCTCGGGGTCGGGCCCGGTCGCGCCGTGGGTGGGGGTCCTGCAGGTCGAGATCGGAACGCCTTGGGCGCGCAGCCTCAAGGAGAAGCGCGGCCTGTTGCTGCCGCTGCTCACCCGGTGGCGGGCGCGGCCCGAGCTCTCCGTCGCCCGCGTGGGCGACCACGACGCGCACGGCGTCGAGACCTGGGCGCTCGCGGCCATCGATGCCGAGGCCGACCGCCTGCGGGCGCTGCTCGAGCGCGCGCGCGACGAGATCGGCGCCGCCGGCCTGATCGTGCGCGCCGCGCGCCTCGACCTGGAACCGTGGGAGCCGCTCGATCCGCGCGACGCGATCGCCGGCGTCCCGGGGTCGACCGAACCCGGTTCGGCGACGCGGTAGCATGCCCCATCATCCGAGGAGGACCGACATGCCCCGACGCACGGCCGACGCCGAAGGCGCCCCAGCTGCTGCCGCCCAGACCCCCAAGCCGAGACGCCGCTCGACCAAGCGCACGCCGGAAGGGGCCGTGGACCACGTCCGCGTCGCCGACGGCGCGCTGGCGACGGTCATCGGACTGGCCGCCCACGAGGTGCCGGGCGTCGTCGGCATGGCGCCGGCCAGCCTGAGCGAGGGCCTGCGGCGGATCCTCGGCGTGTCCCAAGTGGACGAGGGCGTCGAGATCGACCGTTCCGAGGACGCCACCCGCGCCGAAGTGGTGCTGCACGTCGTCGTCGCCTACGGGGTGAACATCCCGGCGGTGGCGGAGTCGGTCGTCGAGCGGGTGCGCTACGCCGCCCGCACCTACGCCGGCGTCGAGGTGGACGAGGTCAAGGTCCACGTCGCAGGGGTCAGCCGTGGGTGAGGGCCCGACCGCGCAGCGGGCGGCGGCGGTCGGGGTGGAGGCGGCGACGCTGCCGCCGGTCGCTCTGGCGGACGCCTTCGTCTTCGCCACCGACTTCCTCGGCGTGCACATCGACGAGGTCAACGCGCTCAACGTCTACCCCGTACCCGACGGCGATACCGGCACCAACATGCACCTGACGCTGCAGTCCGTGCGCCAACAGCTGCTCGAGGAGTCGCCGACCGCCATGGCCGACGTCGCGCACGCGCTCTCCTACGGATCGCTGCTCGGCGCGCGCGGCAACTCCGGCGTGATCCTGTCGCAGGTGCTCAAGGGGTTCGCCGACGTCGTCAAGCGGCACGATTCGCTGAGCGCGTCGATCCTCGCGAAGGCGTTGAACGGTGCGACCAAGACCGCCTACGCCGCGGTGATGAAGCCGGTGGAAGGGACCATCCTCACGGTCGTGCGCCTGGCGGCCGACGCGGTCGCGACGCCGCTCGACGGCGAGAAGCCGGTCGCGCTGCTGGAGCGCGCGCTGGAGGCCGGCCGCGAAGCGCTCGCGCGCACGCCCGAGCAGCTCCCGATCCTCAAGCAGGCCGGCGTGGTCGATGCGGGGGGCCTGGGCTTCCTGCGGCTCCTCGAGGGGCTGATCGCCGCCTTCGAGGGCAAGCCGCTGCCCGAACCCCCCAAGGTGACCACCCGCGCGCAGCAGCAGTTCGAGGAGGAGGCCTTCGGCTTCTGCACCGAGTTCCTGCTCGCCGACGTGAGCGCCGAGACGCGCGAGATCCAGGAGGCGGTGGCGCCCTTCGGCGACTCGCTGCTGGTGGTGGGCGCCGAGGGCTTCGTGAAGGGCCACATCCACACCGAGGAGCCCGAGAAACTGCTCGCGCTCGTCGCGCGCTACGGCCGGATGGTGCGCTCCAAGGTCGAGGACATGTCGGAGCAGCACTCCGAGATCCTCGCCGACGTCGACATGGAGGCCGCCGAGCCCCCCAAGACGGGGCTGGTGGCGGTGTCGAGCGGGTACGGGATCACCAAGGCGTTCCGCAGCCTCGGCGCCCGCGTCGTCGGCGGCGGCCAGACGAACAACCCCTCGGTGCAGGACATCGCCGACGCGGTGCGCTCGCTGGGCGCGCCCGCGGTGGTCGTGCTCCCGAACAACAAGAACATCATCCTCGCCGCCGAGCGGGTGGCCGAACTGGTGCCCGAGAAGCGCGTGCTCGTCCTGCCGACCCGCACGTTGGGCCAGGGCCTCGCCGCCTCGGTCGCCTTCTCGGAGGGCGCCGAGGTCGATGCCGTGGTGGCCGCGATGGAGCGCGCCGCCAAGGACGCCCGCACCCTCGAGGTCACCATGGCGAGCCGCGACGCCTCGATCGACGGCGTCGAGGTGCACGAAGGGGCCTACATCGGGCTCCTCGACGGCGCGTTGGTCGAGACCGCGGACACCGCCGAGGCGTGCATGCTGTCGATGCTCGAGGACGTGGCGGAGGACGCCGAACTGGGGACGCTGTTCTACGCGGTGGCCACCGGCGAGGAGGCGGCGCGCGCGCTCGTGGGCCGCATCGAGGAGGCGCACCCGGATCTGGAGCTCGAGGTCCACGGCGGCGGTCCCGATCTCTACCCGTACCTGCTGATCGTCGAGTAGGCCGTTTCGTGAACGGTCGGTGACGGACGGGTCAGGGTCGGTTCAGGTCGAAGCGCTACGATGAGGCGAACCAGGAGGTCCTTCATGACCCACCGTCGCCTTACGTCCTTCGCGGCCCTCGCCGCGCTCGCCTTGGTCCTCGCCGCTTGTCAGATCACGGTCACCCCGGGGCCGGTGTGGCCGCCGACCTTCGCCGACACCATCGAAGCGCAGCCGACCTACGAGCCGACCGTCCAAGTGGTCGGGACCCTCTCGTCCGGGGCCACCCGGTACTTCGCTCTGGACGTGGAGGCCGTGCGCGACCTCGTCTACGCCGAGGTCCAAGGCTCGTCCGGGCTGCGCGTCTCGCTGTACAGCAGCGGTGGAACGCGCTTGGCCGTGTCCGAGTCGGCCACCTACTTCGGTGGATCGCTCGCGGCCCTCTCGTCGGCGGGCACGGACCTCGCGGGCTCGTCGATCGCCGTGACCTTCCCGTGCCTCGGCCCCTGCGTCGCCGTGCCCTCGACCGCTGCCTCGTACGTCGTGGCCGTGACGAACACGAGCGGATCGAGCCGGAGCTTCGATCTCTTCGCCTACACCTTCGACGAGACCGACGAGAACGAGCCCAACGACGCCGTCGCGTCCCCGACCCCGCTGAACGGCGCCGGCAGCTACGAAGGCGCGATCGAGGTCCTCGGCGACGTCGACCACTTCCGGTACAACGTGACCGCGGGCGGCAGCTTCTTCGTCGTCTTCCAGCCGTTCGACCAGTTACTCGGCCTCGAGCTCGAGATCCTCGATTGCGCCGAATGCGAGGTGCTCGACGGCACGGACGGCTTCCGGGTCGAGGGTTTGGTCGACGGCGACATCCTCCGCGTCCGCTCCGCCGCGGGCCGCGCGGGCCCGAGCGCCACTTCTGGCTACTCGCTGCAAGTCACGGCGACCCCGCCGGCGGGCGCCTCGGTGACGTCGCGCTGACCGACGCCCGCGACGCCTTCGGGGCCGGACGCGTTCACGGACGCGTCCGGCCCCGTTTGGGTCCGGTCCTCGCCCTCGCCCTCGCCCTCACCTGGGTGCTGGTCGGGTCCGGTACGGCAGCGGCCTCGACGTGCCCGCTTCCGACGCCCAGCCACCCCCTCCCCGCCCTGGCCCACGTCGTCCGCACCCTGGAGCCCGCCCTGCCGCGATCCGTCGTGGTGGGGCGGCTCGAGTTACCCGACGACCACCCGCACGCCGAGGCCCTGCGCTACCTGCGCGAGCGGCGCGTGATCGCCCGCGGGGCCGAGGTCGACCCGATGGCGGCCGAGGTCTGGCAGGCGGCGCTCGACGTGGTCGCCGGCTGGTACGGGGTTGCGGCGCCGATCGCCGGCGACCCGGCGGACCCGGAGCGCGTCGGCGCCGATCTGGACGTGCTGCTCGCCCGCATCGCGCCGGCGCTGCGCCCCGCGGCGCTCGTCGCGTGGACGACCGAGGACGTCCGCCGGATCGCCTTCCTGGGCCTGGTCTGGAACTGGTCGGCGTACCCGCGCCTGATCGTCACCCGCCCGACCGACGAGGTGTGGGACGGGGCGCTCCGCTCGGCCGCCGCGCGGCTCGCGACGTGCGCGTACGACGTGACCTCCTACGTCGGGGCGGTGGCGCCGGTCGCGGTCGACCTGTTCCTCGCGGAGAACCGTGCGCGGATGTACCTGGTCGGAAGCGAGCCGGACCTCCCGGGCGCCTGGCCGCACGAGGTGCCGGTGGGCGAGGAGGTGGACGTGTTCGCCTTCGCGCACCCGCTCGTCGCGGGCCTCGATTCGTTCTCGGCCGTGTTCGTGGGCGATCCGGCGCCGGTGCTGACCTTCGTGCGCCTGTTGCCCCGGGTGCGCACCAACCTGTCGCCGGTCGGCATGGGGCGGATCCTGCAGACGCCCAGGCGCTGAGTTCGCCGGTGCGTCAGCCGCGGCGCGCGTCGAGGGCCCGGTTGAGGTCGTCGCGCATCGCGGTCGCGGCCAGCCGCGCCGCCGCCGCGACGTCTTCGCCACCAGTGGGGTAGAGCAGCGTCCGGCTCGCGTTGACCACCGCGCCCAGGCCGGCGGCGTCGAAGGCTCCGGCGGCGTCGGCGCCCGTGCCCCCTTGGGCCCCGTAGCCGGGGACCAGCAGGAGCGAGCGCGGCAGCCGCGCGCGGAGCGCGGTCAACTCCGCCGGGTAGGTGGCGCCGACGACGGCGCCGAGGGCGGTGTAGCCGTCGTCGTCGGCCGGTAGCCGATCGGCGCGGGCGTCGATCGCGTCGGCGAGGAGCTCGTACACCCGCCGGCCGTCCTCGGTCGCGACGTCCTGCAGGTCGCCGCTCCCCGGGTTCGAGGTCTTCACCAGCACGAAGAGCCCTCGATCGCCCGCAACGGCCGCGTCCAGGAAGGGCTCGAGCGTGTCGAGCCCGAGGTAGGCGTTGACCGTGAGCGCGTCCGCCGCGAAGACGCCGTCGGCGAGGTACGCGGCCGCGTAGGCCTCGGCCGTGCTGCCGATGTCGCCGCGTTTGGCGTCGAGGATCGCCGGGATGCCCCGCTCGCGCAGGTCGGCGAGCACCTGCGCGAGCGCGATCACTCCGGGCACCCCGAGCGCCTCGAAGAAGGCACTCTGCGGTTTGGCGCAGGCGATCCGGTCGTGGGTCGCGTCGAGCACCGTGCGCACGTAGGCGACGACGGAGAGCGCCGTCTTCGCCGGGTCGCCGCCGTGCGCCGCCGGGTGCGTGCTCGGGTGCCCGTGCGGGCGCGGATCGATGCCCAGGCACACGCGCGTGTCGAGCGCACGGACGCGCGCATGCACGCGCGCCGTGAAGGTGCTCACGCCTTGCCGTGGCAGTGCTTGTACTTCTTGCCGCTCCCACAGGGGCAGGGATCGTTGCGACCGACCTTGTCGTCGACGGTGATCGGCGCGGTCTTGGTCGCGCCGGCGGCCTGCGGTCGCCCGGCGGCGGCGGCGAGGGCGCTCACGCCGCCGCCGGCGTCGAGGATGGTCGGGCGCGCCGGGGCGCGCCGCTCGAGGCGCTCGCCCGTCTGCACCTGCACCCGGAAGAGCAGCTTGGCGACGTTCAGGCGGATGTTGCCCTTCATCTCCTCGAACAGGTTGAAGGCCTCGAAGCCGTACTCCTGCAACGGGTTGCGCTGGCCGTACCCACGCAGGCCGATCCCCTGGCGGAGCACGTCCATCATGTGGAGCTGCTCCTTCCAGTGCTGGTCGACCACCTGGAGGACGATGAAGCGCTCGAGCTCGCGGAGCAGCTCGGCGCCCAGTTCGGCCTCGCGCGCGGTGTACGCGGCCTCGATCGCCGGCACGAGCATCTGCGTGGCCTCTTCGGGCGCGACGTCGCGCAGCTCGTCGAAGTCGAAGTCCTCGAGCTGCGGGACCGCCTCGAGGACGGCCGTGCGCAGCGCACCGGTATCGCGCTCCTCCGGCTCCAGCTCGGGGTTGAGCTGGCGCTGCACCTGGGCGTCGACGTACTCGGCGATCATGTCCTGCACGTCGTCGGAGATGTCGTGCCCCAACAGGATCTCGCGGCGCTGGGCGTAGATCACCTCGCGCTGCTTGCTCATCACGTTGTCGAAGTCGAGCAGCTGCTTGCGGATGCCGAAGTTCCGGTCCTCGACGCGCTTCTGGGCGCGCTCGATGGCGCCGGAGACCATCTTGGCCTCGATCGGCGCGGTGTCGTCCATCCCGAGCCGATCCATCATGCCCAGCACCCGTTCGTTGGCGAACAGGCGCATCAGGTCGTCCTCGAACGACACGTAGAAGCGGCTGCTGCCCGGGTCGCCCTGGCGGCCGGCGCGGCCGCGGAGCTGGTTGTCGATGCGGCGTGACTCGTGGCGCTCGGTCCCGATGATGTGCAGCCCGCCGAGCTCGACGACCTTGACGTGGTCGCGCTCCGCCTCGTCGCGCAACTGCACGATGCGCTGCATGATGCCGTCCGGCAAACCTTCGAGGTTGCGCGCGTGCTCCCGCGCCTCGTCCTCGCGGTGGAGCATGAGCGCCTTGATGAACAGCTCGGTGTCGGAGTCGTACCGATCGAAGCCCTCGCGCTCGAGCAGCTGCCGGGCGAGCGCTTCGGGGTTGCCCCCGAGCACGATGTCGGTGCCGCGGCCGGCCATGTTCGTCGAGATCGTGACGGCGTCGATGCGCCCGGCCTGCGAGACGATCTCGGCCTCGCGCTGGTGGTACTTGGCGTTGAGCACCTGGTGCTTGACGCCCTTGCGCCCGAGCATCTTGGACAGCCGCTCGGAGGCCTCGATCGTGACCGTGCCCACGAGGATGGGCTGGCCGGTCTTGTGGACCTCGACGATCTCGTCGACGACGGCGGTGTACTTCCCTTCTTCGGTGCGGTACACGAGGTCCTCGTGGTCGGCGCGCACGATCGGCTTGTTCGTCGGGATCACCAGGACGTCGGAGCGGTAGATCTCCTGGAACTCCTTCTCCTCGGTCTTGGCGGTGCCCGTCATGCCGGCGATCTTGTCGTAGAGCTTGAAGAAGTTCTGGTAGGTGATGGTCGCCAGCGTCTGGTTCTCGCGCTCGATCTTGACGCCTTCCTTGGCCTCGATCGCCTGGTGCAGCCCCTCGCCGAAGCGCCGGCCCGGCATGAGGCGGCCCGTGAACTCGTCGACGATGACGATCTGACCGGCCTCGTCCTTCACGTACTCCTGGTCGAGCTTGTAGTGCTCGCGCGCGCGGAGCGCCTGGCGGAGCATGTGGCCGAGCTCCATGTTGGCGGTGCCGAAGATGTCCTCGACCCCCAACTCCTTCTCGGCCTTGTCGATGCCCTGCTCGGTGAGGTGGATGTCCTTGGTCTTCTCGTCGGCCGTGTAGTCGCCGGTGGGCGGGATCTCCTTCGATTCCCCCGCCTCGCCCTTCTCGAGCTTGGCGGCGAGCTTGGCCATCACGTAGTACTTGTCGGTGGCGAGCTCCGCGGGGCCCGAGATGATGAGCGGCGTGCGCGCCTCGTCGATGAGGATGGAGTCGACCTCGTCGACGATCGCGTAGTGCAGCGGGGTGTCCTCGCGCAGCACCAGCTGGTCGGGCCGGAACGACATGTTGTCGCGCAGGTAGTCGAAGCCTAGCTCCGAGTTCGTGATGTAGGTGATGTCGTTGCGGTAGGCCGCGCGGCGGGCGGCCGCGTCCGAACCGTGCTCGATCACGCCCACCGTCAGGCCGAGGCCGCGGTAGATGGGCCCCATCCACTCGGCGCCGGTGCGCGCGAGGTAGTCGTTGGTGGTGACCAGGTGGTTGCCCTTGCCCGTGAGCGCGTTGAGCACGAGGGCCAGCGTGGCGACGAGGGTCTTGCCCTCGCCGGTCTTCATCTCGGCGATCTTGCCGTGGTGCAGGGCCGCGCCGCCGATGAGCTGGACGTCGTAGTGGCGCAGCCCCAGGTGGCGCTTGGCCGACTCGCGGGTGAGCGCGAACGCCTCGGGCAGCAGCGCGTCGAGGGCTTCGCCGTCCTCGAGGTGGCGGCGCTTGAGCTCGGCGAAGGCGACGGTCAGGTCCGGGACCTTCTCCAGGTCGGCCTCGAGCGCGTTGGTGCGGGCGACGACCTCGTTCTCGAGCCGCTTGACCTCGCGATCGTTCTGATCGAACAGTTTCTGGATGAATCCGAACATCGGGTGGGCCCCTTCGGGAGCGACGCGGAGGCGGGCCTCCGGTCGGTCGGTTCACGCTTCGGGTGCGCGCGCTCGGCGGG
The DNA here is from genome assembly GCA_011390455.1 of Trueperaceae bacterium. The sequence continues at coordinate 51,967 of JAABSI010000006.1, forward strand.
CCTCGGGCGCTGGCCCGACGACCCCGGCGCGCGGCGTCGCGCGAGTCTAGCACCTGTCGACGACGCGCTCCGAAGGCGTGGCGACGGCTGCCGAGCGGATCCGGGCCATGGCCTAGCCGGGCGCCGCGTCGTCGGCCTCGGCATCGGGAACGGCCTTCGGGACCCGCACCCACGTGAGCGCGTTGGTGCCGTAGGCGCGGCGGTCCACGGGCACCGCGACCCCGCCCAGGGTGAGCTCGAACGCCAGCTTCGAGGGGTGTTGGAACACGTAGCGCCCCCCGGGCCGGACGCACCCCGAGTCGAGCAGCTCCTGGAAGATCGCCGGCAGGTCCGCCGGATACGGCGGAGCCGCGCTGCACACGTCCACCTGGCCGCGCAGGCTGCGGGCCACCGCCAGCGCGTCGCCCCGCCGGACCTCGATCTCGAGCCCGGTCGCGCGCGCGTTGCGGCGCACGACGTCGACGGCCTCGCGCCCGAGGTCGACGCAGATGGCCCGCCAGCCGCGCGATGCCGCCTCGAGCCCCAGTGCGCCGGAGCCGGCGAAGAGGTCGAGGAACACGCCCCGCGGCTCGAAGGCGAGCACGTCGAACATCGCCTCGCGCACGCGCGAGGGCGTCGGACGGGTGCCCTGGCGGGGGGTCTCGAGGGGGCGACCGCGGGCGCGGCCGCCGACGACGCGGGGTTTGGGCACGACGGCATCGTACCGAGCGGCGGTAGCATGGGGGCGCCGTGATCCGACCCCTCGCTTCCGACGAACTCGTCTGGTTCCTCGCCCGCGCGTTCGCGTTCGTCGACCATCGCGACCCGTGGGGGCTCGCGCGCCGCACCGTGGTGCGCCTGCGCGACCCGCGCCGCGACGCGGCACGGGCGTGGGTCCTCGTGCCCGACGCCGGTCGCGGCGAGGCGTCCGCCGATGCGGGGGAGGCCGTCGAGCCCGTGGCGGGGATCGTCGCGTGGCCGCCCGACCCCGACCTCGACGAGCCGACCCTGCGGCTCGCGCAACCGTGGTACGTCGGCGACGACGCCTCGGGCTTCGCGGCGCTCGTCGACGACGTGCTCGAACGCCATCCCCACGAGGCCGTGGAGCTCGACCTGTCGGCGGTGCCGAAGGCCCGCGCCGCCGCCATGCACGCGGCGCTCGCCGGCTCGGGCTTCGAGGAGGACGCGCTGCGCCCGCTGGCGTTCGACCTGTCGGAGGTGCCGCCGCTGGGGCGTCCGCTCGTCCTGGAGGCCTGGCGCCTCGACGTCGACCACGAGTTCCGCACCTTCGTGGCGGCCGCGGAGGAGCAACCGCTCGGCGACGGCCGCTGGGCGTGGCTCAAGCGCGCCCACGGCCGCTTCACGCCCGACTTGTGGTGCTTGGCCCACGAGACGCTCGACCGCCCCGCGGTCGGGTACGCCTTGGCCGGCCGTCGGCGGACGGGGGTGGACGGGGAGTTCGCGCTCACGGCGATCGGCGTGTCGGCCCCGCACCGCGAGTCGACCGAGATGCTGCGCCGCCTCGTGCTCTCGGTGCTCCACGAGTTCGCGGGTTCGAGTCCGCTCGGGCGGGTGCGCGCCGAGCTCTCGGACCGCGACCCCAAGCTGATCGCCATCCTGAACTCGGTCGGGTTCGACGTGGGCGATCCGCGGCCGGTGCTGCGCCGCATTCCGCGCTAGCGGTCCGCGCCTCCCGCTTAGGTGGGCGCGTCCCACGTCCGCGGGAGCGGAGCTCCCCCCGTGGGGGGAGGCGCCCTCCCGCGTCGGAGGCATGCGCCCGTGCGCCCCCGCTGCTAGACTCGCTGCCATGAACCTTCTGATTCGTTGGGGTCTGAACGCGCTGGCGTTGTGGCTGACCGTGCAGCTCGTCGGCGGCATGAGCATCGCGTCGGGGGGTCTGTGGCCGCTGCTCTTGGCCGCGCTCGTGATCGGTCTCGTGAACGCGGTCGTGCGGCCCGTGATGGTGCTGCTGACGCTCCCGGTCACGCTGCTGACCTTCGGTCTGTTCCTGCTCGTGGTCAACGGCCTCGCGCTCGCGCTGGCGTCGGTCCTGTCGCCGTTGCAGATCGCGGGCTTCTGGACGGCCGTCTGGGGCGCGCTCGTGCTGTCCGTCGTCTCGGCGCTGTTGTCGCGGCTCTTCGGCGAACCGGGGCGCAGCTACCGGCCGCGCGGCAGGTAGGCCTCCCAAGCCGGGTCCGCGTCGGGCAGCACGCCGTACACCGAACTGAACAGGAAGGCGGGCGCCGCCGGCCGGCGGCGCAGGGCCATCGCGGCTTCCTGGGGCGTGCGGTCGCGCTTGGTCGCGTTGCAGCGCCGGCAGCAGGCGACCACGTTCTCCCACGAGGTCGGACCCCCACGCGACCGCGGGTGCACGTGGTCGAGCGTCAGGTCGTGGCTGCGGACGCCGCAGTACTGGCAGGTGTGGTCGTCGCGTCGGAAGACGTTCTTGCGGTTGAAGGCCACGCGTTGCCGGTGGGGGCGGCGCACGTAGCGGCGCAGCCGGATCACGCTGGGCACCGGCACGACCGACGACGGTGAGCGGAGCACGCGATCACCGTCCTGTACGCGTTCCGCCAGGTCCTGCATCAGCAGCGTGATCGCGCGCTTGACCGAGCAGACGTGCAGCGGCTCGTAACTGGCGTTGAGGATGAGGACCCGCGCGGCGCCCAGGTTCGTCAGCGGCCGGGGCCCCTCGTCGTGTCCCTCCGGCGGATGCGCGGCGTGCGCTTCTTCGGTCTCGAGGACCGGATCCTGGGCGACGGCGCGCACGGCGGCTTCGAGCCGATCGCCCTCGGGTGCGGCTCGGACGGTCTTCGATCCGATCGGGTTGTCCCGGCGCTTGGGGGCGACGCCACCTCCGAACGCGTGGATGATACCCGGTGGCGGGTCAGCGGTCAGCGGTCAGCGGTCGGCGAAGGCGAGCGCGACCAAGCGCGCCGCGAGCTCGGGGTACGGGACCCCCGACGCGGCCCACAGCCGCGGGTACATCGAGGTGGCCGTGAAGCCGGGCATGGTGTTGATCTCGTTGACGACCAGCTCGTCGCGGGTGGGCGACCAGAAGAGGTCGACGCGCGCGAGCCCGGCCGCGTCCACGGCGAGGAAGGCGCGCCGGGCGAGCGCGCGGGACGCCTCGGCCACCCGCTCCGGAACGTCCGCCGGGACGTCCAGGCGCGCGCGGCCGGCCTCGTACTTGGTGGCGTAATCGTAGAAGTCGCTCCCGAAGGAGATCTCGCCTACGACGCTCGCTTCGGGGTCGTCCAGGCCGAGGACGGCCACCTCGAGCTCGCGCTTGTCGCGGAACGCGCGTTCGACGATCGCGCGGCGGTCGTAGCCGAACGCGGCATCGAGTGCGGCGTCGCGCGCAGCCGGATCGTCGGCGCGCGCGATGCCGATCGACGATCCGAGGTTGGCCGGCTTCACGTACACCGGCCACCCCAGGCCGTCCAGGCGGGTGCGGACCGCATCCGGCGCCCGGCGCCAGGCGTCGCGCGTCACCCCCTCGTGGGCGACCTGAGGCAGGCCGGCGGCGCCGAGCACCGCCTTCATGACGAGCTTGTCCATCCCCACCGCGCTCCCGAGCACGCCCGAACCCACGTACCGGACGCCGAGGACCTCGAAGAGTCCCTGCAGCCGCCCGTCCTCTCCGAACGGGCCGTGGAGCAGCGGGAAGACCGCGTCGGCGCCCGTGAGCGCATCGAGGTCGACCGGCGCGCCGGTCGCGGCCGCGCCTTCGCCGGCGAGCCGCCGGAGGCTCGAGGGTGCGTCCAACCAGCGGCCGTCGTGGTCGATGACCCGCGGCTCCCACGCGACCCGCTCCGAGGTCCCCGCGATCAGCGAGCGCGCGGAGTCCAGCGAGACGTCGTGCTCGGCGGACCGACCGCCGCACAAGAGGAGGACGCGCGGGCGGTCCGGCGGTGGGGTCACGGCCACGACCGGCAAACGTTCGCAACACACCACATCGTGTGTACCTTACACATCATGTGGTCATGCTAGGCCTGCGGTGCGCGCGCGTCAAGCGCCGCGCGCATCAGCCCGCGAGGAAGGCGTCGAGCTGCGACCGCACGTCGTCGTCGCTCGTGCGCGCCTCGCCCGCGATCGCCCCGTCGCGCAGGAACACGATGCGGTCGGTCGTTAGGGCGGCCTGGGCGTCGTGCGTGACGATGACGACCGTCCAGCCCTGATCGTCGACCCCGTGGCGGAGGAGGTCGAGCACCTCGCGCCCCGTGCGGCTGTCGAGGTTCCCGGTCGGCTCGTCGGCGAGCACCAAGACGGGGTCGTTGATCAGCGCCCGCGCGATCGCCACGCGCTGGCGTTGGCCACCGGAGAGCTGGTCGGGTCGGTGGTCGAGCCGGTCGGTGATCCCCAGGGCGACCGCGAGCTCCGTGAGTCGGTGCGCGGCCGCATCGCCTTCGCCGGCGATCTCGGCCGGGAGCAGGACGTTCTCGCGGGCGGACAGGTTCGGGACCAGCTCGAAGGCTTGGAACACGAACCCCAGGCGGCGCCGGCGCACGTCGGTCAGCGCGTCGTCGTCGAGGCCGGCGGTCGCTTCGCCGGCGAGCGCGATCGAGCCCGCGTCGGGGGCGTCGAGCAGGCCGAGCAGGTGGAGCAGCGTGCTCTTCCCGGAGCCCGACGGCCCCATCACGGCGACGAACTCGCCGGAGCGAACGACGAGGTCGACGCCGCGCAGCGCGTGGACGATCTCGTCGCCCAGCGTGTAGCGCTTGTGCAAGCCGCGCGCCTCCAGGGCGGGGGGCGCGGCGTCGGGGGCAGGACGAACGGGGGCGGCCGAGGGTGCGGTCATGCGGACTCCGAGGCGCCGAGGGCGACGCGCGGGGCGAGGCGAGCGGCCCGACGGGCCGGCAGCCAAGAGGCGAGGAAGCCGAGGATGGGGGTGAGCACCGCGGCGGCGATGAGCAGCCGCCAGGGGACGACCGCCTCGATGGCGTAGCCGGTGAGCGCGCGCGCGCCCGCCGTGATCACGTCGGACAGCAACAGGCCGAAGGCGACGCCGAGCACCGCGCCGAGCGTGAGCACGACGACGCCCTCGGCGGTCACCAAGCGGCGCACGCCGGCGCGGCGCATGCCGACCGTGCGCAGGACGGCGATCTCGTGCGCGCGCCGGGACAGGTTCATGCCGAGCGTGTTCGCCACCCCGAGCGCGGCGATGAGCGCGGCGAGCAGCAGCAGCGTGTTGGTCGTGGCGAAGGACTGCGCCAGCAACTCCTGCACCTGCTCGCGGTACGCCTGGTTGAGGGTGACGTCGAGCAAGACGTCGGGGAAGGCCGCGAGCAGGGCGTCGCGCACGACGGCTGGGTCGGCGCCCGCCTCGACGGTCGCGACGAACAGGTCGGGGCTCCCGCCGCCGAAACGTGGAAGGTCGGCGATCGAGGCGATGAAGGTCTCGCCGCCACCGGTGTAGTCGACCACCACGCCGGCGATGGGGAAGTCGACGAAGCCGTCGTCGGTCCGCAGCCGGGCGGTGTCCCCCAGGCCGACGCCGAAGCGGTCGCGGATCGTGTTGGCCGCCAGCACCGCGCCCCCTTCCAGCAGCGCCGCGTACCCCGTCGCGGCGTCGCCCTGACCCGAGATGTACTGCAGGGAGCCGAACCCCGCCGTGGGGTCGAACCGCGCCGGGTCGACGAGGACGAGCGCGACCGTGCGGCCCCGGGGCACGCCCTCGGGCTCGTAGCGCACGACCCGCAGGCCGACGCCCGACGCCTGGTCGACCCCGTCGACCTGCGCGGCCCGCGCCTCGAAGTCGTTCGGGAACGGCGCCGCCGACGTGATGAACAGGTCGCCGACGATCGTGGTGTCCACCCAGTCGGCGACGGCGACGTTGATGCCCTCGACCATGGACCCCACGCCGATGATGAGGCCGGTCCCGACGATGACGGTGCCGACCGCGACCCCGTTGCGCGACGCGTTGCGGATCGTGAAGCCGGCGCCGAGCCGCCCGGCGGGACCGAGCAGGGCGCCGAGCAGCGGCCGGGCGAGCACGACCGCGGGCCGGATCAGCCCCTCGGCGGCCAGCGCCACGCCGGCGAAGAAGGTGGCCATCGCGAGCGCGGTGCCGAACAGGGCCGCGTACCCGGACCACGGGAGCTGGCTGAAGACGACGCCGAGGACGACGAGCACCCAGCCGAACGCGACGAGGCGTGGATCGCGCGCGGCCTCGGCGTCGCGCAGCGCGCCGAGCGGCGACGTGCGGGCCGCGGCGCGCGCCGGCAGGCTGCCCGCCAAGATCGCCACCACGATGCCGACGGCGGCCGCGATCGCGGCCGCCTGGACCGGGATGACCAGGGTGCGCGGCTCGTAGCCGAGTGCGATCGCGTTGATCTGGTTGATGCCGGCCGCGAGCACGACGCCGAGGCCGAGGCCTACGACGACGCCCGCCGCGCTCACCCACCCGGCCTCCCACAGCGCCAGGCGCCGCACGTCGCCGCGCTTCATGCAGATCGTGCGCAGCAGCGCGTACTCGCGGGTGCGCTCGACCACCCCTGCCATGAAGGTGTTGTAGGCCATGAAGCCGCCGAGGGCCATGAGCGTCGCCGCGAGGATGAGCAGCCCGCTCTGGAGCGTCTGGACGATGCCGGACGTGGCGTCGCCGGTGCCCGCCGGGTACGTGACCGTGTACGCATCGCCGACCGTCGCTTGCAGGCGCGCCCGCACCGCCTCGAGATCGACCCCGTCGACGAGCCCCAGCTCCAGGTGGCTCGCCCGGTCGGTGAAGGCGAGCGCCTCCTGGAGGTCGGAGAGGTGGGTGATCCCGACGCGCCCGCCGTTCGTGCTCGCCAGGGCGAAGCGGTCGTCCAACGAACCCACGAGCTCCAGCTCGAAGCGGCCCGCCTGCCCCGAGAACGCGACCACGTCGCCGAGCGTCAGGCCGCGCGCGGCGGCGAAGCCCTCGGCGATCGCGACCTCCGCCGCGCCGGCCGCGGGCAGGCGCCCGGCGGCGAGCACCACCGGCAACGCCTCGGCCACGTCGGTGCGGCGCCCTCCGAGTTGGAAGCCGCTGTCGACGCCGGGCAGCAGGCCTGCGGCGCCCCCGACCTCGGCGCCCCGCTCCGGTTCGGCGCGCACGTTCAGCACCGGCACCGCCCACGCCACGTCGCCATCGGCGAGGACGGCGTCGAGCGTCTCGCGGAAATCGAACACGGCGCGCCCGGTGGCCCCCGGCGTCACGAGCAGATCGGCGGGTCCGGCGGCGGCCTCGAGGGTCGCGCGGACGTTGGCGTCGACGTTGGCGCCGACCGACAGGGTGGCGAGGACCGCCGCGATCCCGAGCGCCACGCCGAGGACGGTGGCGAGCGAGCGCCAGCGATGGCGAAGCAGGTTGCGGAGCGCGAGGCGCGGGAGGATCGGCACGGAGGATGGTACCAGCCGGGCTCAGGCCGGTGCGACCGGTGCGGCGACGGCGCGGCGCGACCGTCGACGGCCGAAGCGCGCGAAGGAGGGTGGCTGCGGAGACGGCCCTGGGATCGGATCCGGAGCCTCGGTCCTGGGGTCGATGCCGGTGCCCAGGTGCAGCGCGCGGGCGATCTCGTCCAGCGTCGTCGCGGCCACGAGCGCGTCCCGCAGGCCGGCCGCGTCGCGGCCACGGCGCGGATCCGCTTGGGCCGAGGGTGCGTCGTGCCCGTGGGTCGCGATCCGCTCGAGGGCGACCGCGTAGGCGGCCAGTTGACCGCGCAGCCGGGGCAGGGCTACCGGACCGCCGTACCACGCGACGTGGTCGCGCGCGTGCCGCCACGCGCAGCCGACGACCTCGTCCACCGCCGGTGGCGCCCCCCCGCGCACCGTCCGGAAGGCCCAGGGCCGGCCGAGCGCGCCGCGGGCGATCATCACCCCGACGCCGGCGGCGCGCGCGCGCCGAGCCCCCCATGCGTCGACCACGTCGCCGGAGCCGAGCACGGGGACCGGCAGCGCGGCCGCGAGGGCGGCGATCGCGTCCCAATCGGCCTCGCCCGCGTACTTCTGGACGGCGGTCCGACCGTGGACGGCGACGAGGGCGGCGCCCGCCTCGACGACGGCCAGCGCCACGTCGAGCGCTTCGACCCGATCGACGCCGAGGCGCGTCTTGGCGGTGACGGGTACGGGCACGGCAGCGGCGATCGCGGCGACGACGGCGCCCGCGCGCTCCGGGTCGCGGATCAACTCCGCGCCGCACCCGCGGTTGAGCACCTTGCGCACCGGGCATCCCATGTTGAGATCGATCGCATCCGGGGCGAACGCCGCGTACAGCCGTGCGGCGGCGTCCGCCGCCTCCTCGGGGTCCGCGGCGAACAACTGCACGACGACGTCGCGCTCCCCACGATGGGGGGCCGAGATCGCCAGGCCGGTGGCGTCGCCGAGCGCGAGCGCCCGCGCGGACACCATCTCGGTGACCGCCCAGGCCGCACCGAAGGCGCGCGCGAGCCGGCGGAACGGCGCGTCGGTGTACCCGGCCATCGGCGCCAAGACGGCGCGACCCTCGTCGAGCGCGGCGACGAAGCGCGCAGGGGCCGGAGCTGGGGCGGTGGGGGGCACGAGGGTCAGGGTACCGAGGTCCGTCGCGGACGGGCGTCGTGGATGCGGCACGGCGCTCATGAAGGGGCGTGCTAGCCTCGCTCCGATGCCCGACGTCGAAGCCCTCGACGCGGCCGAGCGCACGCGGCTCGGCCCGGACGCGACCGTGCTGCACCTCCGACCGGCTGGCGCCGACGATGCCGGCTTGGTCCATGCCCTCTACCTCGCCACGCCGGCCTACTTCGATGCGATCGGCAAACCCGTACCCACGTCGAGCGAGGTCCGCACCGACCTGATGCTGGCCGAGCGCGACGAGCGCCGGCACGTCGTCCTCGCCGTCCTCGACGATCGCGCCGCAGCGGCGGAGCTGCCCACGGGCGTGCCGCACGACGCCGGTTCCGACGCCCCGGTGGTCGCCTACGTCGACTACAAGCTCGACTACCCCGACGTCGGCGACGCCACCGTGAACCTT